>NZ_JBIWOE010000003.1:87664-430587 GCF_044767585.1 Streptomyces sp. NPDC101225
CGACCTCGCGGGCGACGCGGGTGACCTCGTCGGCGAAGGCGGAGAGCTGGTCGACCATCGTGTTGATCGTCGACTTCAGCTCCAGGATCTCGCCCTTCGCCTCGACCGTGATCTTCTTGCCCAGGTCGCCCTGGGCGACGGCGGTGGAGACCAGCGCGATGTTGCGGACCTGCGAGGTCAGGTTGTCCGCCATGAAGTTGACGTTGTCGGTGAGGTCCTTCCAGACGCCGGAGACGCCGCGCACCTGGGCCCGGCCGCCGAGGTTGCCCTCGGTGCCGACCTCGCGGGCGACGCGGGTGACCTCGTCGGCGAAGGCGGAGAGCTGGTCGACCATCGTGTTGATCGTCGACTTCAGCTCCAGGATCTCGCCCTGGGCGTCGACGGTGATCTTCTGGCTCAGGTCGCCGTTGGCGACGGCGGTGGTGACCTGGGCGATGTTGCGCACCTGCGAGGTCAGGTTCGAGGCCATGAAGTTGACGTTGTCGGTGAGGTCCTTCCACACGCCCGACACGCCCCGCACCTGGGCCCGGCCGCCGAGCTGACCCTCGGTGCCGACCTCGCGGGCGACCCTGGTCACCTCGTCGGCGAAGGCGGACAGCTGGTCGACCATCGTGTTCACCGTCAGCTTCAGTTCGAGCAGCTCGCCGGTCGCCTCGACGGTGACCGTACGGGTCAGGTCGCCGCGGGCCACCGCCGTCGTCACCACGGCGATGTCACGCACCTGGGCGGTCAGCCGGGACGCCATCGTGTTGACGGCCTCGGTCACGGCCCGCCAACTGCCCGACAGCCCGGTCACCTTGGCGCGTCCGCCGAGCCGCCCCTCGGTGCCCACCTCCCGCGCGACCCGGGTCACCTCGCCCGTGAACAGCGAGAGCTGGTCGACCATCTTGTTCACGGCACGGCCCAGCCGGCGCAGGTCACCCCGTAACTGCCGGCTGCCGTCGTGCAGGTCGACCCGCTGGGTGAGGTCACCGCCCGCCACCGCGTCCAGCACCCGCGTGGCGTTGGCCGCCGGGGCCACCAGGGCGTCCAGGATCTGGTTGACGTCGTTGACCCGCGACGTCCACGCGCCCTGGCCCGGACTGGCCGAAACCCGCTCGTCGAGCCGCCCGTGGCGCACCAACTCCCGCTTCACGCGCTGCACTTCCCCGTTGAAATGCGTGCTGCGGTCCACGATCTGGTTGAAGGCCGCCGTGAGTTCGGCCACGATGCCGTGACCGGTCTCGGGCACCTTCCTGAAGTCACCGTCCCGGGCCGCGGTCATCGCGGCGAGCAGCGGGCGCAGCTCGGATGCTCGGACTTGTGCCGCTTTTTGTCCGTCTTCGAGCGCACGTGTAGCACTGTTCTCACTCATGGCGGCCCACTTCGGTAACTCGGCGCTTATGGGCGTGGTCAGTCTGTCACTCTGTCGGCATCGACTGAGGCGTATTCGTCCGAACCGTTCGGGGAGCTGTCCATGGGGGCCATTCCGACGCAACGGGACACCGCTCCCTGTGCCTGCGGGGCGCCGGCGCCTGGGTGCACGAGCGCACACGAGGGCGCGGAATCCTGCGCGCGGACGGGCACGACCCTCCCCGGAAGCCCCCTCGCGCCCGGATCGGCCCGCGCGCTCGTGCGTGCCGCGGCCGCGGAGTGGGCCGAGGCCCGTCTGCCCGGCGCCGACCTCCTCACCGACCGTCTCGTCGACGACACCGTGCTCGTCGCCAGCGAACTCGTCACCAACGCCGTCGTGCACGCGGGCACCGAGGTCGTGCTGGAGTGCCGGCTGGAACAGGACACCGGGGCGGTGGTCGTGGAGGTCGCCGACCACCACCCCTCCCGCGCGCCCCGCGACGCGCAGAGCGAGGTGCCGTACGAGACACCGGAGTACGGCCGCGGACTGCGCCTGGTCGCCTCGCTCGCCGAATCCTGGGGCGTCACCTTCCGCAGGGGCACCAAGACGGTGTGGGCGCGGCTGACCGCCGAGGCGCGCACGGCCGCGGGCGCGGAGGCGTACGACGGCCGGCTCGCCCTGGAGCGCGGGCTGCGCGCCGCGGAGATCCTCGCGCCCGACCCGCAGCGCGCCGAGCGCGACCGGGACTGGCTCCACCGGGGCGCCCTGTCCTTTCTCGCCGAGGCCTCCGACCTGCTCGCCGGGCAGCTCGACGAGAACCTGGTCGCCGCGCTCGCCGGGCAGCTGATCGTGCCGCGGCTCGCGGACTGGTGCGCGGTGTGGCTGGAGGACGAGGCCATGGGCCGCGGCTGGGCCGACGGCACGGCGGGGGCCGGGCCCCGGCTCGCCCGTGTCTGGCACGGCAGCGAGAACCGCATCGAGGAACTGCGCCGCTCGCTGGAGAAGGACCCTCCCCACCCGGCCGGCCCGTTACGGTCCGGACCCGTACCGCACCCCTGGCCCGGGGAGGCGCTCGGGGTGCGCGACGAGCACGGCACGGCACTCGCCTACCGCCTGATCGCGGGCGGCCGCCCGCTCGGCACGCTCGTCATCGGACGGGCCGGGCTGCTGCGCTTCCCCGACGAGGTCACCGGGCTGATCGAGGACCTCAGCCGCCGGGTGGCGCTCGCCATCGGCGCGGCACGCCAGTACGCCCGGCAGGCGACCATCAGCCAGGTGCTCCAGCGCGGGCTGCTGCCCGCCGCCGTCGCCGAGATCCCCGGCGTGCGCAGCGCCCTCGTCTACGAGCCGTGCGACCAGGGCGGCCCCAGCGGCGACTTCTACGACCTCTTCCCGGCCGGCGACGGCCGCTGGTGCTTCGCCGTCGGCGACGTCCAGGGCAAGGGCCCGGAGGCCGCCGTCGTCATCGGACTGGCCCGCCCCTGGCTGCGCCTGCTCGCGCGTGAGGGCTACCGCGTCGCGGACGTCCTCGACCGCCTCAACCGGCTGCTCCTCGACGACGCCACCGAGGCCGCGGACGCCGCCGCCCGCGCCCTGGTCAGGCCGCCCGCCCCCGGCGACGGACCGCAGACCCGCTTCCTGTCGCTCCTCTACGGCGAGCTGGCGCCCTTCGACGGCGGTGTCCGCTGCACCCTCGCCTCCGCCGGGCACCCGCTCCCGCTGCTGCTCGGCCCGCACGGGGACGTCCGTACGGCCGCGCGTCCGCAGACCCTCCTCGGGGTCGTCGAGGACGAGACCTACACCAGCGAGACCTTCGAGCTGCGGCCCGGCGACAGCCTGCTGTGCGTCACGGACGGAGTGACCGAACGCCGCGACGGCTCCCGCATGTTCGACGACGCCGACGGGCTCGCGGACGCCCTCGCCGGGTGCGCGGGCCTGAGCGCCCAGCTGATCGCGGAGCGCATCCGCCGGCTCGTGCACGAGTTCGGCGGGAGGCCGCCGGAGGACGACCTGGCGCTGCTGGTGCTGCAGGCGGAGTAGCTCCCGCCCGCGGTACTGGACAATGGAGGGCATGCCTTCCGCCCTTCCCGACGGCGAGCCGGTCCCCGCCGACGGCGCCCTCCCCGCGTCCGCGCTCACCGCTGCCGCCGACCGCCCCCTCGGGTTCTACCTGCACGTCCCGTACTGCGCGACCCGCTGCGGCTACTGCGACTTCAACACCTACACCGCCACCGAGCTGCGCGGCACGGGCGGCGTCCTCGCCTCCCGTGACCACTACGCGGACATCCTGGCCGACGAGGTCCGCCTGGCCCGCAAGGTCCTCGGCGACGACCCGCGCCCGGTGCGCACCGTCTTCGTGGGCGGCGGCACGCCCACGCTGCTGGACGCGGGCGATCTCGTACGGATGCTGGGCGCGATCCGCGACGAGTTCGGCCTCGCGCCGGACGCCGAGATCACCACGGAGGCGAACCCGGAGTCGGTCGACCCGGCCTATCTGGCGGCCCTGCGCGAGGGCGGCTTCAACCGCATCTCCTTCGGCATGCAGAGCGCGCGGCAGCACGTGCTGAGGATCCTGGACCGCACCCACACCCCGGGCCGCCCCGAGGCGTGCGTGGCCGAGGCCCGCGCGGCCGGCTTCGAGCACGTCAACCTGGACCTGATCTACGGCACCCCGGGGGAGTCGGACGACGACTGGCGGGCGACGCTGCGGGCGGCGATCGGCGCGGGCCCGGACCATGTGTCGGCGTACGCCCTGATCGTCGAGGAGGGCACCCGGCTGGCCCGGCGCATCCGCCGCGGCGAGATCCCGACGACGGACGACGACGTCCACGCGGACCGGTACCTGATCGCGGAGGACGTGCTGTCCGCGGCCGGTTTCGACTGGTACGAGGTCTCCAACTGGGCCACCACCGCCGAGGCCCGCTGCCTGCACAACGAGCTGTACTGGCGCGGTGCCGACTGGTGGGGCGCGGGCCCCGGCGCGCACTCGCACGTCGGCGGGGTGCGCTGGTGGAACGTGAAGCACCCCGGCGCGTACGCGGCGGCACTGGCGCAGGGCCGGTCCCCGGGGGCGGGGCGCGAGCTGCTGTCGGAGGAGGACCGACGGGTGGAGCGGATCCTGCTGGAGCTGCGGCTGCGGGAGGGGGCGCCGCTGGACCTGCTGAGGCCGGAGGGGCTCGCGGCCGCACGCCGCGCGCTCGCGGACGAACTGCTGCAGCGGGGCCCGTACGAGGAGGGCCGGGCCGTGCTGACGCTGCGCGGCCGGCTGCTGGCGGACGCGGTGGTCAGGGACCTGGTGGACTGATCACCCGGGCGAGCGCGTCCTGCTCACGGGGCCGGCGGGTCGGGGAGACGACGCCGGTGAGTTCGGGACGCCCCCCCGGCATCGAACCTCACCGCTACCCGGTGACGAAGTCGATCAGTTCCTCCACCCGTCCCAGCAGCTCCGGCTCCAGGTCCTTGTAGGAGCCGACCCGCTTCAGGATCGCCTGCCACACGGCCCCGGTGTTCTCCGGCGGCCAGCCCAGCGCGCGGCACACGCCCGTCTTCCAGTCCTGCCCGTGCGGGACGCGCGGCCACGCCTCGATGCCGAGGGAGGCCGGCTTCACCGCCTCCCAGATGTCGATGTACGGGTGGCCCACCACCAGCGCGTGCTCACCGGTCACCGACGCGGCGATGCGCCACTCCTTCGTCCCCGGCACCAGATGGTCGACCAGGACGCCGAGCCGCGCGTCCGGGCCGGGGTCGAACTCGGCCACGATCGACGGCAGGTCGTCGACGCCCCCGAGGTACTCCACGACCACGCCCTCGACGCGCAGGTCGTCGCCCCACACCTTCTCGACCAGCTCCGCGTCGTGCCGGCCCTCGACGTAGATGCGCCCGGCGCGCGCCACCCGCGCGCGTGCGCCGGGGACGGCCACCGAACCGGACGCGGTACGGGCGGGACGCACCGGAGCCGCGCCGGACGGGCGCACGAGCGTCACCACCCGGCCCTCCAGCAGGAACCCCCGCGGCTCCAGCGGGAACACCCGGTGCTTGCCGAAGCGGTCCTCCAGCGTCACCGTGCCCGCCTCGCAGCGGATCACCGCGCCGCAGAAACCGGTGCCGGGTTCCTCGACCACCAGCCCCGGCTCGGCCGCCACCTCCGGGACCGGCTTGGACTTCTTCCACGGAGGGGTGAGGTCGGCGGAGTACTGGCGCATTCGGACGACGATAGGAGAACCGGCCCGCCGGCGGTCACGACACGCCGAAACGCGCCGCAAGCTCGTCCCGCTGAGCCCGCACGAAGCGCGCGTCCACCACCGCTCCGTGACCGGGCACGTACAGCGCGTCCTCGCCGCCCAGCGCGAGCAGCCGGTCGAGCGCGGCGGGCCAGTGCGACGGTACGGCGTCGGGACCGGCCTGCGGCTCGCCGGACTCCTCGACCAGGTCGCCGCAGAAGACCACCTCCGGCGAGCCGGGCACCAGCACCGCCAGGTCGTGGGCGGTGTGGCCGGGACCCACGTTCGCCAGCAGAACCTGCCGGCCGCCGCCCAGGTCGAGGGTCCACTCGCCGGAGACATGGTGCCGGGGACCGGTCAGCGCGTCCACGGCCTCCTCCGCCGCCTGCGCGTCCAGACCGTTGCCCACCGCGTCCGAGCGCAGCTCCTCGCGCGCGTGCCGTGCCCCGAACAGGGTGTCCATGCCCACCGCGCCGTACGTCTGCGTGCCCGCGAACGCCGCCGCCCCGAAGACATGGTCGAAGTGCGGATGCGTCAGGGCGAGATGGGTCACACGGTGACCGGTGAGCCGTTGTGCCTCGGTGCGCAGCCGCGTGCCCTCCGCGAGGCTGGAGCCCGCGTCGATCAGGAGCGCCGTGCCCTCGCCGACGACCAGGCCCGCCGTGCAGTCCCAGCGCGGCAGACGGCGGCGCCCGACCCCGGCCGCCACCCGCTCCCACCCGAGCTCTTCCCAAGTCACCGTCATACCGCGACGCTAGCGGTACGGGCCGGTCCGGCAGGGACTGCCTTGCCCGGGGCGTACCCCACCGCCGTACACTGGGCCGGGGAACTCTGGCACTCGGATGGACAGAGTGCCAGGCGAAGCGCCCGGGGACGACTTTCTGGAGGTGTGCGCGATGCTGAGTGAACGACGACTCCAGGTACTGCGTGCCATCGTCCAGGACTACGTCGGCACCGAGGAGCCGGTGGGCTCCAAGGCCCTGACCGAGCGGCACAGCCTCGGCGTCTCCCCGGCCACCGTGCGCAACGACATGGCGGCCCTGGAGGACGAGGGCTACATCGCCCAGCCGCACACCAGCGCCGGGCGCATCCCGACCGACAAGGGCTACCGGCTCTTCGTCGACAAGCTCGCCGGCGTCAAGCCGATGACCGGGCCCGAGCGGCGGGCCATCCAGAACTTCCTCGACGGGGCGGTCGACCTGGACGACGTGGTGGCGCGGACCGTGCGGCTGCTCGCGCAGCTGACCCGGCAGGTCGCCGTCGTGCAGTACCCCTCGCTGACCCGCTCGACGGTGCGGCACGTGGAGCTGCTCTCGCTCGCGCCGGCGCGCGTGATGCTCGTGCTGATCACCGACACCGGCCGGGTCGAGCAGCGCATGGTCGACTGCCCGGCGCCGTTCGGGGAGGCCTCGCTCGCGGATCTGCGGGCGCGGCTCAACAGCAAGGTCGCGGGCCGCCGCTTCGCGGACGTCCCGCGACTGGTCGAGGACCTGCCCGAGGGCTTCGACGTCGAGGACCGGGGTACGGTCTCGATGGTGCTCTCCACCCTCCTGGAGACACTCGTCGAGGAGAACGAGGAGCGGCTGATGATCGGCGGCACCGCCAATCTCACGCGCTTCGGACATGACTTCCCCCTCACCATCCGCCCCGTGCTCGAGGCGCTGGAGGAGCAGGTCGTGCTCCTCAAGTTGCTGGGGGAGGCCGGAGATTCGGGCATGACCGTACGCATCGGTCATGAGAACGCCTACGAGGGACTCAACTCCACTTCTGTGGTGTCGGTGGGCTACGGTTCGGGCGGCGAGGCAGTCGCCAAGCTCGGCGTGGTCGGACCGACCCGCATGGACTACCCGGGAACGATGGGAGCGGTACGCGCAGTGGCACGGTACGTCGGACAGATCCTGGCGGAGTCGTAAGTGGCCACGGACTACTACGCCGTTCTAGGCGTGCGCCGCGACGCGTCGCAGGAAGAGATCAAGAAGGCCTTCCGGCGGCTCGCGCGCGAGCTGCACCCGGACGTCAACCCGGACCCGAAGACCCAGGAGCGGTTCAAGGAGATCAACGCCGCCTACGAGGTGCTGTCGGACCCGCAGAAGAAGCAGGTCTACGACCTCGGTGGCGACCCCCTCTCGCAGGCCCAGGGCGGCGGTGCGGGCGGCTTCGGCGCGGGTGGCTTCGGCAACTTCTCCGACATCATGGACGCCTTCTTCGGCACGGCGTCGCAGCGCGGTCCGCGCTCGCGCACCCGCCGCGGCCAGGACGCCATGATCCGGCTGGAGATCGAGCTCGACGAGGCGGCCTTCGGCACGACCAAGGACATCCAGGTCGACACGGCGATCGTCTGCTCCACCTGCAACGGGGAGGGCGCGGCGCCGGGCACCACCGCCCAGACCTGCGACATGTGCCGTGGCCGCGGTGAGGTCTCGCAGGTCACCCGGTCCTTCCTGGGCCAGGTCATGACCTCGCGGCCGTGCCCGCAGTGCCAGGGCTTCGGCACCGTGGTGCCCAGCCCCTGCCCGGAGTGCGCGGGCGACGGCCGGGTGCGTTCCCGCCGTACCCTCACGGTCAAGATCCCGGCCGGTGTGGACAACGGCACCCGCATCCAGCTCGCGGGCGAGGGCGAGGTCGGCCCCGGCGGCGGCCCGGCCGGCGATCTCTACGTCGAGATCCACGAGCTGCCGCACTCGACGTTCCAGCGGCGCGGCGACGACCTGCACTGCACGGTGACGATCCCGATGACCGCGGCGGCCCTCGGCACCAAGGTGCCGCTGGAGACGCTGGACGGCATGGAGGAGGTCGACATCCGGCCCGGCACCCAGTCCGGCCAGTCGATCCCCCTGCACGGCCGGGGCGTGACGCACCTGCGGGGCGGCGGGCGCGGCGACCTCATCGTGCACGTCGAGGTCCAGACCCCGAACAAGCTCGACCCCGACCAGGAGCGGCTGCTGCGCGAACTGGCCAAGCTGCGCGGCGAGGAGCGCCCGCAGGGGCAGTTCCAGCCGGGCCAGCAGGGGTTGTTCTCGCGCCTGAAGGACGCGTTCAACGGCCGCTGACGCGAGGTGGGCGGGCTGCCGGGGGTCCCGGAGGACGCGTTCGGCGGCCGCCGGGCCCCACCCGTCACGGCCGCCCGTCCGCAGGGCACGGGCGGCCCGCACGGAGGGGACGGGTGGATTCGGACTTGTTCGGAGGACGTGACAACATGCCGTCATGTCCTCCGCGCTGACCGATCTCTTCCCTCATCCGATCGTGCAGGCCCCCATGGCGGGCGGCGTCTCCGTGCCCCATCTCGCGCAGGCCGTGTCCGAGGCGGGCGGGCTGGGATTCCTGGCCGCCGGGTACAAGACGGCCGACGGCATGTACCAGGAGATCAAGCAACTGCGCGGGCTGACCACCCGCCCCTTCGGCGTGAACCTGTTCCTGCCGCAGCCCGACCACGCCGACCCCGGCGCGATCGAGATCTACGCCCACCAGCTGGCCGGTGAGGCCGCCTGGTACGAGACGGAGCTCGGCGACCCGGACAGCGGCCGCGACGACGGCTTCGACGCCAAGCTCGCGGTGCTGCTCGACAACCCCGTGCCGGTGGTCTCCTTCCACTTCGGCGTGCCGAGCCGCGAGGTGATCGACTCCCTGCACCGCGCCGGCACCTTCACCCTGGTCGCCGCGACGACCGCGGAGGAGGCCCTGGCGGTGGAGCACGCGGGCGCGGACGCGGTGATCGCGCAGGGCGTGGAGGCCGGCGGCCACCAGGGCACCCACCGGGACGCCCCGGAGAACAACGGCGCCGGTGTCGGCCTGCTCTCCCTCGTCGCCCAGGTGCGCGAGACCGTGAGCATCCCGATCGTCGCCGCCGGCGGCATCATGCGCGGCGGGCAGATCGCCGGGGTGCTGGCGGCGGGCGCGAGCGCGGCCCAGCTCGGCACGGCGTTCCTCGCCACCCCGGAGTCCGGCGCCACCGCCGTCCACAAGCAGGCGCTGACCAACCCCCTGTTCGTACGTACGGAGTTGACGCGCGCGTTCAGCGGCCGCCCGGCCCGCGGCCTGGTCAACCGCTTCATGCGCGAGCACGGCCCGTACGCCCCCGCCGCCTACCCGGAGATCCACCACCTCACGGCGCCGCTGCGCAAGAAGGCCGCCGCGTCCGGCGACGCGCAGGGCATGGCCCTGTGGGCGGGGCAGGGCCACCGCATGGCGCGGGAGCTTCCGGCCGGCCGGCTGGTGGAGGTCCTCGCCGCCGAGCTCGACGCGGCCAGGACAGCGTTGTCGGCCAAGGGGGACATGCGATGACCGCACCCGTGTTCGTGATCGCGTCGCTGGAGGGCGTCACCGCCGGGGAGGTCGTCGGGCTGGACGGCCCCGAGGGCCGCCACGCGGTGTCCGTACGGCGGCTGCAGCCCGGCGAGGGCGTGGTGCTGACGGACGGCCGGGGCCGGGGCGCGGCCGGTGCGGTGGTGCGGACGGAGGGCAAGGACCGGCTGTTCGTCGAAGTCTCCGAGCTGCCGTTCGAGCCCGAGCCCGCGCCCCGGATCACCGTCGTGCAGGCCCTGCCCAAGGGGGATCGCGGCGAGCTGGCCGTCGAGACGATGACCGAGACCGGCGTCGACGCGATCGTGCCCTGGTCGGCGGCCCGCTGCATCACCCGGTGGAAGGGCGAGCGGGGTCAGAAGGCGCTGGCCAAATGGCGTGCCACGGCCCGTGAGGCGGGCAAGCAGTCCCGCCGGCTGCGCTTCCCGGAGGTCGCGGACGCGGCAACGACCGAGCAGGTTGCCGCACTTCTGGCCAAAGCCGCCCTCGCCGCCGTGCTCCACGAGGACCGTGCGTACACCAGTGAGCCGCTGGCGACCGCCGACCTGCCCGCCGAGGGTGAGATCGTGCTGGTCGTGGGCCCCGAAGGGGGTGTCTCGGAGCAGGAGTTGACGCTCTTCGAGGAGGCGGGCGCGAGGGCGTACCGGCTCGGGCGTAGCGTGCTGCGTACATCGACCGCGGGGACCGCGGCGACCGCTCTGCTCCTCGGCCGTACCGGCCGCTGGTCCTGAAAGCCCCAGGGGGAACACCGTGGAACTTGCCCAGGTCAGGCTCCTCGTCAGCGACTTCGCCGGCTGCTACCGCTTCTACTGCGAGGTGCTCGGCCTCAAGCCGCAGTCGGGCGCGGCCGAGGGGCCGTACGAGAAGTTCAGCCCGGCCACCGGCTCGGCGGGGATCGCCCTGCAGGACCGGTCGATGATGGCCGAGGTCCTGAACGAGCTGGGCGACACGGCGACCGGCCACCGCTCCCTGGTGGTCCTGCGCGTCGACGACCTCGACACCTACTGCGAGCAGATCACCACCCGCGGCGCCACCCTCCTGCACGGCCCGTCCCCGATGACCGAACGGATGCGGGTGGCCCACCTCAAGGACCCCGAGGGCAACCTGGTGGAACTTCAGGAGTGGCTGCTGCTGCGCGGCTGACCCGTGCCGCACCGGCGCTTTTGTGACCGTATGCGCTCTACCGCCGGACGGCGACCGGTGGCAGGCTGCCGTCCATGGGGGCGTTGAGGCAGATCTGGCGGCGGCCGCGGGGACGGCGGGTCGCGGCCGCGACGGCCTGTGCGGTGGCAGTCGTGGGCGGGGCCGTGGCGTGCGACCCCAACGGAATGAGCGCCGCGGCGGTGGCGTACACGACGGACCAGACCGCGACAGCGGCGCTGAAGGCGCAGCATGTGGACGTGCAGTGGCTCAGCTGTACCGCCAACTACGGCAGCAACAACCAGGCGTCGAGCCCGGCCCCCTCGGCGAGCCGGACCACCGTCGCCAACGTCGACTGCCAGGGGCAGACCAAGGGCGGGCAGGAGATCACCGTCACCGGCAAGGTCACGCGGGCCGTCGACGGGGCCTGTGTGCGCGGTGATCTGACCGCCAAGGTCGGCAACAAGGTCTGGTTCCACGTGAGCGGGCTCGGCAACTGCAACGCGACGCCGTCGCCCATCATCAACATCCCCTCCAACGGACAGCAGCCGGGGGCCACCGTCACCGTGACGGTCACCAAGACCATCTGGTGCAAGGGCGATCCGCAGTGCTGGCCCGTGGAGGGCAAGTGATCGAAAGGTCTGGTTGCGCGAGCCGCACCTGCTTAAGGTGATCGGGTGACTCAGCCCGCCTCACCGGCCTCCGCAGCCTCCTCCGTCTATGTTCGATTCCCGCATGTGCACGGCGAGTTGGTGACCTTCGCCGCAGAGGACGACATCTGGCTCGCGCCCCTCGACGGCGGCCGGGCCTGGCGGGTCAGCGCCGACGACGTGCCGGTCTCCGCGCCGCGCATCTCGCCCGACGGCACGACCGTCGCCTGGACCTCCGCCCGCGACGGCGCCCCGGAGGTGCACATCGCGCCGGTCGACGGCGGACCGGCCAAGCGGCTGACGCACTGGGGCAGTTGGCGCACCCAGGTGCGCGGCTGGACCCCCGACGGCCGGGTCCTGGCGATCACCACGCACGGCCAGGCCAGCCTGCGCCGCTCCTGGGCGCACGCCGTCCCGCTCGACGGCGGACCGTCGGACCTGCTGCCGTACGGGCCCGTCGGCGGTGTCGCGTACGGGCCGGGCACCGTGCTGCTGTCCGCGCCGATGGGGCGGGAGGCGGCCTGGTGGAAGCGCTACCGGGGCGGGACGGCCGGGAAGCTGTGGATCGACCGCGAGGGCCGGGGCGAGTTCGTACGCCTGCACGAGGACCTGGACGGGAACCTCGAGTTCCCGGTGTGGGCGGGGGAGCGCATCGCCTTCCTCTCCGACCACGAGGGCACCGGAGCGCTGTACTCCTCCCTCGCCGACGGCTCCGATCTGCGCCGGCACACCCCGATCGACGGCTTCTACGCCCGGCACGCGGCCGGGGACGGCACCCGGGTCGTCTACGCGTCCGCCGGTGAACTGTGGATCCTCGACGACCTGGAAGGGGCCGAGCCGCGCCGGCTCGACATCCGGCTCGGCGGGCAGCGGGGCGGCCGGCACCCCTTCCATCTGGACGCCGCCCACTGGTTCGGCTCCGGCGCGCCCGACCACACCGCGCGCGGCAGCGCGATCGCCGTCCGCGGCGCCGTGCACTGGGTCACCCACCGCTCGGGCCCGGCCCGCGCGCTGGCCGCCGCACCCGGCGTACGGGCCCGGCTGCCGCGCACCTTCCGGGCGGAGGGCGAGGAGTGGGTGGTGTGGGTGACGGACGCGGAGGGCGACGACGCGCTGGAGTTCGCGCCCGCCACCGGCCTCGCTCCCGGCGCCACTCCGCGCCGGCTCGCCGCCGGGCAGCTCGGCCGGGTCCTCGGGCTCGCCATGGCACCCGACGGCAGCCGGGCCGCTGTCGCCGCGCACGACGGCCGGGTGCTGCTCGTCGAGCGCGAGACCGGCGAGGTCCGCGAGATCGACCGCAGCGACGACGGAGACGTCTCCGGCCTGGTCTTCTCACCCGACTCGGCGTGGCTCGCCTGGTCCCACCCCGGCCCGCGCCCGCTGCGCCAGCTCCGCCTCGCCAACACCACCGACCTCTCGGTCACCGAGGCGACCCCGCTCCGCTTCCAGGACTACGCCCCCGCCTTCACCCTCGACGGCAAGCACCTCGCGTTCCTGTCCAACCGCTCCTTCGACCCGGTCTACGACGAGCACGTCTTCGACCTGGCGTTCGTGGTCGGCGACCGCCCGCACCTGATCACGCTGGCCGCGACGACCCCCTCGCCCTTCGGGCCGCAGCGGCACGGCCGGCCCTTCGAGACGGCCGACAAGGACGAGACCCCCGACAGCGAGGGCGCCCCGGCCACCCGCATCGACCTGGAGGGCCTCGCCGACCGGATCGTGCCGTTCCCGGTCGAGGCCGCCCGCTACTCCAACCTGCGCGCGGCCCGGGACGGCGTGCTGTGGCTGCGCCACCCGGTGCAGGGCGTCCTCGGCTCCTCCCGGGCCACTCCGGACGATCCCGACCCGCGGACCGAGCTGGAGCGCTACGACCTCGCGCAGCACCGCCTGGAGCATCTGGCCGCCGACGCCGACCACTTCGCGGTGAGCGGTGACGGCAAGCGGGTCCTGCTGTGGACGGACGGCCGGCTGAAGGTGGTCCCCAGCGACCGGCGGGCCTCGAACGACGACGACAGCGACACGAACGTCACGGTCGACCTCTCCCGGGTCCGGCAGACCGTCGACCCGTCGGCCGAGTGGCGGCAGATGTACGAGGAGACCGGCCGCATCATGCGGGACCACTTCTGGCGGCCCGACATGAGCGGCGTCGACTGGCCGGACGTCCTGGACCGCTACCGGCCCGTGCTGGAGCGGATCGCCACCCACGACGACCTCGTCGACCTGCTGTGGGAGGTACAGGGCGAGCTCGGCACCTCCCACGCCTACGTCGTCCCGAGCGGCGGCCACGGCCACGGGCCCCGGCAGGGCCTGCTCGGCGCCGACATCTCGCGGCACGAGGACGGCGGCTGGCGCATCGACCGCATCCTGGCCACGGAGACCTCCGACCCGGCCGCCCGCTCCCCGCTCGCCGCACCCGGCGTCGCGGTGCGGGCGGGCGACGCGATCGTGGCGGTGGGCGGCGTCCCGGTGGACCCGGTCACCGGGCCCGGCCCGCTGCTCGTCGGCACGGCCGGCAAGCCCGTCGAACTGACCGTCTCCCCGGCCGGCGGCGGTGAGGCGCGGCACGCGGTGGTCGTCCCGACGGCCGACGAGGAACCCCTGCGCTACCACGCGTGGGTGGCGGACCGCCGTGCCCACGTCCACGAGCGCTCCGGCGGCCGCCTCGGCTACCTCCACGTCCCCGACATGCAGGCCCCGGGCTGGGCCCAGATCCACCGCGACCTGCGCGTCGAGGTGGCCCGCGAGGGCCTGGTCGTCGACGTCCGGGAGAACCGCGGCGGCCACACCTCCCAGCTCGTGGTGGAGAAGCTGGCGCGGCGCATCGTCGGCTGGGCCCTGCCCCGCGGCATGCGCGCCTACAGCTACCCGCAGGACGCGCCGCGCGGTCCGGTGGTCGCCGTGGCCAACGAGTTCTCCGGCTCCGACGGCGACATCGTCAACGCGGCGATCAAGGCCCTGGGCATCGGCCCGGTCGTCGGGACGCGGACCTGGGGCGGGGTGATCGGCATCGACAGCCGCTACCGGCTGGTCGACGGCACGCTCGTCACCCAGCCCAAGTACGCGTTCTGGCTGGAGGGTTACGAGTGGGGCGTGGAGAACCACGGCGTGGACCCGGACGTGGAGGTGATCCAGAGCCCGCAGGACCACGCGGCGGGCCGGGACCCCCAGCTCGACGAGGCGATCCGCATCGCTCTGGAGGCCCTCGCGGAGACCCCCGCCAAGACGCCGCCGAGCCTGGACTGACCCCCTGGGGACAGGGCCTGGATACGATGCCCCCGTACGCGATCGGCCGGCTTGAGGAGAGCACATGCCAGGGGAGCCGCAGGACGACTGCCTGTTCTGCAAGATCGTCGAAGGTCATGTCCCGGCGACGATCGTCCGGGAAACGGAAACCACCGTCGCGTTCCGGGACATCAACCCCCAGGCACCCACCCACGTCCTGGTGATCCCCCGGGCCCACTACCCGAACGCCGCCGCGCTCGCCGCCGCCGAACCGGCCCTCGCCGCCGACCTGCTGCTCGCGACCCAGGAGATCGCCGACGAGGACAAGCTGGAGAGCTACCGCATCGTCTTCAACACGGGCGCAGGCGCCGGCCAGACCGTCTTCCACGTGCACGCCCACATCCTCGGCGGCCGCGGCATGCAGTGGCCCCCCGGATAACCACCGGTGTCCGTACGTGAATTGGTGGTCCTCGGCACCGCCAGCCAGGTGCCGACCCGGCAGCGCAACCACAACGGCTATCTGCTGCGCTGGGACGGCGAGGGCCTGCTCTTCGACCCCGGCGAGGGCACGCAGCGCCAGATGCTGCGGGCGGGCGTCGCCGCGCACGACCTGAACCGGATCTGCGTCACCCACTTCCACGGGGACCACTCGCTGGGCCTGGCCGGTGTCGTCCAGCGCATCAACCTCGACCGGGTGCCGCACCAGATCAGCGCGCACTACCCGGCCTCCGGGCAGCGCTTCTTCGACCGGCTGCGGTACGCGACGGCCTACCGGGAGACGGTCGCGCTCACCGAGGCACCGGTCGACGCGGACGGCGTCCTCGCCGTGACGGCCTCGTACACCCTCGAAGCGCGCCGGCTCTCCCACCCCGTCGAGTCCTACGGCTACCGGCTCGTCGAGCCCGACGGCCACCGCATGCTGCCCGGGCGGCTGGCGGCGCACGGCATCACCGGCCCGGACGTCGGGCGCCTGCAGCGGGAGGGCACGTTCAACGGCGTCACGCTGGCGGACGTCAGCGAGGTGCGGCGCGGCCAGCGGTTCGCGTTCGTCATGGACACCCGGCTGTGCGACGGGGTCCACGCGCTCGCCGAGGGCTGCGACCTGCTCGTCATCGAGTCGACCTTCCTCGACGAGGACGCCGCCCTCGCGCATGAGCACGGCCACCTCACCGCCGGGCAGGCGGCGGCCGTGGCACGGGAGGCGGGCGTACGGCATCTCGTGCTCACGCACTTCAGCCAGCGCTACCCGGAACCGGAGGAGTTCGAGCGGCAGGCACGGGCCGCGGGCTTCGAGGGGGAGCTGACCGTCGCGCACGATCTGCTGCGGGTACCGGTTCCGAAACGCCGGTAAAACACCCGTACGATACTTCGATGCCCCTCCCCAAAGCAGAACTGCACCTCCACATCGAAGGCACCCTGGAGCCGGAGCTGGCCTTCGAGCTCGCGGCGCGCAACGGCGTCGAGCTGCCGTACGCCGACACCGGCGAGCTCCGCGAGGCGTACCGCTTCGAGGACCTGCAGTCCTTCCTGAACCTGTACTACGGGCTCATGGCCGTCCTGCGCACCGAGCGGGACTTCGAGGACCTCGCCAACGCCTACCTGGCCCGCGCCGCGGCGCAGGGCGTGCGGCACGCGGAGATCTTCTTCGACCCGCAGGCACATCTGGCACGGGGCGTGGCGATGGGCACGGTGGTGGACGGGCTGTGGCGCGCGCTGGGCAGCAGCGAGGCGAACCACGGCGTCTCGACGCGGCTCATCCTGTGCTTCCTGCGGGACGAGTCCGCCGAGTCGGCCTTCGAGACCCTGCACGCGGCCAAGCCGTACCTGGACCGGATCACCGGTGTCGGCCTCGACTCGGCCGAGGTGGGGCACCCGCCGGTGAAGTTCCGCGAGGTGTTCGAGGCCGCCGCGGCGCTCGGCCTGCGGCGGGTGGCGCACGCCGGCGAGGAGGGTCCGCCGGAGTACGTCACCGAGGCGCTGGACGTGCTCGGCGTCGAGCGCGTCGACCACGGGCTGCGGTGCATGGAGGACCCGGCGCTGGTCGAGCGGCTGGTCCGCGACCGCGTCCCGCTGACCCTGTGCCCGCTGTCCAACGTCCGGCTGCGCACGGTCGCCGCCCTCGCCGACCACCCGCTCCCCGCGATGCTCGACGCCGGCCTGATGTGCACCGTCAACTCCGACGACCCGGCCTACTTCGGCGGCTACGCCGGTGACAACTTCACCGCCGTGCGCGCCACCCTGGGCCTGTCCGAGGACCGCCTGCGCGAGCTGGCCCGCAACTCCTTCCTCGCGTCCTTCCTGGAGGACGACGAGGAGCGGCGGGCCAGGTGTCTCGCCGAGGTGGAGGCGTACGAGTTCCCGGGCCACAGCGCCGGCTAGCCGACCAGGACCGCCCACCGCCCGCGCCGGTCCAGGAGGGCGGCGAGGCCGATCACGTACGACAGCGCCACCGGGTGGAGCGGGTTCCAGGCGATCTCGCCGCCCGCGAACGTGCCGAGGTCGGTCGCGGACGCGCCGAGCACGACGCAGCCGGCGATCAGGCGGTGCCGGCGCCCACCGGGACGGCCCGGCCGAACAACCGCGGGCCGACGGCGCCCGCGGCCGTCAGGCCCGGCAGCCCGGCGCCGAGCGCCACCGCGAAGACAGGCCGGGTGGACGAGCGCCCCGCACGCGGTGCGCGGGCGTCCGCCGTCCGTGCGGAGGGGCGCGTCAACGCCAGTGCGCCGAGCCTCCCGCGCCGGGCGCGCTCGCCTCGATCTTCAGCCGGATCTCCCGCATCACCGCGACGATCCGCTCCTGGTGCTCCGGCGTCAGCCGGGCCACCGGCACCGAGCAGCTGATCGCGTCCTGGGCGGGAGCCTCGTAGCGCAGCGCGAAGCCGAAGCCGACGATGCCGAGGACGCCCTCCTCTCGGTCGACCGAGTAGCCGCGGGCGCGGATCTCGGCGAGATCGGCGGCCAGGGCCTTTCTGCCGGTGTGGGTGTGGGGGGTCGCCGCCGGGTACGGCCCCTCGGGCAGCTCCGCGTCGCCCCGCTCGGCCAGCAGCGCCTTGCCCAGCGCGCCGACGTGGGCCGGCAGCCGGCGGCCGACCCGGCTGATGGTGCGCAGGTACTCGTGCGACTCGCGGGTCGCGAGGTACGCCACGTCGCGGCCGTCCAGCCGCCCCAGGTGGATCGTCTCGCCGAGCGTGTCGGAGGCCTCGTCGAGATACGGGCGCACGATGCGCACGCGCGGGTCGGAGTCCAGGTAGCTGGTGCCGGTGAGCAGGGCGTGGATGCCGATGCCGTAGAGCGAGCCGGTGATGTCCGTGCGCACCCAGCCCCGGCCGATCAGGGTCTGCAGCAGCGCGTACATCGAGCTGCGCGGCACGCCCAGCTCGTCCGCCAGCTCCTGCAGCCGGGCGGGCCGGTCGCCGCGCGCAGCGAGCAGTTCCAGCAGCTCGACCGTCCGTGCGGCCGACTTCACCTCGCGGACGCCATCAGTCTCCGACATGGGGCGATGGTAGGCGGCCGGCGTCGGCCCGTTGACGGCCGCCGTTCGCATATCTAAGCTCTGTCTCTATACGTAGACGACATCTATATGGGGAGATGCTGTGACCGGGACGAGGACGGCTGTCGGGAGGCTGCGGGACGGGATGGAGGACGGGGTGCTCTCCTTCCCGCTGACCTCGTTCCACGACGACGGCTCGCTCGACCCGGAGGGCTGCCGCGCCCATCTCGCGGCCCAGCTCGCCACCGCGCCCGGCGCCGTCTTCCCGGCCTGTGGCACCGGCGAGTTCTTCTCGCTGGACGAGGACGAGTACCGGCAGGTGGTGACCGTCGCGGTCGAGGAGGCGGGCGGGCGCGTGCCCGTCGTCGCCGGTGTCGGCTACGGCTGGGCGCAGGCCGCGCGGTTCGCGCGCATCGCGGAGGAGGCCGGCGCCGACGCGCTCCTCGTCCTGCCGCACTACCTGGTCGCCGCCCCGCAGGACGGCCTGGTCGCCCAGCTGGAGCGGATCGCGGCCCGTACCCGGCTGCCGCTCATCGCCTACCAGCGCGGCCAGGTCGCCTTCACCGCCGACTCGCTGCGGCGCATCGCCGGGATTGCGAACGTCATCGGCCTCAAGGACGGCCACAGCGACCTCGACCGCCTCCAGCGCCTCACCCTCGCCGCCCCGGAGGGCTTCCTCTTCTTCAACGGCGCGTCCACCGCCGAGATCCAGGCCCGCGCCTACGCCACCGTCGGCGTCCCCGCCTACTCCTCGGCCGTGCACGCCTTCGCCCCGGAGATCGCGAACACCTTCTTCACGGCGCTGCGGAAGGAGGACCTGGCCACCGTCGAGACACTGCTGCGCGACTTCTACGTCCCGCTCGTCGAACTCCGCGACCGCGTACCGGGATACGCCGTGTCACTGGTGAAGGCGGCGGCCCGGCTGCGCGGCCGGCCCGTCGGCCCCGTGCGCGCCCCGCTCGCCGACCCCTCGGCCGCCGACCTGGCGGACCTCGCGACCCTGCTGTCCACCGGACTCGACCTCGTAGGAGCCTCCCTGTGAACCTCACCATCACCGACGTACGGCTGACGCCGATCCTGGTCGCCGACCCGCCGCTGCTCAACACGCAGGGCGTGCACCAGCCGTACACCCCGCGCCTCGTCGTGGAGGTGGTGACGGCCGACGGGATCACCGGTGTGGGCGAGACGTACGGCGACACCCAGTACCTGGAGCTGGCACGGCCGTTCGCCCGGAAGCTGAGGGGGCGTCAAGTCACCGATCTGAACGGGCTGTTCACGATCGCGGACGAGGTCGCCGTGGACGGCACCCGGATCTGCGGGCAGGTCGACGTCGGCGGGCTGCGCGGTGTGCAGACCGCCGACAAGCTGCGGCTGTCCGTCGTCTCCGGCTTCGAGGTCGCCTGTCTGGACGCCCTCGGCAAGGCGCTCGGCCTGCCCGTGCACGCGCTGCTGGGCGGCAAGGTGCGCGACGCGGTCGAGTACAGCGCCTACCTGTTCTACAGGTGGGCCGGCCACCCCGAGGGCGTGGTCTGCGAGCAGGACGACTGGGGTGCCGCGGTCGACCCGGCCGGGGTCGTCGAGCAGGCCCGGACGTTCACGGAGCGGTACGGATTCACCTCCTTCAAGCTCAAGGGCGGCGTCTTCCCGCCCGACCAGGAGATCGCCGCGATCCGGGCGCTGGCCGAGGCGTTCCCCGGGCACCCGCTGCGCCTGGACCCCAACGGCGCCTGGTCGGTGGAGACCTCGCTGAAGGTGGCCGCGGAGCTCGGGGACGTCCTCGAGTACCTGGAGGACCCGGCGCTCGGCACCCCGGCGATGGCCGAGGTGGCCGCCGCCACGGGCGTGCCGCTGGCCACCAACATGTGCGTGACGACGTTCGCCGAGATCGAGGAGGCGTTCACCCAGGGCGCCGTCCAGGTCGTCCTGTCCGACCACCACTACTGGGGCGGGCTGCGCAACACCCAGCAACTCGCCGCCGTCTGCCGCGCCTTCGGCGTCGGTGTCTCCATGCACTCCAACACCCACCTGGGGATCAGCCTGGCCGCGATGACTCATGTCGCGTCCACCGTGCCGAACCTCCACCACGCCTGTGACTCCCACTACCCCTGGCAGTCCGAGGACGTGCTCACCGAGCGGCTGACCTTCGCCGGCGGCAAGGTCGCCGTCTCCGACGCGCCGGGCCTCGGCGTCGAACTCGACCGCGCGAAGCTCCAGTCGCTGCACCGGCGGTGGCTCGACGACGACGGCACGCTGCGCGAGCGCGACGACGCGGCGGCGATGCGCGCCGCGGACCCCCGGTGGGTCACCCCCACCGTCCCCCGCTGGTGATGCCGCGCCGCACCACCCTCTTGGCCCCGCCCCGGCCCCCTGACCGGCACCCTCCCCTTCCCCTGCTCACGACCGGAGCCGCTCGTGTCCGCGGCAAGCCCCGAGAACGACCGCGTCCGCGCGCGCCCGGCACCCGCCGCCGCCCCGGCCCGGAAGGCGACTCCCGGGGCCGCCCGGACGGCGCGGCCGGGGGGCGCGGCGGCCTGAGCGGGCGGGGCCGCGGCGGCGGCGCGCTGTCGGCGGGGTGGTGCACACTGGCCTGATCCGCACCATGTCAGGGAGCGCACCGTGATCACGCCCACCGGGAAGGGACCGTCGCCCATCACCCGAGGACCCCAGTGCCAGGCCCAGGTCGACCCCCTGGCCGCGCTGCGCCGTCCGGACGATCCGCCCTGGGACGTGTATCTCACCGGCACCGTCTTCCTCGACATCATCTTCACCGGGCTCGACTCCGCCCCGGTGCGCGGGACCGAGTCCTGGGCGCGCGGGATGGGGTCGAGCCCCGGCGGCGTGGCGAACATGGCCACCGCACTGGCCCGTCTCGGCCTGCGGACGTCGCTGGCCGCGGCCTTCGGCGACGACCACTACGGCGAGTACTGCTGGGACGCGCTGGAGCAGGGCGAGCACATCGACCTGTCCGCCTCCCGCACCATCCCCGGCTGGCACTCCCCGGTCACCGTCTCCATGGCGTACGAGGGCGAGCGCACGATGGTCTCCCACGGCCACGAACCCCCCTTCGAGGCCGTGCTCGACCAGGCCGGCAACCACGACCTCACCCCCCGCGCGCGTGCCGCCATCGCCGCGCTCACCCCCGGCAGGCGCGCCCCCTGGATCGCCGAGGTCGCCGCCCGCGGCACCCGCATCTTCGCCGACGTCGGCTGGGACGACAGCGGCGCCTGGGACCTCGCGGGCCTGGCCGACCTCGAACACTGCGAGGCCTTCCTGCCGAACGCGGAGGAGGCGATGCGGTACACGGGCGCCACCTGCCCCCGCGCCGCCGCCCACGCCCTCACCGAACACGTACCGCTCGCGGTGGTCACCCTCGGCGCCGAGGGGGCGTACGCGGTGGACCGCCGTACCGGCGAGACCGCCGAGGTCCCCGCCATCGCGGTGGAGGCCCTGGACCCCACCGGCGCGGGCGACGTCTTCGTGGCGGGCTTCGTCGCCGGCACGCTCGCCGGCTGGCCCCTCGCCGACCGCCTCGCCTTCGCGGGCCTCACGGCGGCCCTGTCGGTGCAGGAGTTCGGCGGCTCCCTGTCCGCGCCGGGCTGGTCCGAGATCGGCGCCTGGTGGCGCGAGGTGCAGTCGGTGCGGAGCCAGGACCCGGCCGCCCTGCGCCGGTACGCCTTCCTGCAGAGGCTCGTGCCGGAGGAGGAGGCGCGGCCGTGGCCGCTGCGCCGGGCGGTGCCGACGATCGGTTTCAGGTCCGCGTAGCGGGCGCGGCCCTGTGAAACACGGGGCACGGAAAAGCCCTACGGCGTTGTCACCGCCCCGGCGTACCCTTGAAATCGCCAGGCAGCCCCAGCGGCTAGCGTGCCGTAACGAGGAGGACGAGCAAGGCCTACGAGCCGGCCCATGACTCAGACACCCACAGCTCACAGCCCCGCGCAGGGGCAGGCACGAGCAGAGTTCACCGTCCCCGCCCAGCACCCGATGGTCACCGTTCTGGGGTCCGGCGACTCCCTTCTGCGCGTGATCGAGACGGCCTTCCCGGCGGCCGACATCCATGTCCGGGGCAATCAGATCAGCGCGGTCGGCGACTCGAAGGACGTCGCCCTCATTTCGCGCGTGTTCGACGAGATGATGCTGGTGCTCCGCACCGGGCAGCCGATGACGGAGGACGCAGTGGAACGCTCGATCGCCATGCTGAAGGCGAGCGAGAACGGGACGAGCGACGGCCAGGAGACCCCGGCCGAGGTACTGACGCAGAACATCCTGTCCTCCCGCGGCCGCACCATCCGCCCCAAGACCCTCAACCAGAAGCGGTACGTCGACGCGATCGACAAGCACACGGTCGTCTTCGGCATCGGCCCCGCCGGCACCGGCAAGACCTACCTCGCCATGGCCAAGGCGGTGCAGGCCCTGCAGTCCAAGCAGGTCAACCGCATCATCCTGACCCGTCCGGCGGTCGAGGCCGGCGAGCGGCTCGGCTTCCTGCCCGGCACGCTCTACGAGAAGATCGACCCCTATCTGCGCCCGCTCTACGACGCGCTGCACGACATGCTCGACCCCGACTCGATCCCGCGCCTGATGGCCGCCGGCACCATCGAGGTCGCACCACTCGCCTACATGCGCGGCCGTACCCTGAACGACGCCTTCATCATCCTGGACGAGGCCCAGAACACGAGCCCCGAGCAGATGAAGATGTTCCTCACCCGGCTCGGCTTCGACTCGAAGATAGTGATCACCGGTGACGTGACGCAGGTCGACCTGCCCAGCGGCACCAAGTCGGGCCTGCGCCAGGTCCAGGACATCCTGGAGGGCGTCGAGGACGTCCACTTCTCCCGCCTCACGTCCCACGACGTCGTACGGCACAAGCTGGTGGGCCGTATCGTCGACGCGTACGAGAAGTACGACAGCAAGCACGGCACCGAGAACGGCGGCCACAAGGGCGGCCGGGGCAGGCAGTCCGGGCACAAGGGGAAGTAGACCGAGCAGCACCATGTCGATCGACGTCAACAACGAGTCCGGCACCGAGGTCGACGAGCAGGCGATCCTCGACATCGCCCGCTACGCGCTCGCGCGGATGCGCATCCACCCGCTCTCCGAGCTCTCGGTGATCGTCGTGGACGCCGACGCCATGGAGCAGCTGCACGTGCAGTGGATGGATCTGCCGGGGCCCACGGATGTCATGTCCTTTCCCATGGACGAGCTGCGTCCTCCGTCGAAGGACGAGGAGGAGCCCCCGCAGGGCCTCCTGGGCGACATCGTGCTGTGCCCCGAGGTCGCCAAGAAGCAGGGTGACGAGGCGCCGACGCAGCACTCCATGGACGAGGAGCTGCAGCTCCTGACCGTCCACGGAGTGCTGCATCTCCTCGGGTACGACCACGAGGAGCCCGACGAGAAGGCCGAGATGTTCGGCCTCCAGGCGGCCATCGTGGACGGCTGGCGCGCGGAGAAGGGCCTGACCGGCCCGTCCCCGGCCCCGACCGTCTCATGAGCGCCGAGATCGTCGCGGGCGCCATCGCCCTGGTCGTCGTCGCCTGGCTCGCCGCCTGCGCCGAGGCGGGCCTCGCACGCGTCTCCAGCTTCCGCGCCGAGGAGGCGGTGCGTTCCGGCCGGCGCGGCAGCGCGAAGCTCGCGCAGATCGCCGCCGACCCGACGCGCTATCTGAACGTCGCGCTGCTGGTCCGCGTCGCCTGCGAGATGGCGGCCGCGGCGCTGGTCACGTACGCCTGCCTCCAGGAGTTCCCGGGCACCACCCGGGCCCTGCTGGTGGCGATCGGCGTCATGGTCCTGGTGTCCTACGTCGCCGTCGGCGTCTCGCCGCGCACCATCGGCCGCCAGCACCCGCTGAACACGGCGACGGTGGCGGCGTACGTGCTGCTGCCGCTGGCCCGGATCATGGGCCCGATCCCGAACCTGCTGATCCTGATCGGTAACGCCCTCACCCCCGGCAGGGGCTTCCGGCGCGGCCCGTTCGCCTCCGAGGCGGAGCTCAGGGCGCTGGTCGACCTCGCGGAGAAGGAGTCGCTGATCGAGGACGAGGAGCGCCGCATGGTGCACTCGGTCTTCGAGCTCGGTGACACACTCGTGCGGGAGGTCATGGTCCCGCGCACCGACCTGGTCGTCATCGAGCGCTACAAGACCATCCGGCAGGCCCTCACCCTCGCGCTCCGCTCCGGCTTCTCGCGCATACCGGTCACCGGCGAGAGCGAGGACGACATCGTCGGGATCGTGTATCTGAAGGACCTGGCCCGCAAGACGCACATCAGCCGCGACGCCGAGTCCGAGCTCGTCTCGACGGCCATGCGGCCGGCCGCCTTCGTGCCCGACACCAAGAACGCCGGCGACCTGCTCCGCGAGATGCAGCAGGAGCGCAACCACGTCGCGGTGGTCATCGACGAGTACGGCGGCACGGCGGGCATCGTCACCATCGAGGACATCCTGGAGGAGATCGTCGGTGAGATCACCGACGAGTACGACCGCGAGCTTCCGCCGGTCGAGGACCTCGGCGAGGACCGCTACCGCGTCACCGCCCGCCTCGACATCACCGACCTCGGGGAGCTCTACGGCCTCGACGAGTTCGACGACGAGGACGTGGAGACCGTCGGCGGCCTGCTGGCCAAGGCCCTCGGCCGCGTCCCCATCGCCGAGGCCTCGTCGGTCGTCGACCTCCCCGACGGCCGCGCGCTCCGCCTGACCGCCGAGGCCGCCTCCGGCCGCCGCAACAAGATCGTGACGGTCCTGGTGGAGCCGCTGGCGCCGCCCGTCGCACCCGAGGAGGAGGCGAAGGAGGAGTGAGCCCCGAGGAGCTGCGCGACCTCTGCCTGTCCTTCAACGCCGCGGTGGAGGACTTCCCGTTCAACCCGGAGACCTCCGTCTTCAAGGTGCTGGGCAAGATGTTCGCGCTGACGAACCTCGAGGCGCGGCCGCTGACCGTGAACCTCAAGTGCGAGCCGGAGGACGCGGTGCGGCTGCGCGCCGAGTACGCGGGGCTGATCAGTCCCGGCTACCACATGAACAAGCGCCACTGGAACACCGTCACCGTCGACGGCGAGCTCCCCGAGCGGCTCGTCCGGGAGCTCGTGGAGGACTCCTACGACCTGGTGGTGGCCGGTCTGCCGCGCGCGGAGCGACTGCGGCTCGACCGTCCCTGAGCGTGCCGATGCACCCCGTGGCCGGATGGCGGCCCCGGTGCTCCGTATGCTCGGCTCATGACCGACAGCAGCGCGCTCGACCCCGAGGACCGCAAGATCGTCACCCTGGCCCGTTCCGCGCGGGCCCGCAACGCCGTGCCCGAGGGGGCGGCCGTACGGGACGAGACGGGGCGCACGTACGTCGCCGGGACCGTCGATCTTCCGTCGCTGAAACTGAGCGCGCTGCGCACGGCGGTGGCCATGGCGGTGGCCTCGGGCGCGAAGTCGCTGGAGGCGGCGGCCGTGGTGACCGAGGCCGGGGCGGCCGCGGACGAGGACCGGGCCGCGGTGGCGGACCTGGGCGGTCCGCGGACCCCGGTGCTGGTGGCCGGGCCGGACGGAGCGGTCCGCAGCACCGTCACCGCGGGCTGAAAACCGGCCGCTTCAGAGTCGTCCGGAATTCGTCCTTGCCGTGTGTCCGCCCCACGCGCATCAATGGAACCGGTAGTTCCGACGGACCGTCAGATCCAACGCGCCACCCCCCACCCGGCGTACCGCACCACGCCGACCCGGCGGCCCGTCCGGACCTCTCCCCACCATCCCCACATGGCAATTCCCAGACACGGGAAGGGAACCGGATCTCCATGAGAGCCAGACGTATCAGCACAGGTGCGGCCATGGCGGCGGGGGCCCTCGCGGCCGCCTCGCTCGCGTTCGCACCCAGCGCCCTCGCCGTCACCCCGCAGTCGGCGACGATCACCGCCGACTGCGGCTTCTTCGGCGGCGGCGAGGCCACCCTCACGGCCACCCAGGACGGCACGTCGGCCACCATCACCCTCACGTCGTCCGCGATCACCGCCCCGATCGCCCTGTCCCAGGACTCGATCTCCTCCACGCTGACCATGGCCGAGGCGGGCGGCGGCACGACCGCGTTCACCGGCACCAGGAACCCGGCGATGGCGGCGGGCGATCCCGTCAGCGTCGGTCCGCTCACCGGCACGGTGGCCTCCGGCGACAGCCTCGACGCCAACGGCGGCTCGCTGCGGATGACCGTCTTCGGCATCACCATCACCTGCACGGCGACCGGGCCGCAGTCGCCCGGACCGTTCGTGTTCGACTGAGCCGGCGCGGCCGGCCGGCGCCGGACGAGCGGGTACGGACCGTCGGTTCCCGAACCTGTGGAACTGACGGTCCATCAGTTCAGTTCCGGCATCTCCATTGACTTCTCACGCGATCCACACATCAATGCCCCCAGTGAGCGCACCAGAGAGAGGGGGCACCACCCATGGATCCGACCACCCGAAGAGCAGACCGAAGACGCCGCTGGGCCGCACTGCTCGGCGCGACCGCGCTCGCGGTCTCCGCGGGCGGCGCGCTGGCCTGTCCGGCGGGCGCCGCCACGAACGTGGACTTCGCCACGCACTGCATCCCGCCCGCCGTCGCCGGCATCCCGCCGATCGACGGCACGACGACGGCCGCCGTCACGGTGGACAACACCGCCCCGAAGGTCGGTGACACCGTCACCGTCACCTACACCGTCGTCACGCCCGCCGCCAGCAACCCCACCGCCATCGCCCTGCCGGCCGACATCATGACGCCCACCGGCAAGGTCACGCTCGGCGGTGCGCAGACCGGTGACGTCACCGTCGCCGGCCCCAAGAAGAACGACCCGGTGCCGGGCAACGGCGCCTTCCCGTCGTTCTCCATGACCGGCACCTTCAAGGTCACCGCGCCCGGCGCGATCACGCTCTCGCCGGGCGACTACAACATCCACACCAGCTACATCCTCGAACTGGACACCCCCTGCACGGTGACCAACGCACCCGCACCGGTCTCCGAGACGGTCACCGCGACGGACTCCAGTCCCGCCAACAACCGTGCCATCTCGCTGAGTTCGGCCTCGGGGAACGCGGGCGACAGCGTCACGGTCAGCGGTACCGACTTCACCCCGGGGGCCACCGTCACGCTCGCCGGGCGCTCCGGGGACACCCAGACGGCGGACACGGCCACCGTCACCGCGGGCACCGACGGCGCCTTCAGCGGCTCCCTGGTCGTGAACGACACGACGACGACGGGTGTCGTGGCGTACGAGGGCAGCGCGTGGAGCGCCGCCCAGGGCGCCGGGCCCGCCGCCTACGTCGTCAACGACACCACCCCCGTCCCCGACGGGAGCCAGAAGCTGACGACCACGGTGAAGGCCGGCACGCTGTCCATGTCCCAGGCCGGGGACTCCGTCGCCCTGTCGGCGGTCGACTTCGGCGAGGGCGGGGCCTCGACCGGTGCCCTGAACTCCGTCACCGTCAAGGACTTCCGCGGCGGGCCCGCGGGCTGGTCCCTGACCGGCAAGGTCACCGACTTCACCGGTCCCGGCGCCAAGATCGGTGCGGGCAGGCTGAGCTGGACGCCCGCGTGCGCCACCAAGGCGGGCAGCCCGAGCACCTGTCAGGCCGGCTCGCCGGGCACGGTGGGCAGTGCGGGGGCGACCCTGGCGTCCACCTCCGACGGCACACTCACCGGCGGTGAGTTCACCGCGGACGCCGGGCTCTCCCTGGACGTCCCGGCGTTCACGCCTCCCGGCACCTACACGGGCGTGCTCACCCTGACGCTCACCTGACCGCACGGGCGCCCGCACCCGCCCGTCCCACTCCTCGCCGTGGGGGTCCGCACCCATGCGCACGCCGTACGCCCTCGTTCTCGGCCTGTTCCTCGCCGCCTCCGCCGTCCTCGCCGTACCCGCGGCACCCGCGCGCGCCGCCGACAACGGCAGCTGGTCCGTGTACCCGGCCTCCTCGCAGATCGCCGCGCGCCCGTACTTCTACCTCTCCGCCGATCCCGGGACGACCCTCAAGGACAAGGTGGTCGTCGCCAACAGGACGGCGAAGCCGCTGACCCTCCGGCTGTACGCGGCCGACGCCTACAACACCGCGCGGGACGGCGGATTCGCCGTGCAGACCGTGACCGAGACGCAGCGGGGCGTCGGCGCGTGGGCGAAGCCCGCGCGGCCCCGGGTCACCGTCCCCGCGCACGGCAAGGTCACCGTGCCCTTCACCCTGCGCGTGCCGGAAGGCGCCGAACCCGGTGACCACCCGGGCGCGCTGGTGGCCCTCGACGAACGGGTCGACAAGGGCCGCGGCTCACTCGCCCTGGGCGTGCGGCGGGCCGTCGGCGCCCGCGTCTACCTCCGCGTCAGCGGCCCGGCCCTGCCCGCGATCGCCGTCGAGAACGTCCACGTCGTCCACCACCAGCCCCTCGTCCCCGGTCTCGGCGACAGCACGGCGACGGTCTCCTACACCCTCCACAACACCGGCAACGTCACCCTGAACCCCAAGGTGGAGCTGCGCGCGGAGGGCCTGTTCGGCCGCACCCTGCTCTCCCGCGCCCTCACCCGCGTCCCCGCCGAACTGCTGCCCGGCCAGCGGGTGGAGCTCACCGAGCCATGGCGGGGCGCGCCGCAACTCGACTGGGGCGAGGTGACGCTGACGGCGAGCGCGCCGCACACCCGGGAGTCGGCGAGCGCGTCCTTCTTCGCGCTGCCGTGGGTGGTGGCCGTGGTGCTGCTCGTGGTGGTCGCCGTCGGGACCGTCCTGGTGGTCAGAGGGCGTCGGGACCGCGTTCGCCCGTCCGGACCCGTACGACCGTCTCGACGGGCAGGGCCCACACCTTCCCGTCCCCGATCTTCCCCGTCTGCGCGGCCTTGACGATCGCGTCGATCACGGCGTCGGAGTCCGCGTCCTCGACGACCACCTCGATCCGCACCTTGGGGACCAGGTCGACCTGGTACTCGGCGCCGCGGTAGACCTCGGTGTGCCCGCGCTGCCGGCCGTATCCACTGGCCTCGGTCACGGTCAGCCCGTGCACACCGAGTTCCCGCAGCGCGGTCTTCACCTCGTCGAGGCGGTGGGGCTTGACGATCGCGGTGATCAGCTTCATGCCTGGCTCTTGACCTTCTGGGCGGAGGAGAGGACGGAGGACGAGACCGGGGCGCCGTGGCCCAGGACGCCGTGATCGTATGCCGTCTCGGCGTGCACCGTAAGGTCCAGGCCCTTGTGCTCGTGCTCCTCGCTCGCCCGGAAGCCCATCGCCTTGTCGATGACCTTGCCGATGGCGTACGTGACCAGGAAGACGTACGCGGCCACGGCCACCACGCCGACCAGCTGCCTGCCCAGCTGGGTGAGCCCGCCGCCGTAGAGGAGGCCCTCGGGGCCGCCGGTCATCGCCTTCTGCGCGAAGACGCCGATCAGCAGGGTGCCGATGATGCCGCCGACGAAGTGGACGCCGACCACGTCGAGGGAGTCGTCGTAGTTGAGCTTGAACTTCCAGCTCACGGCGTACGAGCAGACGACGCCGGCGGCGAGGCCGACGACCAGCGCGCCGAGCAGGGAGACCGAGCCGCAGGACGGGGTGATCGCGACCAGGCCCGCGACCGCGCCGGACGCGGCGCCCAGGGTGGTGGGGTGGCCGTCGCGCTTCTGCTCCACGAAGAGCCAGCCGAGCAGGCCGGTGCAGCCGGCGGCGAGGGTGTTGAGGAAGGCGGCCGCGGCGAGCCCGTTGGCGCCGAGGGCCGAGCCTGCGTTGAAGCCGAACCAGCCGAACCAGAGCAGGCCCGCGCCCAGCATCACCATGGGCAGGTTGTGCGGGCGCATCGCGTCCTTCCTGAAGCCGAGCCGCGGGCCGAGGACCAGGCAGAGGGCGAGGCCCGAGGCGCCGGAGGTGATCTCGACGGGCATCCCGCCGGCGAAGTCGAGTGCGCCGAGCCGGTCCAGCACCCAGCCGCCGGGGCCCCACACCCAGTGCGCGACGGGAACGTATACGAGCAGCGCCCAGACGGGCACGAAGACCAGCCAGGCGGAGAACTTCGCGCGGTCGGCGATCGCGCCGCTGACCAGCGCCGCCGTGATGATCGCGAAGGTGAGCTGGAAGGTCGCGAAGAGCAGGGTGGGGACGGTGCCGTGCAGGCTGGACGGGCCGAGACCGGCCATGCCCGCGTGCCGCAGATCGCCGATCAGCCCGGCGCCGGCGTCGTCGCCGAAGGCCAGCGCATAGCCGCCGGCCAGCCAGACCACCGTGACCAGGGCGATCGACACGAAGCTCATCATCAGCATGTTGAGGACGCTCTTCGTGCGGACCATGCCGCCGTAGAAGAGGGCCAGGCCCGGCGTCATCAGCAGGACCAGGGCGGTGGCGGCGAGCAGCCAGGCGGTGTCGCCGGTGTCGGCGTGCGGGGCGGCGAGGGTCACGGGCGTCTCCGTCGCGGTGGGGGCACGTCCCCTCGGGCGGGGGCTCGTCAGAGCGTCACCGCCGCGCGTTTCCGGTTGTGCACGGGTGTGTTTCCGCGGTGTTTCGTTGCGTGCGGGTTTCGAAAAGCTCACCGCGACGGCGGTGTGGGGGGCGTGGTACGGCGCTCCCTCTTGGATCAGGGAGAATGTTGGGCATGAGCGTTCGTACCCAGTCATCCGAAGCGTCCGGCGAGACCGTCCACCGGGCCGGCTTCGCCTGCTTCGTCGGCCGCCCCAACGCGGGCAAGTCCACCCTCACGAATGCTCTGGTCGGGCAGAAGGTGGCGATCACCGCCGACCAGCCGCAGACGACGCGGCACACCGTGCGGGGCATCGTGCACCGGGAGGACGCCCAGCTGATCCTGGTCGACACCCCGGGGCTGCACAAGCCGCGGACGCTGCTGGGCGAGCGGCTGAACGACGTCGTCCGCACGACCTGGGCGGAGGTCGACGTCATCGGCTTCTGCCTGCCGGCGAACGAGAAGATCGGCCCCGGTGACCGGTTCATCGCGAAGGAACTCGCGGGGATCAGGAAGTCCCCGAAGGTCGCGATCGTCACCAAGACCGACCTGGTCGACGCCAGGACCCTCGCCGAGCAGCTGATCGCGATCGACCAGCTGGGCAAGGAGCTCGGCATCGAGTGGGCGGAGATCGTGCCGGTGTCGGCCGTCGGGGACCGGCAGGTCGACCTGCTCGCCGACCTGCTCATCCCGCTGCTTCCCGAGGGCCCGGCGCTCTACCCCGAGGGCGATCTCACCGACGAGCCCGAGCAGGTCATGGTGGCCGAGCTGATCCGGGAGGCGGCGCTGGAGGGCGTCCGCGACGAGCTGCCGCACTCCATCGCGGTGGTCGTCGAGGAGATGCTGCCGCGCGAGGACCGGCCCGCGGACAAGCCGCTGCTGGACATCCACGCCTACCTCTACATCGAGCGGTCCAGCCAGAAGGGCATCGTCATCGGCCCCAAGGGCAAGCGGCTCAAGGACGTCGGGATCAAGTCCCGCAAGCAGATCGAGGCGCTGCTGGGCACGCCGGTCTTCCTCGACCTCCACGTCAAGGTGGCGAAGGACTGGCAGCGGGACCCCAAGCAGCTACGGCGCCTCGGCTTCTGACGGCGTCAGGTCCTGCAGGCCCACCACGCGCAGCAGCCGCAGCCGCTCGTAGGACTCCGTGCCCGGGCGGGCGGTGTGGACGACCAGCTGCTGGTTGTGGTCGGAGTTGACGAGGACCTCGCAGTCGAGTTCCAGGACACCGACCGTCGGGTGCCGGAAGCGCTTGGTCGAGGCGCGCCGGACGGCGACCTGGTGCTCGTCCCAGAGACGGGCGAACTCCTCGCTGCCTGCGCGTAGTTCGGCGACCAGCGCGGCGGGCTCCGGGTCCGTGGGGCGGGCCGCCGCCACCGCGCGCAGGCCGGCCACCTGCTCGCGGGCGCGCTCCGGGCGGTCCTCGGGCGGGAAGAGCCCCTGGGCCGAGGGGTCCAGGAAGAACCGGCGGAGCATGTTGCGCTCGCGGGGCGGGCGGGCGAGCAGGTCCCCGCTCAGCGCCCGCGACATCGCGTTCTGCGCCAGGACCTCGCCGCAGTCGGTGACCACCAGGGCCGGGCAGTCGTGCAGCCGGTCCAGGACCAGCAGCAGCCCCGGGCGCACGTGGCTGCTCGTCGCCTCCCGGCGGGGCGGTTCCTCGCCGGTCAGGTGGAAGAGGTGGTCGCGCTCGTCGCGCGTCAGCCGCAGCGCGCGGGCCAGCGCGGCGAGCATCTGGCGGGACGGGCGCGGGCCCCGGGACTGCTCCAGGCGCGTGTAGTAGTCCACGGACATGCCGGCCAGCTGGGCCACCTCCTCGCGCCGCAGCCCGGGCGTCCGGCGCCGGGCCCCGGCCGCGAGGCCCACGTCGGAGGGGTCCAGGCGGGCACGGCCGCGGCGCAGGAAGTCGGCGAGTTCGGCGCGGTTCACCTCTCCAGGGTGCGGGAGGGCGGCCGGCTTATCCAGGGAGTGCCGATCCCCTGATGAAGAGGTCTCTCCCGGCCGCCGCCCCGTGCGCCGAGGCTGGTCACCGAGAACGGACGACAGAACGTGTGAGGAGCACATCATGCTGACGTTGGTGACCGGGACGACGGGACAGGTCGGGCGGCGCTTCGTGCCCAGGCTGCTGGCGCAGCGGGAGGCGGGGGAGCAGGTGCGGGTCCTGGTGCGGGACGCGGCCCGCGGTGAGCGTTTCGCGGAGCTGGGCGCCCAGGTGGCCGTGGGGGACATGCGCGAGGAGGAGACGCTCGGCAAGGCGCTCGCCGGGGTGGACGCCGTCGTGAACGTCGCCGCCTCCTTCCGCGGGGTGCCCGACGAGGAGGCGTGGGCCGTCAACCGGGACGCGGCGGTGGCGCTGGGACGGGCCGCGCAGGGTGCCGGCGTGGAGCGGTTCGTGCAGGTCAGCACGGGCAATGTGTACGGCACCGGCCGGGGCCGCCCGCTGACCGAGGAGGACGAGAGCCGGCCCGGTGGCGCGCTGTGGGGCGCCTACCCCGCGTCGAAGGCCGAGGCCGAGCGCGAACTGCTCGCGATGGAGGGCCTGGCCGTGCGGATCGGACGGCTCCCCTTCGTCTACGGCGAGGGCGACCCGCACCTCGCCAACGTCATGCACTGGGCGCCGAACTGGGCCCCGCACCAGCGCCTGCAGATGGCCCATCACGCGGACGTCGCCCAGGGCCTGATGCGGCTGCTGTACGCGCCGGGCATCGACGGCCGGATCTACAACATCGCCGACGACGCCCCCGTCACGACGGTCGAGCTGTACGGGCTCAACGGCCTGGAGGTGCCCGCAGCGCTGTACGAGAACACCGACCCCGACCCGTGGCACGGGATCATGTCCAACCGGCGCATCCGCCGCGACCTCGGCTTCCGCCCCATGTACCCGAGCGTCTGGACGGCCCGGGACGCCGGCGCCCTCTAGCCGGCCCAGGACCGCTCACTCCACGCCCCTGATCCGTCCGACCAGCACCGCCCCCGCCAGACCGATCACGGCCGCCACCAGGTAGAGCACCCGGTAGCCGCCCAGGTACGTCACGATCGGCGCGGCGAGGGCGGGCGCCGCGACCTGCGGCAGCGCGTTGGCGATGTTGATCACGCCCAGGTCCTTCCCGCGGTCCAACGCCTTCGGCAGGACGTCCGTCATCAGCGCGAAGTCGACGGAGGTGAACACGCCGAATCCGACCCCGAGGACCGCCGCCGCCACGATCGCGCCGGGCCAGGTCTGCCAGCTCGCCAGGGCCGCCGTCGCCACCGCCATCAGCACGCCCGACCAGATCACGAACGGCTTGCGGCGTCCCGAGCGGTCCGACCAGACGCCGCCCACGACGACCGTGGCGAGCAGCGTCACGCCGTTCACGGCGGTCAGGATCAGCACGCCCTCGTCGGGATCGGAGGAGTGGAGGCGGTCGCGCAGGTAGTACAGCAGGTACAGCAGGACGAGGGCGTTGCTGAGGTTGATCAGGAAGCGGGTCAGCCAGGCCCAGCCCAGGTCCGGATACCGGCGCGGGCTCAGCCGGAACCCCGCCAGGAAGCCCCGCCACGACCAGGCGGGCCGGTCCGCCGCCGCCAGCCGCAGGTCCTCGTGGCCCACGACGTACGGCAGCACGCCCACCACCGTGAACACCGCGCACGCCGCGTACCCGGCGCCGATGCCCCCGGCCACCGTCGCGAGCCCCGTCCCGCCGACCACTCCGAGGATCTGGGCCGCCCCCAACCAGCCGCCCACCGAGCCGCGCTGCAGGCGCGGCACCCGGTCCGGCACCGCCGCCGTCACCGCCGCGAACGCCGCGTTCAGCGTCAGCTGGACCAGGCACCAGCCCGCCGCCATCGTCCACACGCCGTCCGCGCCCGCGAGCAGCAGCAGCGACAGGGCGCCGCCCGCCGTGCCGGCCACGATCCAGGGCGTACGGCGGCCCCGGCGCGAGGTGGTCCGGTCCGAGAGCGCGCCGAAGACGGGGTTGGCGACCAGCGACACCGCCGCGCCCGCCCCCGTCACCCAGGCCAGCATCGTCTCCTTGGACATGCCGGAGCCCGGTGCGAAGTCCTTCGCCTGGGAGGCCAGCAGGATCTGCAGCGGGCCGTACCAGCCCACCCAGATCGCCCCGTTGGCGAGCGAGAGCGAGGCCGTCCAGCCCCGCCCCACCCGCCGGGTCGGCTCGGCGAGCGCGGCCGGAACCGGACGCTCCAGGGAGGTCATCCCTGCGCCCGCAGCACGCCCCGCAGCCAGTCGTACGACGCCTTCGGCGTGCGCTTCTGCGTCGCGTAGTCCACGTGCACCAGCCCGAAGCGGCGCGCGTACCCCTCCGCCCACTCGAAGTTGTCCAGCAGCGACCACACGAAGTACCCGCGCACGTCCACGCCCGCCTCCCACGCCCGGTGCAGCGCCCGCAGATGGCCGTCCAGGTACGCGATCCGGTCCTGGTCGTCGACGCCCTCGTAGCTGCAGCCGTTCTCGGTGATGACGACCGGAGGGAGCCGGTCGCCGTAGCGCTCGCGGAAGCCGGTGAGCAGTTCCGTCAGACCCTCGGGGACCACGGGCCAGCCGAAGTCCGTCACCGGCACACCCTCGATCTGCCGTACCGAGAAGGGGAGTTCGGCCGGGATGGTGAGGCCGCCGAAGTCGATGTCCGCGCCCTGCGGGGCGCCCACCCGGGTCGGCGCGTAGTAGTTGACGCCGTACCAGTCGACCGGCTCCGCGATGACCTTCAGGTCGGACTCGACGTCGCCGGGCATCAGCTCGCCCAGCCCGTCCGGGTACCGGCCGAGCAGCAGGGGATCGGCGAACAGGCGGTTGAGCAGCAGGTCGTAGAAGTCCGCCGCCTCCACGTCCGCCGGTTGCCCGGACGCCGGCCAGGTCGGGCCGTGCGAGTTGGCGATCCCGATGTCGGTGGCGCCGGCCGCGCGCAGGGCCCGTACCGCCAGGCCGTGGGCGAGCAGTTGGTGGTGGGCGACCGGGAGCGCGTCGAACATCAGGTGCCTGCCCGGCGCGTGCGCGCCCAGCGCATGGCCCAGCAGGGTGTGTTCCGCGGGCTCGTTGAGGGTGATCCACTTCTGTACCCGGTCGCCCAGCCGCTCGGCCACCACCGACGCGTACTCCGCGAACCGCGCCGCCGTGTCCCGCTCCAGCCAGTCCAGCGCGACCGGCAGGTCCCAGTGGAAGAGGGTCGGGACGGGCCGCACGCCCGCCGCGCACAGCTCGTCCACGAGCCGGTCGTAGAAGTCCAGGCCGCCCTCGGAGCGCACCCGCGGCCAGGAGATCGAGAAGCGGTACGCGTCCACGCCGAGGCCGGCCAGCAAGGCCACGTCCTCGCGGTAGCGGTGGTAGTGGTCGCAGGCCACCGCCGCCGTGGAGCCGTCCTTCACCCGGCCCGGTTCGGCGGTGAAGACGTCCCACACGGACGGCTCGCGCCGGTCCACCGCCCCCTCGATCTGATGGGCCGAGGTCGACACGCCCCACAGGAATCCGGCCGGGAAACGGGGCATCGGGGTGTCCGCGTCGAACGGTTCAGTCGCCATGCGCGGATCATCCGTACCCCCGGTAACGGAAGTCAACGCCCGCGCACGGACGACCTGTTACGAGCTCAGGCTCCCTCCTTCAGCACCCTGGAGATCAGCGTCCGCTGCTCCTCGGTGAGCCGGGGGTCCGCGGCGTAGAACGTTCTGCCGTCCACGGTGATCTCGTAGCTGAACCCGTCGGGAACGCCGGCGGGCGGCTTGCTGTGCCCGCCGGCCACGGCCTGCTCGGCCAGGGAGTGCCATTCCCCGGCATCGCTCCGCCCGGAGGTGTCCACCTCGGCCTGGCGCTCGATGCCGGCGAATCCACCCGTGCGCCTCACTCGAATTCGCATGGGTCCGTGTCTAGTACGGAACTACGAGGTCCGCACCCCGACCTGCTCCCAGGCCTTCAGGACGGCCTGAAGTTCGTCCCCTTCGCCGAAGCGGGCCTTGGCCGCGGCGACCGTGAGTTTCGCGAAGTCCGCGAACAGGGCGTCCTTCTTCAGCTCGCCGCCGGTCAGGACGTCGTACCAGACCTGTCCCGCCTTCTCCCAGGCGTTGCCGCCGAGCGCGGCCGCGGCCAGGTAGAAGGCGTGGTTGGGGATGCCGGAGTTGATGTGGACGCCGCCGTTGTCGCGGCCGGTGCGCACGAAGTCGTCCATGGTCCCCGGCTGCGGGTCCTTGCCGAGGACGTCGTCGTCGTAGGCCGTGCCCGGTGCCTTCATGGAGCGCAGCGCCTTGCCGGTGACGCGCGGGGCGAGCAGGCCCGCGCCGATCAGCCAGTCGGCCTCGGCGGCGGTCTGACCGAGCGTGTACTGCTTGATCAGCGAGCCGAAGACGTCGGACAGCGACTCGTTGAGGGCGCCGGGCTGGCCGAAGTACGTGAGGTTGGCCGTGTACTGCGTGACGCCGTGCGTGAGTTCGTGGCCGATGACGTCGATCGGGATGGTGAAGTCGAGGAAGATCTCGCCGTCACCGTCGCCGAACACCATCTGCTCGCCGTTCCAGAAGGCGTTGTTGTAGTCGTTGTCGAAGTGGACGGACGCGTCGAGCGGCAGGCCGTCGCCGTCGATCGAGAAGCGCTCGTACGCCTTCAGGTACAGCTCGAAGGTGGCGCCGAGGCCCGCGTAGGCGCGGTTGACGGTGGCGTCCTTGCCCGGGTCCGAGCCCTCCGCGCGGATCTTCTTCCCCGGCAGGTCGGTGTGGTGGCGGGCGTCGTAGATCGTGCGGTGCGGCTGGTCGCTCGCCGCGCCGGCGGGCGGGGCGACGGTCGGAGCGCCGATGACCGTGGTCATCCGGCGGTGGGTGCGCTCGTAGGCGTCGCGCTCCAGTGTCCTGCGCGCGGTCGCGGCGAGTGCGGAGTCCTCGTGCTGGGCCAGCTTGTCGAGGATGTGCGGAGGTACGACGGTGCAGAAGACGGGCTCGAAGCCCCCGTTGGTCTTCGTCATGCCCGGCACCATTGCACTGAGTCATTCCAGTGTCACTACCCGCAACCATGATTGGTGAAATATGGGGACAGCGGCCCGCACGCTCCGTGACGGAGTGGTATGGCGCACGTTTTGCCCCATTTGCTGTCCGGGTCCCGCATACTGATACGGCGCCCCGCATCCGGAGGGGCTCGGCTAGCATGCGGAGCATCATGCGTTTCGGGCTGCTTCTTCTTAGCTGCCGCGGCGAGGGCCTGTAGTCCAGGTCGACTCCCTCCCCGCGGTGCTTCGCGTTGCGTCGTCGGCCGTCCTTCGGACACCTCGAGGAGCCCCGCAATCATGGCGAACCGCCAGCAGCCCAGCACCATGCCGATCCACAAGTACGGCCGCTACGAACAGGTCGACATCCCGGACCGCACCTGGCCCGGCCGGAGGATCACCGCCGCCCCCCGCTGGCTCTCCACGGACCTGCGTGACGGCAACCAGGCCCTGATCGACCCGATGTCGCCCGAGCGCAAGCGCCGGATGTTCGACCAGCTGGTCAAGATGGGCTACAAGGAGATCGAGGTCGGCTTCCCCGCCTCCGGCCAGACCGACTTCGACTTCGTCCGCTCGATCATCGAGGACGAGGGCGCGATCCCGGACGACGTCACCATCTCCGTACTGACCCAGGCCCGCGAGGACCTGATCGAGCGGACCGTGGAGTCGCTGAAGGGCGCCAGGCGCGCGAACGTCCACCTCTACAACGCCACCGCCCCGGTCTTCCGCCGGGTCGTCTTCCGCGGCTCCAAGGACGACATCAAGCAGATCGCCGTCGACGGCACCCGTCTGGTGATGGAGTACGCCGAGAAGCTGCTGGGCCCGGAGGCTGACGGCACGACGTTCGGCTACCAGTACAGCCCCGAGATCTTCACCGACACCGAGCTGGACTTCGCGCTGGAGGTCTGCGAGGCGGTGATGGACGTCTACCAGCCCGGCCCGGGCCGCGAGATCATCCTCAACCTGCCCGCCACGGTGGAGCGTTCGACGCCCTCCACGCACGCGGACCGCTTCGAGTGGATGCACCGCAACCTGTCCCGCCGCGAGCACGTCGTGCTCTCGGTCCACCCGCACAACGACCGCGGCACCGCCGTCGCCGCCGCCGAGCTGGCCGTGATGGCCGGCGCCGACCGCGTCGAGGGCTGCCTGTTCGGGCAGGGCGAGCGCACCGGCAACGTCGACCTGGTCACCCTGGGCATGAACCTGTTCTCGCAGGGCGTCGACCCGCAGATCGACTTCTCCGACATCGACGAGATCCGCCGTGTGTGGGAGTACTGCAACCAGATGGAGGTCCACCCGCGCCACCCGTACGTGGGCGACCTGGTCTACACGTCCTTCTCCGGCTCCCACCAGGACGCCATCAAGAAGGGCTTCGACGCGATGGAGGCCGACGCGGCCGCCAAGGGCGTCACCGTCGACGACATCGAGTGGGCCGTGCCGTACCTGCCGATCGACCCCAAGGACGTCGGCCGGTCCTACGAGGCCGTCATCCGCGTCAACTCGCAGTCCGGCAAGGGCGGTATCGCCTACGTCCTGAAGAACGACCACAAGCTGGACCTGCCGCGCCGGATGCAGATCGAGTTCTCGAAGCTGATCCAGGCCAAGACGGACGCCGAGGGCGGCGAGATCACCGGCTCCGACATCTGGTCGGTCTTCCAGGACGAGTACCTGCCGAACCCCGAGAACCCCTGGGGCCGCATCCAGGTCAACAACGGCCAGTCGACCACCGACACCGACGGCGTGGACACCCTCACGGTGGAGGCCACCGTCGACGGCACCGACACCGTCCTCGCCGGATCGGGCAACGGTCCGATCTCGGCCTTCTTCGACGCCCTGCAGTCCATCGGCATCGACGTACGCCTGCTGGACTACCAGGAGCACACGATGAGCGAGGGCGCGTCCGCGCAGGCCGCCTCGTACATCGAGTGCGCGATCGACGGCAAGGTCCTGTGGGGCATCGGGATCGACGCGAACACCACGCGTGCCTCGCTGAAGGCGGTCGTCTCCGCCGTCAACCGAGCCGCCCGCTGACCCCTCCGACCGGGCCTTCCCGGCGCCCCGACCGCTGTGCACGGCGGCCGGGGCGCCGTCGTTTATCGGCCATCTGTTCGTGGAGGTCACGGAAAGGTCTCGTCCGGGGTACTGACTATGGCTCAAGGATGTGGCTAACATCACGCCAGCGCGGCGATGGGGCCGCGGGGTGAGGAGGTGCGACGTGCTGCCAGTACGGGGACGAGACGGCCGAGCCGCCAGGCCTGCGCGTTTGCTGGGCACCCGCACCGCGTGGACGCCCGTGGGCGACGGCGAGTTCTTCTGCCCCGGGTGCGGCGGCGACCGCAACTACCAGCGCCTGACGGGCCACCGTCGCTTCATCGTCCTGGGCGTGCCCGTGCTGCCGCGCGGCGAGACCGCGCCGGTCGTCGAATGCGCCTCCTGCCGTCGCCACTTCGGCACCGACGCCCTTGACCACCCCACCACCACCCGCTTCTCCGCGATGCTCCGCGACGCCGTGCACACGGTCGCCCTGGCGGTGCTCACCGCGGGCGGCACCTGTGCGCGCACCGCCCTGCAGGCCGCCGCGGGCACGGTCCGCGCGGCGGGCTTCGACGACTGCACCGAGGACCAGCTCAGCGCCCTCGTCGACGCGCTGGCCGCGGACACCGGCCGGGTCTACGGCGAGCCCTGCGGCGCCGGACTCGCCATCGAACTGCACGAGGCGCTGGACCCGCTCGCCCCGCACCTGGCTGCCGTCGGCCGCGAGTCGATTCTGCTGCAGGGGGCCCGCATCGCTCTCGCCGACGGCCCGTACACGCCCGCGGAGCGTGATGTGCTGAGCACGGTGGGTGCGGCGCTGACCATTTGCGGGGACGACGTGACCCGCCTGCTGGCGGCGGCGCGTACGCCGTCGTGATCCGGTGCTGCGGGGGCTCGCGTCGTTGTCGGTGGTGGGTCCGTTCTCGTCCGGCGGGGTGTGATGTGCCGGGCAGGGTGGCGTGGCGCTGACCGTTCGCGGGGACGTGACCCGGCCGCCGGACGCGGCGCGCACGCCGTCGTGACCCGGCTGCCGACCCGGCGCCGCGAGGCGCTCGCGTGGGTCTGGCCGACGGGCCGGCACGCCCGCCGGACGCGACGTCCTGAGCGGCGCGTACGCCGTCCCGGTACTCCCGTGGGAGTAATGCCGCCGCGAGGCCGCCCGCGGCAGTAGCGCGCAACTCGCCCGTGCGCCCGACGAAGCCGCCCCCGCGCGCCGGGAGTCTGGAGACGACCCAGACATCCCGACCGGAGGGAGGCCCGTCCATGGGGGCCGCAAGGACGCGAACAGGGAGCCGGCGTGCCGTGCCCTGGGTGGTGCTCGGCCTGTGGCTGGCGGCCCTGGTGCTCGCCGGACCGTTCGCCGGGAAGTTCGGCGACGTCCAGCAGAACCGGTCCGTCGACTATCTGCCCGACAGCGCCGACTCCACCCAAGTGGCCCGCATCCAGAACGAGTTGCCGGGCGGCCAGGCCACCGACCTGGTGCTCGTCTACCACCGCGACGGCGGCCTCACCGCCGCCGACCGGCAGAAGGCGGGCGCGCAGGTCGCCGAGATCGGGGCGAAGTACCAGCTGACCGGGACCCCGAAGGCCGTCCCCTCGCGCGACGGCGCCACGCTCATGTACCCGGTCTCCAGCACCGGGCCCGGCCAGGACGACAAGGCGCGGGACGCCTTCGTCGACGGCGTGCGGGACATCGCCGACGGCGGTGCGGGACTCAGCGCCGAGGTCGGCGGGCCCGGCGGCCTGAACACCGACATGAGCAAGGTGTTCGGCTCGATCGACGGCACCCTGCTCTACGCCACCCTCGGTGTCGTCACCGCCCTGCTGATCCTGATCTACCGCAGCCCCTTCCTGTGGCTGGTGCCCCTCGCCTGCGCCGGAGTCGCCGCCGGCATGGCGATGGCCGCCGCCTACGGCCTCCACGAGGGGTTCGGCATCACCATCACCGGCCAGAGCGGCGGCGTGATGACGGTCCTCGTGCTCGGCGCGGGCACCGACTACGCCCTGCTGCTCATCTCCCGCTACCGCGAGGAGCTACGGCGCCACGAGCGGCCCTACGACGCCATGCGCGCCGCCCTCAAGGGCTGCGGCCCGGCGGTCCTCGCCTCCTCCGGCACCGTGGCCGCCGGACTGCTGTGCCTGCTCGCCGCCGACCTCAACAGCAGCCGTGGCATGGGCCCGGTCGGCATGGTGGGCGTGCTCGCCGCGCTGGTCGCGATGCTCACCCTGCTGCCCGCCCTGCTGGTCCTCCTCGGCCGCCGCGTCTTCTGGCCGGTGATCCCGGCGTTCGGCAGCACACCGAAGGCACGGCGCTCGCTGTTCGCGGCGATGGCCGGCTCCGCCACCCGCCGCCCGGCCGCCGTGCTCACCCTCGGGGCCGTCCTGCTCGGCGCCCTCGCCCTGGGCGCGCTCAACCTGCCCGGCACGCTCAAGCAGGAGGACTCCTTCACCGAGAAGCCCGAGTCGATCTCCGCGACCCAGACCCTCACCCGCGCCTTCCCGGGGCGCAGCAGCCGGCCGATCACCGTCATCGCGCCCACCGGGAAGACCGGCGCCGTGCTGGCCGCGGCCCGTGGCACCGACGGGGTCGCGCAGGCGGCGCCCGGGCGCAGCGGCTCCGGCTGGACGGAGATCTCCGTCTTCGCCACCGCCGCCCCCGAGTCGCCGGGCGAGACGAGGACCATCGAGGCCCTGCGCGCCGGGCTGGACGACACCTACGGCAGCTACGTCGGCGGTCCCAGCGCCCAGCAGCTCGACCTGGCGGACAGCCAGGCCCGGGACCGCGAGGTGGTCGTGCCGCTCGTGCTCGCCGCCGTGTTCGTGATCCTCGTAGGACTGCTGCGCAGCCTCGTGGCGCCGCTGATGCTGCTCGTCGCGGTGGTCGCGGTGTGGGGCGCGGCGCTCGGCATCGGCGGGCTGGTGTTCGGGCCGGTGCTCGGCTTCGACGGCACCGACTCCGGTCTCGGCCTGCTGTCCTTCGTCTTCCTGGTGGCACTCGGCGTCGACTACGGCATCTTCCTCATGCACCGCATGCGCGAGGAGTCCCTGGCGGGCGCCGAGCCGCAGACCGCGGCGCTGACCGCGCTGCGCACCACCGGCGGGGTCATCGCCTCCGCGGGCGTCGTGCTGGCCGCGACCTTCGCCGTGCTGACCACGCTGCCGCTGGTGCCGCTGGTCGAGCTGGGCTTCGTGATCGCGGTGGGCGTGCTGCTGGACACCTTCCTGGTGCGGACGTACCTGGTGACGACGGCGAGCGTGCTGCTGCGCCGCACGGTGTGGTGGCCGGGCCGGCTGTCGCGGGCGCCGCAACCGGTACGGCCCCAGAGGCAGCACGAGCCGGTGTGAAACACGGATGATGAACCTCGTGCAGGAGAACACGACAGCGGGGCGGCCCGGCCTCGGCGACCGCATCATCGCGGTGCTCAACCGGGACCCGCGGACCGCCCCCCACGGCACCCGCAACGACGCGGTCCTCGCGGCGGTCCTCGCCGCGGTGGCCGTGTGCGTGGCGCTCTCCACCGACCAGGCCCGCCGCCCCGACGCGCTCGGCTGGACGCTGCTGCTCGCCGCCCACGTGCCCCTCGTCTGGCGGCGCCGCCGCCCGCTGCTGGTGCTCGCCGCCGGCGTGGTGCTCCTGATGCCGTACCACGCGATGGACAACAACCACGGCGCGGCGACCCCGGCCACCGTGGTCGCGCTCTACACGGTCGCCGTCACCGGCCGCCCGCTGCGCACGATCCTGACGGGCGTCGCCGTCCTCGCCGTCGCCTTCACGGTGATGCTCACCGTGAACGCCCATCAGGCCGTGGAGCTGCTGCGGATCTCCGGCTGGGTGATCGCCGTGCTCTTCTGCGGCGTCGACGTCCGCTACTACCGCCAGTACGTCGCCGGCATCGTGGAACGCGCCGAACGCGCCGAGCGCACCCGCGAGGAGGAGGCCCGCCGCCGGGTCGCCGAGGAGCGGCTGCGCATCGCCCGCGATCTGCACGACCTGCTCGCCCACACCATCACGCTGATCGGCGTCCGGACGTCCGTCGCCGCGCACGTCCTGGCCGCCGACCCCGAGCGCCTCGACCGCCAGACGATCGCCAAGGCGCTGGACGAGATCGCGGAGACGTGCCGCACGGCACGCGCCGAACTGCGCACCACCCTGGAGGTGCTGCGTGCCGCCGAGTACGGCGAGGGCCGCGGCCCGCTGCCCGGCCTCGACGGCCTGCCCGACCTGGTGGAGGCGGCCCGCCTCGCGGGTGCGCGGGTCGAGCAGTCGGTACGGGTGCGGCAGGCGCCGCCCGCCGTCGGCGCGGCCGCCTACCGGATCGTGCAGGAGGCGCTGACCAACGCGGTACGGCACGCGGGACCCGAACCCGCCGTACGGGTCGAGCTGTACGAGCGGGACGGCGCCCTGCGCCTGTCCGTCACCGACGACGGCACCGGCCCCACCCCCGGCGACCCGCCCGGCTTCGGGCTGATGGGGATGCGGGAGAGGGCCCGCAGCGTGGGTGGCACACTCGACGCCGGACCGCGGGCCCGGGGCGGGTTCGCGGTGAGCGCCGTCCTGCCGATGGCGACCGCCGTGGAGGGGACCCGATGACGATCCGCGTGCTGCTCGCCGACGACCAGCGGCTGGTGCGGGCCGCGTTCGCCATGCTGGTCGAGTCGGCGCGGGACATGGACGTCGTCGGGCAGGCCGGCACCGGCCGGGAGGCCGTGGCACTGGCCCGCAGCGAGCGCCCCGACCTGGTGGTGATGGACCTGCGCATGCCGGACCTGGACGGCATCGAGGCGACCCGGCTCATCGCCGCCGACGGGGACCTGTCGGGGGTGCGTGTGCTGGTCCTCACCACCTACGACACCGACGAGAACATCGTGGAGGCACTGCGCGCGGGCGCCTCCGGGTTCCTCGTCAAGGACACCCGTCCGGCCGAACTCCTCGACGCCATCCGCACGGTGGCCGCGGGCGAGGCGCTGCTCTCCCCGGGACCCACGGGGCGGCTGATCGAGCGGTTCCTGCGCAGTCCGTCGGCGCCCGCGACGGGCGGGCCGGAATGCCTCTCCGACCGGGAGCGGGAGGTGCTGACCCTGCTGGCGCGCGGGCTCAACAACGCCGAGATCGCCGAGGCGTTGGGGCTCAGCCCGCTGACGGCGAAGACCCATGTCAGCCGGATCATGGGGAAGCTGGGGGCGCGGGACCGGGCGCAGCTCGTCATCGTCGCCTACGAGTCGGGACTGGTGACTCCGGGAACGACCTGACGGTGACCTTCCTGAGCCGCACCCTCCTCGCCGCCACCGTGCTCCTCACGCCGCTCACCGCACTCCCCCCGGCCTCCGCCGCCACCGGCTGCACCGCGTCGCTGCCCTACGCGTCGGGGCAGGACGGCTACGACACCTTCCGCATCCCGGCGGCCGTCACCACGGGCCGGGGCACGGTCCTCGCCTTCGCCGAGGGGCGCCACCACGGCGCCGGCGACACCGGCCACATCGACGTCGTCCTGCGGCGCTCCGGCGACGGCGGCTGCACCTGGGGCCCGCTGCGGGTGGTGGCCGCCGGGAGGGGCGACACCCGGGGCAACCCCGCACCCGTCGTCGACCCCCGCACCGGTGACGTCGTCCTCGTCACGTGCTTCAACAGCGGTGCCGTCACCGAGGCGCAGATCATGCGGGGCGAGGTCACGCCTCGGCAGAGCAGACGGGTCTTCGTGCAGCGCAGCCGGGACGACGGGCGGCACTTCACGGCGCCGCGCGACATCACCGGCGAGGTGAAGCCGGCCGGCTGGCGCTGGTACGCGACGGGACCGGGCCACGCGGTCGCGCTGACCCGCGGCCGGCACGCGGGGCGCCTGGTCGTCCCCGCCGACCACTCCGCGGCCCCGCCCGCCGGTTCCCCCGACACCGGCCAGGAGGCCAGGTACTACGGCGCCCACGCCCTCCTGAGCGACGACGGCGGCCGCACCTGGCGGCCGGGCTTCGTCGACGCCTCCTACGACGGCGTGGACAACGCCAACGAGTCCACGGCCACCCAGCTCCCCGACGGCAGGCTGTACTTCGGCTCCCGCGACCAGAACGGCACGAGCACCGGCAACCGCCTCGACACGTACTCCGGCGACGGCGGCGAGACCCTGGACCGCCCCTACGCGGTGCAGCACACGCTCGACGACGTCCCGGTGGTCGAGGGCAGCGTCCTCCAACTTCGGGGCCCGGACGCGCCGTTGCTCTTCTCCGGCCCGTCCGTGCCGACCGCCCGCCGGGCGATGGCGATCTGGCGCAGCACGGACGGCGGCGCGACCTTCACCAAGGCCCTGACGCTCTCGCGGCAGCCGGCCGCCTACTCCGACCTGGTGCAGCTCGGCCGGCACACGGTGGGCATCCTGTACGAGACGGGGACGACCGGGGCGTACGAGACGATCGAGTTCCGGCGGCTGCCGGCCGGCACCCCCTAGAGCAGCCCGGCCCCGGCGAGGAACGTGCCGACCTGCCCGACCTCCGCCGGAGACAGCGGCACCTGGGGCTCCGCGGTCGCCGGGCAGGCGATGACGCCGCGCAGGTGCAGCGCCGCCTTGAAGGCGCCGAGGGCCGACGAACCGCCGCCCATCCGGGCCGGGTCGCCGACGCCGGCCAGCCCGAACAGGGCGCACAGGCGCTCCTGTTCGTCGCGGGCCCGCTCGCGGTCCCCGGCCCGGCACAGCCGGTCGAGGCGGACGTACCCGTGCGGGTCGACGTTGGCGAGACCGGGGACCGCGCCGTGGGCGCCGAGCGCGAGGGCCGCGTCGACGAGCAGTTCCGAGCCGGTCAGGACGCTGAAGCCGGAGAGGTGGCGCGCCCCGGTGACGACGTCGCGGAAGGCGGCCAGGTCGCCGCTGGAGTCCTTCAGGCCCGCGAGCACGCCGTCGGCGGCCAGGTCGAGGACGACACCCGCGGGCAGCTTGGTGTGCACGGCGACCGGGATGTCGTACGCGATCACCGGCACGGGTGACGCGGCCGCGACCAGGCGGAAGTGGCGGGCGATCTCGGCGGGATGGGTGCGGGCGTAGAAGGGCGCCGTCACCACCACCGCGTCCGCGCCCGCGGCGGTCACCGACGCCACGTGGTCCAGCACCCTCGGCGTCGTCATGTCGATCGCCCCGGCCAGCACCGGCACCTGACCGCCCACATGGCCGGTCACCGCCTCCACCACCAGCCGGCGCTGCGCGTCGCGCAGATACGCCGCCTCCGAGGAGGACCCCAGCACGAACAGCCCGTGCACCCCGCCCGCCAGCAGATGCTCGACCAGCCTGAGCAGGGAGGGGACGTCCACCTCGCGGTCCGGTGTCAGGGGCGTGCAGACGGGCGGGACGACACCGGTCAGCGGGGCGGGCAACGTCATAAGGGCTCCGTGGGATGGTTCCGGCGTACGAGGTCGCGGGTCGACCCGTCCTCCTGCACAGGATGGTGGCAGCGGAAGCGGCGCTCCGCGCTCGACGCGGCCGAGAAATCCGGCATGCCCGCCGCGCACACCTCGTCCGCCTGCGCCTCCCTCGGCACACGCCGGTGCCGCACGGCCCGGAGCCTTGCGGACCGTCTTCCGCAGGCACCGAGGCCCGTACCCTGGCGCGATGACGGACATCTGGCCGGCCGCCGACCCCGGGGTGTTCCAGCTGCCCTCCGGCCGCCTGGTGCGGGGCCGCGGACTGCGGCACCCCCTTGCCGAGGAGGCGCCCACGCCCTCCTACGCCCTCTACCTCCTCGGCCGCCGGCCCCCGCCCGTGACCTGGGAGTTCCGCTGGATCCGCTGGCCGGACCTCCGGCTGCCCAGCGACCGTGCGGCCGCCCGCGCCGCGCTCACCGAGGCCTGGGAGCGGGCCGCCGGCGAGCGCGTCGAGATCGCCTGCGCCGGCGGCCGCGGCCGCACCGGGACGGCCCTGGCGTGCCTGGCGGTGCTGGACGGGGTACCGCCCGGTGAGGCGGTGGCGTACGTGCGCGCGCACTACGACCGGCGCGCGGTGGAGACGCCGTGGCAGTCGCGGTACGTGCGGCGGTTCCACCCGAGCCGCCCTGACGCCACCCCCTAGCCGAGGGCCGCGGCCACGACCGCCGCCGCCCCGGCGAGCAGGCTGTCGTCCCAGGCCGCGTCCTGCCGCGGCTTCGTCGACAGGGCGGCCAGCACGACCGGGGCGCCGTCGGGAGTCCAGGTGACGGCCACGTCGTTGGTGGTGCCGTAGGAACCGGAGCCCGTCTTGTCGCCGACCGTCCAGGTGGCGGGCAGGCCCGCGCGGATGCGGTGGTCGCCGGTCGTGTTGGTCAGCAGCCAGCGGGTCAGACGGGCGCGGTCGGGGCCGTTCAGGGCGTGGCCGAGGACCAGGCGGGCGTAGCTGCCGCCGATCGCGCGCGGGCTCGTGGTGTCCGTACGGCGGCCCGGCTCGGCCGAGTTGAGGTCCGGCTCCCACCGGTCCAGGCGGGTCACCCGGTCGCCCAGGGAGCGGGCGAAGCGGGTGATCGCGGTCGGGCCGCCGAGCAGGCGCAGCAGGAGGTTGGCGGCGGAGTTGTCGCTGTACCGGATGGCCGCGTCGCACAGTTCGGCGACCGTCATGCCGTGCGCCAGGTGCTCCTCCGTGCCCGTGACGGGGGCGCCGTCCACCAGGTCCGCGCGCGTGTAGTGGATACGGCGGGAGAGGACCTCGCCGTGCCGGTCCAGATCGCGCAGGACGGCGCCGACGGCCAGGGTCTTGAAGGGCGAGCACATCGGGAAGCGCTCGTCGGCGCGGTGGGTGACGGACCGTCCCGTACGGACGTTGTACGCGAAGACGCCGAGCCGGGCGCCGTGCCGCCGCTCCAGCGCGCGCAGGCGGTCGGTGGCGGCGTGGGCGGGCGCGCTCGTCAGGAGCGCGGCGGCGGTGGCGGTGCCCGCGGTGAGCAGGGTGCGTCGGCCTGGGATCGTGTTCTCCTTCGGTCCGTGACCGCGGGTGGTCCGGGGTCGTCCTACCCATGATCGACGCCGTACGTCATTCCTTGGTTGCGCGGCCGTGGACCATCGGCGGACGGCGGGGCGCGCCGGTGCCCGCCACAGTGAACGGCATGGAGAAGACGAAGGGGATCAGCCGCGCACGGTTTCTCGCGGGGGCCGCGGCCCTCTCGGCCGCGGCGACGGTGCTGCCGTCCCGTCCGGCGGCGGCCGCCGCCGGCCTCGGGCACCGGGGCGTCGTCTACACCGTGGGCGAGGGCGAGACGCCCGGGACCGCGTGGAGCGCCGCCCGCGAACGCGAGGTCCTCACGTGGTCGGCAGCGGTTGGTCCAACGCCGAGACAGCCGCGGAGCCGTGCATCAGCGTGGCCACGGCGAAGACGTACCTGACGCGGCTGCTGACGAAGCTGGACGCGCGGACCGGGTCCAGCTGGTGATCATGGCCTACGAGGCGGGGCTGGTCTCCGTACGGCAGTAGCCGACGAACGCGGCCCAGGCGGCGGCCCGCACGACCACGACGGGCCCGTGCTCCACCTTGCTGTCCCGGACGGGAACGAGACCGGGGACTCCGTCGGCGACCTCGACGCAGTTGCCGCCTTCACCGTTGCTGTAAGTGCTCTTGCGCCAATGGGCGTTGCTTAGGTCCTGCTCAGGCATCGTCTGTAGTCCTCAGCCGCCGAGTCGATGAGGGCGAGGGACGCCTCCGGCGACAGCGCGGCCCCCCTGAGCAGATCGTATGCGCGCTCTGCGCGCTTCACCACAGCCGGATCGTCGATCAACGTTCCCGAAAACGACGTCTCTGTATAGGCGACGGGCGGGGCGGCCTCGAACTCCATGAGCCGCAGATCTCCGGTCATCGACGCGTACGCACCTGTCTCGTTCGCAACCACGTGGCCCCACACCGTCCGCCGCTGCATGAGCTCCGCGACGTGCTCCAGCTGCCTGGCCATGACCTCCGGCCCGCCCACCGGTGTACGCACGACGTTCTCGTGCAGGATCACCCAGTATTCCGGCGTCGTGGCGTCCTTCAGGATGTGCTGGCGCTCCAGGCGTGCCGTGACCTTCTCCTCCACGTACGCGTCGGTGACAAAGGGGTTCGCCGCGACGGTGACCGCCCCGGCATAAGCGGCCGTCTGCAACAGTCCCGGCAGCACCGTGGGCGCGAACTCGCAGATCTTCGTGGCCAGTCGTTCGAGTTCCACCACCTCGGCGAAGTAATCCGCGTACCGGTCGTCGTTGATGAGCTTCCGGCACAGACGCTCGAAAATACCGTCGGTTTGCAGGATCTCGTCAATCCGGGTCGCGATATCCAGCTGGGGTTTTCGAATGGCCTGCTCGAACTGGCCGATGTAGGCGCCGGATACGAAGACCCGTGACCCCAGGTCCGCCTGGGTGAACCCGGCCGCCTCGCGCCGCCGTTTGAGCTCCGCCCCGAAGAACTCCCACACCGCTTGCCGCGAACCATTGGCCATGGCCAACCCCCTTGCACTGCACCCCACTTGTAGTGGGCAGACTCCTGCCGAGTGTAGGCGGAACGGGCCATGCTGGAGAGGGAAAGCGTGAAACGGGAAAAGAGAGGGGAGCGAGAAATGGTGGTGCAGTAATGGTCCATCGCATTCGTTACGGTCGTCAAGGAGAGGAAATGAAACCCTCCGTCGGTACGCACGTCGTAGACACACGTACGGGAAAGGTGGGAATCGTCATGGGACACGAAGGACCGTACGTGCAACTGAGACCGTACGGCGGCGGCAGGGAGTGGGACGCGGACCCCGGTGCCGTGCGCGGGGCCACCACCGCCGAGCGCCCCAGCGCGGCCACCGCCTACGCCAACGCACGCAGCCGGGGCGAAGTGCCGTGACGTAGGGTGCGGGCGCATGGGCCTGGGGAAGTGGAGACGGCGCAGGGAGCGCAGCGGCGGCAGGCGGTGGGCCGACCCGAAGGCCACCTCCCGCTACCCCACCCCCCTCACCCTGCATCAGCTCTGGATGGTGTCCCTGAGCGCGCCGGTGAGCCGGGACCGGGGTGCCTCGCGGACCACGCTGTATCCGTTCACGCGCATCGACGACGACGGCGCCCGCCGCTGGCTGGCCGAGCAGTGGGAGATCGGCTCGCGGGAGGAACTGGCCGGCCGGCTCGACGAACTCTCGCGCAGCGGCTACCGGGCCCGCGCCCAGCAGCTCTTCGGCGTCGCTCCGCTCGCCTGGGACGCCGCCCTGTACGTGGACACGGCGCGGCTCGGCTTCGGCGCCGGACTGATCACCGAGGCCGAGGCGTGGACGGCGCTGAAGAACATCGTGCCGTCGGTGGTGCGGACGTACGCCTCCTGGCAGGAGTACGCCGATCACTACCTGCTGGGCAGGAAGGTCTGGCAGGACGGGCTGGACGGTGCCCGGGAGGGGGCCGTCCCCGCCCCGCAGTCCGCCGCCGACGCGCATCTGGGCGCGCTGCTCGACCCGGCGAACGGGGCCAGCCCCTGGAACCTGGTCCCCTGGGACGCCATCAGCCACCCCGACCGGGCCCGCTGAGCGCGGCCGTACGGGAGAATGGCCTCATGAGTCTGTTCCGCGACGACGGCATCGTGCTGCGCACCCAGAAGCTGGGTGAGGCGGACCGGATCATCACCCTGCTCACCCGCGGTCACGGGCGCGTACGTGCCGTGGCCAGGGGCGTGCGGCGCACCAAGTCCAAGTTCGGTGCCCGGCTGGAGCCCTTCTCCCACGTCGACGTGCAGTTCTTCGCGCGCGGCAGCGAGCTGATCGGGCGCGGCCTGCCCCTGTGCACGCAGAGCGAGACCATCGCGCCGTACGGCGGCGGGATCGTCGCCGACTACGCCCGCTACACCGCGGGCACGGCCATGCTGGAGACCGCCGAGCGGTTCACCGACCACGAGGGCGAGCCGGCCGTGCAGCAGTATCTGCTGCTCGTCGGCGCGCTCAGGACCCTGGCCCGGGGCGAGCACGCCCCGCACCTCATCCTCGACGCCTTCCTGCTGCGCTCCCTCGCGGTCAACGGCTACGCCCCCAGCTTCAACGACTGCGTGAAGTGCGGAATGCCCGGCCCGAACCGGTTCTTCTCGGTGGCCTCGGGCGGCTCCATCTGCGTCGACTGCCGGGTGGCGGGCAGCGTCGTACCCTCACCGCAGACCCTGGAGCTCCTTGCCGCGCTGCTTACGGGAGACTGGGAGACCGCGGACGCGTCCGAGCCGCGGTACGTCAGGGAGGGCAGCGGACTGGTCTCCGCCTACCTGCACTGGCACCTGGAACGCGGGCTGCGTTCGCTTCGTTACGTGGAGAAGTGAAGCGCCCGGCACGGCAAGCCGTCTAAGGAGACGAGAAACACATGGCAGTACGCGGGATCCTGGGACGCCGGCGGCGTGAGTACAAGGCGCCGGAGCCGCACCCGTCGGGCGCCCGCGTGCCGAAGCTGCCGGGCGAGCTGGTCCCGCGGCACGTCGGGATCGTCATGGACGGGAACGGCCGGTGGGCGAAGGAGCGCGGGCTGCCGCGCACCGAGGGCCACAAGGTCGGCGCCGAGCGCGTCGTGGACGTGCTGCAGGGCGCGATCGAGATGGGGGTGGGCAGCGTCTCGCTGTACGCCTTCTCCACCGAGAACTGGAAGCGCTCGCCCGACGAGGTCCGCTTCCTGATGAACTTCAACCGCGAGTTCATCGCCAAGTCCCGCGACCAGCTCGACGAGCTCGGCATCCGGGTGCGCTGGGTGGGCCGGATGCCCAAGCTGTGGAAGTCGGTGGCCAAGGAGCTCCAGATCGCCCAGGAGCAGACCAAGGACAACGACCTGCTCACGCTGTACTTCTGCATGAACTACGGCGGCCGGGCGGAGATCGCGGACGCCGCGCGGGCCCTCGCCGAGGACGTGAAGGCGGGCCGGCTCGACCCGGCCAAGGTCACCGAGAAGACCCTGGCGACGTACCTGTACTACCCGGACATGCCGGACGTGGACCTGTTCCTGCGGCCCAGCGGCGAGCAGCGCACCTCCAACTTCCTGCTCTGGCAGAGCGCTTACGCCGAGATGGTCTTCCAGGACGTCCTGTGGCCCGACTTCGACCGCCGTGACCTGTGGCGCGCCTGCGTCGAGTTCGCCTCCCGCGACCGCCGCTTCGGCGGTGCCGTACCGAACGAGGAGCTGCTGAAGATGGAGCGCGAGATGCGGGGCGGCGACGGCTGAGCCCGCCGCACCCCTCGGCGGCGCGGCGAGCCGCCCGCGGCCGAACGAGCGCTCAGCCGGCGGAGCAGTCCGCGCACGTGCCGAAGATCTCGACCGTGTGCGCGACGTTGACGTACCCGTGCTCCGCCGCGATCGCCTCCGCCCACTTCTCCACCGCGGGCCCCTCCACCTCGACGGCCTTGCCGCAGACGCGGCAGACCAGGTGGTGATGGTGCTCGCCGGTGGAGCAGCGGCGGTACACCGACTCGCCCTCGGACGTGCGCAGGACGTCCACCTCGCCCGCGTCGGCGAGGGACTGCAGGGTGCGGTAGACCGTGGTCAGCCCGACGGAGTCGCCCTTGTGCTTCAGCATGTCGTGGAGCTCCTGCGCGCTGCGGAACTCCTCGACCTCGTCCAGGGCCGCCGCCACGGCGGCCCGCTGGCGGGTCGCACGGCCCTTCACGGGCGGTCCAGCGGTCGTCACCGGTTCCTCCTTGGTCGGCCTGCGTCTGCCCGGACATTGTGCCAGTCCGGGCCGTGCGCGGTCAGACGCCGACCTTGCCGTCCGAGCCCCGCGCGGCCGGAATCGCGCACGCTGCCGGGTCCCCGGAGGGGTGCGCGGCGGCGGCCGCACGGGCGCGGCGCCGGGCCTGCGGGGCCGAGAGCGCCGTCAGCGCGACGAACGCCGCGATGGTCAGCAGCACGATCGTCGCGCCGGGCGGCACGTCCTGGTAGTAGGAGGTGACCGTGCCGCCGATCGTCACCGTCACCCCGATCGCCACCGCGATCGCGAAGGTGGCCGCGAAGCTGCGGCTCAGCTGCTGGGCCGCCGCCACGGGCACGACCATCAGCGCGCTCACCAGCAGCAGGCCCACCACCCGCATCGCGACCGTGACCGTCACGGCCGCCGTCACCGCGGTGAGCAGGTTCAGGGCGCGCACCGGCAGACCCGTGACCCGCGCGAACTCCTCGTCCTGGCTGACCGCGAAGAGCTGCCGGCGCAGTCCCAGGGTGACCAGCACCACGAAGCCCGCGAGCAGGCAGATGGCGGTGACGTCCGACGGGGAGACCGTGGACAGGGATCCGAAGAGGTACGACGTCAGGTTCGCGTTGGAACCGCCGGGTGCGAGGTTGATGAACATCACGCCGCCGGCCATGCCGCCGTAGAAGAGCATCGCCAGGGCGATGTCGCCGCGGGTGCGGCCGTACCAGCGGATGAGCTCCATGAGGACCGCGCCGAGGACGGAGACGGCGGTGGCCATCCAGACCGGGGACGCGGAGAGCAGGAAGCCGAGGCCGACGCCGGTCATCGCCACATGGCCGATGCCGTCGCCCATCAGGGCCTGGCGGCGCTGCACGAGGTAGATGCCGATCGCGGGGGCGGTGACGCCGACCAGGACGGCGGCGAGCAGGGCCCGCTGCATGAAGGCGTAGTCGAGGAGGTCCATCAGCTCAGCAGTCCTGTACGGGTCGGCGCGTGGGGGTGTACGTGGTCGTGGCCGGGCAGGGCATGGTGCCCCACCGCCCGCGGGGGCGGGCCGTCGTGCAGCACGCAGCCGTCGCGCAGGACCACGGCCCGGTCGATCAGGGGCTCCAGGGGCCCGAGTTCATGCAGGACGAGCAGCACGGTCGCGCCCTGGGCGACCTCGGCGCGCAGCGTCCGCGCCAGGACCTCCTGGCTGGCCAGGTCCACGCCCGCCATCGGCTCGTCCATGATCAGCAGTTCCGGCTCGGCGGCGAGCGCGCGGGCGATCAGCACGCGCTGGTGCTGGCCGCCGGAGAGGGCGTTCACGGAGTCCTTCGCCCGGTCCGCCATGCCGACCAGCTCCAGGGCCCGCCGCACCGCCGCGCGGTCGGCCCTGCGCAGCACGCCGAAGCGGGCCCGGGACAGCCGCCCGGACGACACGATCTCGGTGACGGTGGCCGGGACCCCGCTCGCGGCGGTGGTGCGCTGCGGGACGTACCCGACCCGGGCCCAGTCCCCGAACCGCCTGCGCGGGGTGCCGAACAGCTCGATCTCGCCCGCGCTCACCGGTACCTGCCCGATGAGCGTGCGGACCGCCGTCGACTTGCCGGAGCCGTTCGCGCCGAGCAGCGCGACCACCTCCCCGCGGCGCACGCTCAGGTCGATGCCGCGCAGGACGGGGCGCGAGCCCAGCTCGGCCCGTACGCCGCGCAGGGACACGACGGGTCCGCCGGCCGTGCCGTCCCCGCTCATGAGGTGCCCAGAGCCTGCTGCAGGGCCTTGAGGTTGGCCTCCTGGACGGAGAAGTAGTCCTTGCCGCGGGACTTGGGGGTGATGCCCTCGATCGGGTCGAGCACGTCCGTCCGCAGCCCGGTGTCGGAGGCGAGGGTCCGCGCGGTGCTGTCGCTGACGAGCGTCTCGTAGAAGACGGTGGTCACGCCGTCGGCCTTCGCCATCTTCTCCAGCGCCTTCACCCGGGCCGCGCTCGGCTCGGACTCGGGGTCGAGGCCGTTGATGGCCTCCTCGGTCAGGCCGTAGCGCTCGGCGAGGTAGCCGAAGGCGGCGTGCGTGGTGATGAAGACCTTGGACTTGGTGTGCGCGAGCCCGTCGGCGAACCGCGTGTTCAGGTTGTCGAGCCGCTTCACCAGGGCGGCGGTGTTCTTCCGGTAGTCCGCCGCGTGCTTCGGGTCGGCCTTCTCGAAGGCCCTGCCGACGCCCTTGGCGACCTCGGCGTACCGGACCGGGTCGAGCCAGATGTGGGGGTCGAGGCCGGAGCTCTCCTCGTTCGCGGAGTGGTCGTGGGCGGCGGCGTGCCCGCCGACCTCGTTGCCGTGCTCCTCCAGCGAGGTGAAGGAGGCGGCGTCGATCTTGGTCCTGACCTCGGACTGGGCCACCGCGTCGTCGACGGAGGGCTGGAGGTTCTTGAGGTAGAGCACCGCGTCCGACGTCTGGAGCCGCGCGGTCTGCCGGGCGCTGATCTCCAGGTCGTGGGGCTCCTGGCCGGGCTGGGTCAGGGAGGTGACGTGGACGTGGGAGCCGCCGATCCGCTCCGCGAGGAAGGTCAGCGGATAGAACGACGCGACGACGTCGAACCTGTCCGTGCCGCCCGCGGCGGAACTCTCGGTCGAGCAGGCGGAGAGGGTGGCGAGACCGAGGGCCGTGGCGGCGGCCGCGGCGATGGGTATGAGGCGTCGTCGTACGTTCATGACATTCATTTTCAACTAACATGGAAACCGTTGTCAACAAGCGGCGAAGTCGGACCGATTTGATTGAGGGGCAGCCCCCGCCGGTACCCTGAAGCATTCGCTGTGAAGCGCCTCGCTTCGTCGTCCGTCGTCGTAATGAAGAGAGCACCGTGGCCGCCGACAAGATCGACACCATCGTCAGCCTGAGCAAGCGCCGTGGCTTCGTATTCCCGTGCAGTGAGATCTACGGCGGCCAGCGCGCCGCCTGGGACTACGGGCCGCTGGGTGTCGAGCTCAAGGAGAACCTGAAGCGTCAGTGGTGGCGCTACATGGTGACCTCGCGCGAGGACGTGGTCGGTCTCGACTCGTCCGTGATCCTGGCCCCCGAGGTCTGGGTCGCCTCCGGCCACGTCGCCACCTTCACGGACCCGCTCACCGAGTGCACCTCCTGCCACAAGCGGTTCCGCGCGGACCACCTGGAGGAGGCCTACGAGGCCAAGCACAAGCGCCTGCCGGAGAACGGCCTGGCGGACGTGAACTGCCCGAACTGCGGCAACAAGGGCCAGTTCACCGAGCCCAAGCAGTTCTCGGGTCTGCTGTCGACGCACCTCGGCCCCACCCAGGACTCCGGCTCCATCGCCTACCTGCGCCCCGAGACCGCTCAGGGCATCTTCACCAACTTCGGCCAGGTGCAGACCACTTCGCGCCGCAAGCCGCCGTTCGGCATCGCGCAGATGGGCAAGTCCTTCCGCAACGAGATCACGCCCGGCAACTTCATCTTCCGCACCCGCGAGTTCGAGCAGATGGAGATGGAGTTCTTCGTCAAGCCGGGCGAGGACGAGAAGTGGCAGGAGTACTGGATGGAGCAGCGCTGGAACTGGTACACCGGCCTGGGCCTGCGCGAGGAGAACATGCGGTGGTACGAGCACCCCAAGGAGAAGCTCTCCCACTACTCCAAGCGCACCGCCGACATCGAGTACCGCTTCCAGTTCGGTGGCAGCGAGTGGGGTGAGCTGGAGGGCGTCGCCAACCGCACGGACTACGACCTGAACGCCCACTCCAAGGCATCCGGCCAGGATCTCTCCTACTTCGACCAGGAGGCCGGCGAGCGCTGGACTCCGTACGTCATCGAGCCGGCGGCCGGTGTCGGCCGGGCGATGCTCGCCTTCCTGCTCGACGCCTACGTCGAGGACGAGGCGCCGAACGCCAAGGGCAAGATGGAGAAGCGCACGGTGCTGCGCCTGGACCACCGCCTCGCCCCCGTCAAGGTCGCCGTCCTTCCGCTGTCGCGCAACCCGGAGCTGTCCCCGAAGGCCAAGGGGCTCGCGCAGGCGCTGCGCCAGCACTGGAACATCGAGTTCGACGACGCCGGCGCCATCGGCCGCCGCTACCGCCGCCAGGACGAGATCGGCACGCCGTTCTGCGTCACCGTCGACTTCGACACGCTGGACGACAACGCCGTGACCGTCCGCGAGCGCGACTCGATGAAGCAGGAACGCGTGTCGCTGGACCAGATCGAGGGGTACCTGGCGAGCCACCTGATCGGCGCCTAGGGAGTGGGTGGCCCCCGATACAGGCCCCGCATTGGTCCTGTATCGGGGGCCGCTCCATGGTCAGGCTGGCTCCATGAGCCTCGCCTTCCTCCTCACCACCCTGGTCGTCGTCGCCACCCCCGGCACCGGTGTCGTCTACACCCTCGCCGCCGGGCTCTCGCGAGGACGGCGGGCGAGCGTCGTCGCGGCCTTCGCCTGCACGCTCGGGATCGTGCCGCACATCCTGGCCACGGTCACGGGGATGGCCGCGCTGCTGAACGCGAGTGCCGCCGCCTTCCAGACACTCAAGTACGCGGGTGTGGCCTATCTCCTCCACATGGCCGTGGCGACCCTGCGGGACAAGCGGACGATCGACGTCGACCAGGAGGCCGCGCCGGTGTCCGCCGGGCGCGTGATCGTGCGGGGCGTGCTGATCAATCTGCTCAACCCGAAGCTGACGGTCTTCTTCCTCGCGTTCCTGCCGCAGTTCGTGGACCCGTCCGCCCCGCACGCCCTGCCGCGGATGCTGGGCCTGAGCGGTGTGTTCATGCTGGCGACGTTCGTCGTCTTCGCCGTCTACGGGGTGCTCGCCGCCCGTGTCCGCAGCCACGTCACCTCGCGGCCGAGGGTGATGACGTGGCTGCGGCGGAGCTTCGCGGGGTCGTTCCTGGCGCTGGGTGCGAAGCTGGCGCTGACGGCGCGTTAGCGGCCCTGCAGCGACCTGACGTTGTCGCCGAAGGTCCAGTTCTTCGAGCCGTCCCAGTTGACGGACCAGGTCATCAGGCCCTTGAGCGAGGTGCCGTAGTGCTTCCAGGCCTGGGAGACCAGGGACGGCGACATGTAGCCACCGCCCGCCCCCGGCTGCGCGGGCAGACCGGGGACCTGCTTGTCGTAGGGCACCTTGATCGTCGTGCCCTGCACCACGAGGCCCTTGGCGAGGCAGTCGGTCTGGGCGGTGAAGCCCTGCACGGTGCCGGCCGAGTAGGAGTCGCCGGAGCAGCCGTACATGCTGCCGTTGTAGTACTGCATGTTCAGCCACCACAGGCGGCCGTTGTCCGCGTACTTCTTCACGATCGGCAGGTACGCGCCCCAGATCGAGCCGTAGACGATGCTGCCGCCGGTGACGTAGGCCGTCTCCGGGGCCATCGTGAGGCCGAAGGTGGAGGGCATCCGCGCCAGGATGCCGTCGATGATGCGGATCAGGTTGGCCTGGGAGGCGGACAGTTGGGAGATGCTGCCGCTGCCGGTCAGGCCGGTCTCGATGTCGATGTCGATGCCGTCGAAGTTGTACTTCTTCAGGATCGGGACGATCGTCGAGACGAACTTGTCCGCCACGGCGGTGGAGTTGAGGTCGATGCCCGCCGTCGCGCCGCCGATCGACATCAGGATCGTCTCGCCCGCGGCCTTGGCCGCGCACATCTCCGCGGGTGTCGCCACCTTCACGCCCGAGTCCATGCCGTCCTCCCACAGGGCCGTTCCGTCCGAACGGATCACGGGGAAGGCCGCGTTGATCACGTTGTAACCGTGCGCGGCGATACGGGAGTCGGTGATCGGGGTCCAGCCGAAGGGCGGGTGGACCCCGTTGGCGGAGCCGTCCCAGTTCTCCCAGTAGCCCTGGAGGACCTTGCCGGCGGGCCTGGACTTCACCGCGCAGGAGTCGGCGGCGGAGGCGGCGGGCGCGGTGGCGATCGAGGTGAGCGGGGTGAGGACCGCCGCGGCGAGGGCGGCGGCGAGCAGGCGGGCTGTGCGGCGGATCATGCGGGGCCTCCCGGTGGGGGTCGGGGCGGGTACGCACAGGTGTCGTAGGCATGACAGTGCTCGTGGTCCAGACCTCCCGTCAATAGGTCTGGACCAGGCTGGGAAAGTTGGAATGACAGATATTGAAATCTGTCATCTGTCATGGCAGGGTGGACGGCATGACGATCCAGACACGCAAGCTCGGAACCACCGGCCCCCAGGTCTCCGCCCTCGGCCTCGGCTGCATGGGCATGTCCGCGCTGTACGGCGACGCGGACCGGGCGGAGTCCATCGCCACCGTCCACGCCGCCCTCGACCGGGGCGTGACGCTGCTCGACACCGGCGACTTCTACGCCATGGGCCACAACGAGATGCTGCTCGGCGAGGCGTTGCGCACGGCCCCCGCCCGGCTGCGTGAACGCGCCCTGACCAGCGTGAAGTTCGGCGCCCTGCGCGACCCGGACGGCGGCTGGAGCGGCTACGACGGCCGGCCCGCCGCGGTGCGGAACTTCGCCGCGTACTCGCTCCAGCGGCTCGGCGTCGACCACATCGACGTCTACCGGATCGCCCGGGTCGACCCGGACGTGCCGATCGAGGAGACCGTCGGCGCGATCGCGGAGCTGGTCGAGAAGGGGTACGTGCGGCACATCGGCCTGAGCGAGGCGGGCGCGGCCGACATCCGGCGGGCCGCCGCCACCGCGCCCATCTCCGACCTGCAGATCGAGTACGCGATCATCACACGCGACATCGAGCGGGAGATCCTGCCGGCCACGCGGGAGCTGGGCATCGGCATCACGGCCTACGGTGTGCTCTCCCGGGGCCTGATCTCCGGCCACTTCAGCCGTGACCGGCAGCTCGCGGCGACCGACTTCCGGGCCAGGGCGCCGCGCTTCCAGGGCGAGAACCTGCGGCACAACCTGGACCTCGTCGAGGCGCTGCGGAAGATCGCCGACGACAAGGGCGTGACCGTCGCGCAGATCGCCATCGCCTGGGTGCTCTCCCGCGGCGAGGACATCGTGCCGCTGGTCGGCGCACGGACCCGGGAGCGGCTGACCGAGTCGCTGGGCGCGCTGGACGTGACACTGGACGAGGCCGACCTGACGGCGATCGAGGAGGCCGTCCCGGCGGGCGCGGCGGCGGGCGACCGCTATCCGTCCGCGCAGATGGCACACCTCGGGACCGAGCACTGAGTGCCTCGCCAGGTACGGTCTGGGCCATGTCACCGACTCCGCAGACGCTGACCGCCGAGCGCATCCTCGAAGCGACCGAGGAGGTGCTGCGCCGCCACGGACCCGCCAAGGCGACCGTGGTGGACGTGGCCCGCGCACTCGGCGTCAGCCACGGCAGCGTCTACCGCCACTTCCGTACCAAGGCGGCGCTGCGGGAAGCGGTGACGAAGCGGTGGCTGGACCGCACGACGGAGGTCCTGGCCGGTATCGCCGCGGACGCCGAACGCGACCCGGAGGCCCGGCTGCGCGAGTGGTGCGCGGCCCTCTTCGCCGCCAAGCGCCGCAAGGCGGGCGCCGATCCGGAACTCTTCGCCACGTACTCGGTCCTGGTCGGTGAGTCCGGCCAGGTGGTCGGCGACCACATCACGGAGCTGACCGCCCAGCTCACCCGCATCGTCCGCGCCGGCGCGGAGGCGGGGACGTTCACGGTCGCGGACCCGGCGGTGGCGGCGCGCGCCCTGTTCCAGGCGACGGGCCGCTTCCACGACCCCTGCTATGCGAACGAGTGGGAATTGCCGGGCGTGGAGGGAGAGTTCGAGGCCGTGGTGGACCTGGTGGTGCGGGGGCTGCGGGCGTAGGGCCTTGCGCAACAGACCTAGGGCGTGTCACCCCCTAGCCGCCCGCCACGTACCGCCAGAAGTCGCGCATCAGCGGGGTCGGGGTCGGGTTCTGCATGGCTGCCTGGGTGAGCAGGACGGAGACGGTCGCCGTCGGCGGGACGACGTGGGCCGTGGTGCCCGTGCCGCCCACCCAGCCGTAGCGGCCGGGGACGTTCCAGGGGTCGGCCGGGGTGACGTCGACCTGGCCGCCGTAGCCCCAGCCCTGGCCCTCGAGGAAGAGCTGCACGCTGTCGCGCTGCGCGGCCGTCAGGTGGTTCGTGGTCATGCGGCTCACCGACGTGGGGGAGAGCAGCCGGCGGCCGTCCGGGGTGATGCCGGAGCGCAACAGCAGGCGGGCGAAGGACAGCCAGTCGTCGGCCGTGGAGACCAGGCCGCCGCCACCCGAGTGGAAGGCGGGGACGCTGCTGAACTCGCCGTCCGGGGTGTCGAACAGCTCGAGGGTGCCGTCCGGGTTCGTCGAGTACGCCGTGGTGAAGCGGTGCCGTTTCGACGGCGGCACCTCGAACGCCGTGTCCGTCATGCCCAGCGGCTCGAAGATCCGGTCCGCGAGGAAGTCGGGAAGGCTCCGGCCCGCGGCGCGGGCGATCAGAATGCCCTGGAGGTCGGACGAAGTGCCGTAGAGCCAGGCCTCACCTGGGTGGTGCAGCATCGGCACCCGGGCGAGCAGGCCCAGCCAGGCGCCCGCCTCCGGCCAGGACCGAAGGGTGCGGCCGTCCTTCTGCACCGTGAACAGCGACTGCACCGCGGGGAGCGTGAAGTCGGCGGGGAAGCCCCAGCCGGTGCGGGAGCTGAGCAGGTCCTCGACCGTGATCGGCCGCGCCGCCGGGACGACGTCCTCGACGGGGCTCGACGGGGTGCGCACCACCACCGGCGCCGCCAGTTCCGGCAGCCACTTCGCGATGGGCGAGTCCAGTTCGAGCACGCCGTCGTCGAGCAGCATCAGCACCGCCGCGGCCGTGATCGGCTTGGTGATCGAGGCGATCCGGAAGATCGAGTCCCGGGTCATCGGTGCGGTGCCGTCGGTGTCCACCGACCCGACGGTCACCGCCTCGACGTCGTCACCGCGGGCCACCAGGGCCACGGCACCGGGCAGGGTGCCCGCCTCGACGTGCCGGTTCAGGATGTCGTGCAGAGCGCTCATGGGCGGCCTTCCGGTGCGTGGTCGTCGTACCGTCTACGCCTTCTACGACTGCCGCGGCGACGGAATGTCATCGGCCGGAGAGCGGCCCCGTCCGCCGGGCGGCCCTATGCGTCGGCCGGGTCCACCGTCGCCTGGTGGGCCTCGGCCAGGTGCTCCTGCGCCTTCAGCCAGGGCAGGAACTGCGCGGCCTTGCGCCAGCCGCAGGTGTCACATCTGATCGTGCGCTGCACTCCGGTCCGCTGCACCCGGACGACGTGCTCACGTCCGTGCTGGTCCCAGCGGCTCACCTTGCTCGTCTTGATCTCCAGCATGCTGCCTCGCCTCCGACACAGGAGTGTGCAGCAAGACCAACATCAACAGGGTTTTCTTCACAGCGAGTTGGCCAATCCGTGAGCGGCTCCCCGCCACCGCCGCCGGGCCCGCGGGCCCGCGCTCACCCGATGGTCCGCGGCAGCCGCAGGCTCAGCAGCCCGGTCAGCGCCACACAGGCCAGCTGCACCAGGAGCGTCGTGACCAGCGCGTTCCGCATCCCGTGGGCCGGGACGAGGGAGAGGAAGAGGGTGCCCAGGGCGGCCACCCCGAGCGCCAGTGCCGACTGCTGGGTGGTCATCATCACGCCGCTGCCGACACCGGCCCGCGCGCCCGGCACCTCGGAGAGGACGACCCGGAAGACGATGGGCAGCTGGAGCGCCTGGCCGGCACCCGCGAGCGCCGCGCCGGGGAGCAGTTCGGTGAGGCCGAGGTCCGGCCAGGCCCGCCAGGCGGCCAGCGCCATCAGCCCGACACCGAGTCCCTGGACCACCGCGCCGGCGGTCACCACCCGGGTGCCGTACCGGGCGACGAGCCGCGGTCCGGCGAGCGAGACGAAGAAGAAGACGACCGCCATGGGCGCGAGCGCCAGCCCCGCGGGCACCGGCCCGAGCCCCGCGCCCCGTTGCAGGGCGACGGCGATCACGAACATGAACCCGCTGAAGCCGACGGAGAACGGGACGATCATCACCAGCCCGCGGCGCAGCGAGGTGAGGGCGAACAGGCTCGGCGGCACCAGCGGCGTACGGCCCCGCCGGTCCGCCCGGCGCTCGACCGCGTAGAACGCCGCCGCCACGAAGGGGAAGGCGGCCAGCGACAGCCACGTCCACAGCGGCCAGCCCGCCGAGCGGCCCTCGGTGAGCGGAGCGAGCAGGGCGAGCAGGGAGGCGGTGAGCAGGACCGTGCCGGGCCCGTCCACCGGCTCCGGGTGCTGCGAGCGGGTCTCGGGCACCCCGCGCACGGCCAGCACCAGGCCGACGACGACCACGGGCACGTTCACCAAGAACACCGAGCGCCAGCCGGTGCCCCAGAGGTCGGCGGCCACCAGGATCCCGCCGAGGATCTGCCCCGCCACCATGGACAGCCCGGCCGTGGCGCCGTAGAGCCCCATGGCCTTGGCCCGGCGCGGTCCGGCCGTCGCCGACTGGATGGTGGCGAGCACCTGCGGCAGCATCGCGGCCGCCGCGGCGCCCTGGGCGACGCGGGCCGCGACGAGCGTCCAGGCACTGGGCGCGAGCCCGCACGCCAGCGAGGTCAGGCCGAAGGCGGCCATGCCGCCGAGGAAGAAGCGGCGCCGCCCGAACAGGTCGCCCAGCCGTCCGCCGAGGACGAGCAGGACGGCGTAGGCGAGCCCGTATCCGGCGACGACCAGTTCGAGGACGGACTCGCTCGCGTGCAGGTCCTGGCCGATGGTGGGCAGGGCGACGTTGACGATGAAGAAGTCGATGAGTGGCAGTGCCGCTGCCAGCAGCACGGTGAAGAGTCCGAGGCCGCCGAGCGACGGTGTCGCGGCCGGCGTCCGTACGGTGGGTGTGGTGATGGTTTCGGTCACGTTCCCGAGCCTGCGGCCGGCCCCAGACGGGTACCAGAGTCTTCTTATCCTGGTAGCAGGAGTACCTGGCAACAGGGTCCGTGCGGCGGCAGTCTGGAGGGATGACGACCATGGCCCAGGACGAGGCGGTACGCAGCCCGGACACCCCCGCGACCAGGGACGCCGGTTCGGTACGGCGGCACGAACTCGCCGCCTTCCTGCGGCACCGGCGCGAGCACATCACCCCCGAGCAGGTCGGCCTGCCCCGGGGCCGCCGGCGCCGCACGCCGGGTCTGCGCCGGGAGGAGGTCGCGCACCTCGCCGCCGTCGGCGTCACCTGGTACACGTGGCTGGAGCAGGCCCGCGACATCCAGGTCTCCGTGCAGGTCCTGGACGCCCTGGCCCGCACGCTCTTCCTGGACCCCAGCGAGCGGGCCCACCTCTTCCGGCTGGCGGGACAGGTCGACCCGACCCCGGCGAGGGACTGCCCGTCGATCACACCCGGGGTGCGCGCGATCCTGGATCAGCTGGAGCCGGTCCCGGCCTGCGTGCAGAACAGCCGCTACGACATCCTGGCCTACAACCGCACGTACGGTCTGCTGCTGTGCGACCTGGACGAGGTGCCGGCCGAGGACCGCAACTGCATGGTCCTGTCCTACACCAACGCCGACTGGCGCGCGTCGATCGTCCGCCTCGACGAGGCCCAGCGCCTGATGGCCGCCCGCTTCCGCGCCACGATGGCGGGTCATCTCGCCGAACCCGCCTGGAAGATGCTGCTGAAGCGGCTGCGCGCGGAGTCCCCGGACTTCTGCGCGATGTGGGACCGCCATGAGGTCGTCGCCCACCGCAGCAAGCGCAAGGAGTTCGACAACCGCTACGTGGGCCGCATCACGGTCGACCACACCGATCTGTGGCTCGGCCCGGAAGCGGGCCCCAGGCTGGTGACGTACGCGCCGGTGGACGAGGTGTCGAGGGAGCGGCTGGAGAAGCTCCGGCGCATAGCACGGGAGAAGCCGACCACCCGAGTCGGCTGACTGCCGCTCCGTGAGGCGCCGGCACCGATCCACCCGGCCCTCCCCCCCCGGGCGGCGGCTGCGCGCGGCCACTCGCGAAGGCGGGCGGGCTGTGGTTTGGGGGGCGCGGGGGCCTGCGCGACGGGCCCCACCGGCCCGCGTGTGCCGTGCGAGGTGACGCCCCGGCGGCTGCGCGTGGCCACTCGCGAAGGCGGGCGGGCTGTGGTTTTCAGGGGCGCGGGGAACTGCGCGGCCGGCTCCCCACCGGCCCGCACCCGGCGGGCTACGCCACGACCCCGGCCGCTTCGCGCACCTCCGCGGACTGCAACCGCTCGGCCGTCCGCTCGGCAGTACCCCGTGCCCAGCGGCCACTGGTCACGACACCGAGCACCAGCACCGCCGCGCCGCAGGCGACCAGCACCCACCACCCCGGCACGGACGCCGCCACGAACCGCGACCGGTACGAGGGGCCCGCCACGCCGGAGGCGAGCAGCGCGCCGACGACGGCGACCCCGAGCGTCTGCCCCAGCTGGCGGCTGGTGGAGGCGACCGCCGCGGCGACCCCCGCCTGGGCCCGCGGCATCCCGGACACGGCCGTGTTGGTGATCGGCGCGTTCACGAACCCGAAGCCGACACCGAACAGCACGTACCCCACGAACAGCGTCACGTCGGACGTCTCCGCGTCGAACGCCGCGAACAGCACCGCGCTCACGGTCATCGCGATCCCCGCGATCACCAGCGGCAGCCGCGGCCCGCGACTGCCGACCAGCCGTCCGGACAGGGGCGCGCACAGGAACATCGGCACCGCCATCGGCAGCATCCACAGGCCGGCGTGCAGCGCGGTCAGCCCGCGCACGTTCTGCAGGTACAGCGTCGACAGGAACAGGAAGCCGCCGAGCGAGGCGAAGGCGCTGATCGCTATCACCGTCGCGCCGCTGAACGGCACGGAGTGGAAGAAGCGCAGGTCGATGAGGGGTTCGTCGCGGCGCGGCTCGTACCGGAGCAGTCCGGCCAGCGCGGCCGCCGCGATGAGGACGAACGGCAGGATGGAACCGGTGCCGGAGTCCGGCGCCTCGATGATCGCGTACGTCAGGGAGCCGAACAGCGCGATGACCAGGAGCTGGCCGACCGGGTCGGGGCGGCGGGCCTTGGGCGCACGGGAGTCGGGCACGAAGCGCAGGGTGAGCAGCAGCGCGGCCAGGCCCACCGGCAGGTTGACCCAGAAGATCGAGCGCCAGCCGACCGACTCCACCAGCAGACCGCCGACCAGCGGGCCGGCGGCCATCGATATGCCGACGACCGCGCCCCACACGCCGATCGCGCGGGCCCGCTCACGGGGGTCCGTGAAGGTGTTGGTGATGATCGACATCGCGACCGGGTTGAGCATCGAGCCGCCCACCGCCTGGACCATGCGGAACGCCACCAGCGCGTCCAGGCTGGGGGCGAGGGAGCAGAGCAGCGAGCCGATGGAGAAGACGACCAGGCCCGCCATGAAGACCTTCTTGCGGCCCACCCGGTCACCGGTGGAGCCCGCGAGCATCAGCAGCGAGGCCAGGACCAGGGTGTAGGCGTCGATCGTCCACTGGAGTCCCGAGGTGGGGGCGTCCAGTTCCTGCTGCATCGACGGCAGGGCGACGTTCAGGGCGGTGGTGTCGAGGCTCACGATCAGCAGGCTCATGCAGCAGATCGCGAGCACCAGGAGACGTCGTCGGGGGCTGAGCTCTGGCATGCCTGTCATCGTACGACTGTTTCGATAGTGCGTCTAACTAATGACCGTTACAAGATCATGGCTTCTGGTGGACAATGGACGCTTGCCCGTGCCCGATCACCGCCGTATGCCGTCCGGAGTCCGCTGATGTCCCACCCGCTGTCCATCGGTCCGCACGCCGTCACGCCGCCAGTCGTGCTCGCCCCCATGGCCGGGATCACCAACGCGCCTTTCCGCACCCTGTGCAGGGAGTTCAGCGGCGGCAAGGGCCTGTTCGTGAGCGAGATGATCACGACCCGGGCGCTGGTCGAGCGCAACGAGAAGACCATGCAGCTCATCCACTTCGACGCCAGTGAGAAGCCGCGGTCCATCCAGCTGTACGGCGTCGACCCGGCCACCGTCGGCAAGGCCGTCCGCATGATCGCCGAGGAGGACCTGGCCGACCACATCGACCTGAACTTCGGGTGCCCGGTGCCGAAGGTGACACGGAAGGGCGGCGGGTCGGCGCTGCCGTACAAACGCCATCTGCTGCGCGCGATTCTGCGGGAGGCCGTGTCGGGGGCCGGTGATCGTCCCGTCACCATGAAGATGCGCAAGGGCATCGACGACGACCACCTCACGTATCTCGACGCCGGGCGGATCGCCGTCGAGGAGGGCGTGACGGCGATCGCGCTGCACGGCCGTACGGCTGCCCAGCACTACGGCGGCACGGCGGACTGGTCGGCCATCGCGCGCCTGAAGGAGCACGTGCCGGAGATTCCGGTGCTCGGCAACGGCGACATCTGGTCGGCGCAGGACGCGCTGCGGATGGTGCGGGAGACCGGGTGCGACGGGGTGGTCGTGGGCCGGGGGTGCCTGGGGCGGCCCTGGCTGTTCGCCGATCTGGTGGCGGCCTTCGAGGGACGGGCGCAGGACGTGGCCCGGCCTTCGCTGCGCGAGGTGGCCGACGTCATGGTGCGGCACGCCGGGTTGCTCGGCGAGTGGATCGGGGACGAGTCGAAGGGCGTCGTCGACTTCCGCAAGCACGTCGCCTGGTACCTGAAGGGGTTCGCGGTCGGCAGCGAGATGCGCAAGCGGCTCGCGATCACCTCCTCGCTGGCGGAACTGCGCTCCGGGCTGGACGAGCTGGATCTGGATCAGACGTGGCCGGCCGGTGCGGACGGGCCGCGCGGGCGGACGTCCGGGAACAACCGGGTCGTGCTGCCGGACGGCTGGCTGAAGGACCCCTACGACTGCGCGGGCGTGGGCGAGGACGCGGAGCTGGACACCTCCGGCGGCTGAGGCAGGCCCGCGGCGGCCGTGCGGGGGCGGTTCCTGCTCGGTGTGGTGGCGCCGGGCGAGTGCGTGTGACGTCCGGCGGCTGCGCGTCGTGCCTGCGGGGCGCGCGGGGCCGCCGGGGGCGTGAGCAGTGGCCGCTGGGCACGGAGTGCTGCCGAGCGGACGGCTGAGCGGTTGCAGTCCGCGGAGGTGCGCGAAGCCGCCGGGGTCGTTGCGTGGTGCGGCGGGCGCGGGTCGGTGGGGGCGGTCGCGCGGTTTGCCGCGCCCCTCGGACCCGCGGCGCCTGCTGTCAGCCCTTCGTCGGGTGCGGGGTCGAGCCGTAGGCCGTCAGGAACTTGTCGCGGAAGGCGCTCATCTTCCAGACCGGGGCGTCGTGGGCGGGGCGGAGGCCGTCGGTCCAGCCCCAGTCGGCGATCTTGTCGAGGACCTTGGGGTCCTTGGCGACGATGGAGATCGGGACGTCCCGGTTGGCGTGGTTGCCGCTGACGCGGGCGATGGGCTGGTGGTCGCCGAGGAAGACCAGGACGGTGTTGTCCTTGCCGTAGCGCTCCAGCCACTCGGTCAGGGCCGTCACCGAGTACTGGACCGACTTGCCGTACTCCGCCTGCGACTTGGGCGAGCTGGTGATGATGTCGGACGGCTTCTTGCCCGCGTCGTGGACGGCGTCGAAGACCTTGCCGTCGCCCAGCCGGTCCCAGGGGACCATCGTGGGGATCGGGGCCCACGGCTGGTGGCTGGAGGTCAGGATGACGAACGACATCCGCGACTTGCCGTCGGCCGGCTTCTTGCTGTGCACCCGCTGCTGGAACTGCTCCAGGGCGTACTGGTCGGGCATCGTCGACCAGCTGAACTTCGGTCCCCGGTAGCCCAGCTGGAAGGCGTTGTAGACCTTGTCGAGGCCGTACCACCTCGCCTCCGGCCAGCCCTTCTGCACGCCCGGCATGACGCCGACCGTGTCGAAGGCGCCCGTCTTCTGGAACGCCTTGGTGAGGGTGAGGTGCTCGCCGTTGCCCGCGGTGACGGTCCGGTAGCGGCTCTGGTTGTTGATCCACAGGCCCGACATGGTCGTGGAGTGGCCGAGCCAGCTGCTGCCGCCGTACGTCGCCGACGTCAGCCAGCCGCTCTTGGCGTGGAAGCCCACCTTGGCCAGCGCCTCGGTGCGGGCGTCGAGCGTCGCGTCGACGCCGGGCGCCTCGACCGGGTCCTCGATCGCACTGCGGCCGTAGCTCTCGATGAACGTGAAGACCATGTCCTTGCCGCGCAGATCCGGCACCAGCTGGCTGGGCGGCGTGTTGCCGAAGGTGTCCGCCCGCGCCGTCCTGCCGAAGGCGGCCTCGTCCCGGATCGCGTCCCGGACCCGTTCCGCCCGGTACTTGAGCATCGTGACGGTGTGCTCGGCCGACAGCGGCACGCCGGCGTTCTGCAGGTTCAGGCTCGCGCACACCATCCAGAACGCGCTCAGCACGAGCAGGGCGCGGGTCGAGTGGCCCGGGTTGCGGCCCACCAGGCCGCCGACGCGGACCACCGCGAGCACCATCACCGCGAGGATGAGCGCGACGAGCAGGACGGCGCCGATTGCGGCGAGTTCGGCCGTTCCCCTGCCGAGCGTGTCGCCCAGGTACGACTGCGCGTCGGTGAGCAGCGGCCAGTCCAGGATGATGTTGAAGCCGCGGCCGAGGTACTGGTAGAAGCCGATGTCCAGCAGGTTCAGCACGGTCAGCACGCCGAGCGCCAGCCCGAACAGCACGCCCGCGACCAGCCGCGGCCTGCGCGGCAGAGCGGTCAGCACGGCCGCCCCGAGGAGCGCCTCCACCGGCAGCCGGACGAACTCGGCCGTGCGGAAGGTCTCCCACCGGTTGGGCATCACGAGCGCCGCGACGACGAGGACCAGGGCGAGCGCCGTCGCCGCGATGCCGATGACCTGAGCCGGCCCGGGGTGCGCGGCCTTCCAGCGCCGCCAGGCCCGCCGGGGGTGCGGACGGGGAAGGGCGCGGAGGCGGGAGAGGAGCGTCGGGGCGGGGGGAGCCGTCCTGGCGGCGAGGACCAGCTCCTTGCCGGGTTCTCGCCTCGTGGTCGCCTCGGACGCGTCCTCGGGTGCCCCTGCCACATCGGTCGTCTTGCGCGTGCTCGTGTCCTGGGACAACCCGAAGGTCCTTCCGTGCGTGGCCCGTGAAGCGGAGTGGCGGGCCACGCTGGGGAGGCTGGGACCCGCCACCAGTCCGTACGGCCGGTACCGGGCCCCTGTTCAGCGGCCGACGGCAAACACCGGGCAAACGCCTTGCCAACGGTTCGGCGAGCGCCGTTCAGGGGCGCGGGGAACCGCGCGACGAGCCACGACGCACCCGCAGCCGCCCACGCACCGATCGCACCGACTCCTAGGCGCCGCCGACCGCCGTCAGCAGAGCGAGGGGCGCCGCCGCCGACCGCGACTCCCGTACGCACGCGTGCGGATACGGCACCGGCTCCGCGTGCGTGTCCCGCCCGTACCCCGCAAGGACCTCCGGCAGCCGGTGCCCCGCGGCCGTCGCCGCGTCCACCAGCGCGTGGGCCACGGTGCGTGCCTCGTCGTGCAGCCCGTACCGGGCGAGCCCGAGCGTGATCAGGGCGTTGTCGTGCGGCCACACCGAACCCCGGTGGTACGACAGCGGGTGGTACGCCGCCTGTCCCGCGGCCAGCGTCCGAACACCCCAGCCCGAGAAGAAGTCCGGCTCCAGCAGCCGCCGCCCCACGGCCTCCCCGTACTCCTTGTCCAGCAGCCCCGACCACAGCAGATGCCCGGCGTCGGAGGCCAGCGCGTCGACCTGGTGGCCGTCGCCGTCGAGGGCGAGGGCGAAGAACGAGCGGTCCGGCATCCAGAAGTCCCGCTGGAACCGGTCGCGCAGATCGCCGGCGGCCTGCTCCAGCAGCGCCGCGTACGTCTCGTCCTCCCACACCGTGCGCGCGAGCCACGCCGTGCGGCGCAGCGCGTCGTAGGCGTACCCCTGCGCCGCGGCCGCCGTCACGGCGCCGCAGGCCCGGGTGCCGTCGGCGGAGCAGATCGCGCCGGGGGAGTCCTTCCAGTTCTGGTTGGCGAGGCCGCCCTGGTCGGCGCGGTAGACCAGATAGCCGCGCGAGGTCAGTCCGCCGTGGTCGAGCATCCAGCCGACGGCCGCGCGGGCGTGGGACTCCAGCCTGCGGGCGAGCGCCGCGTCCCCGGTCTGCTCGACGTAGGCGCCCAGCAGGACGAGGAAGAGCGGCGTCGCGTCCACGGAGCCGTAGTAGCGCCCGTACGGCACCTGCCCGAAGTGCGCCAGCTCGCCGTGGCGCACCTCGTGCACGATCTTGCCGGGCTGGGACACCGAGTCCGCGCCGGTCTCGGTGGCCTGGGCGGCGGCGAGGGCGGGGAGGGTGGCGGCGGCCAGCTGCGGGCGGTAGGGGAGCGCGAACAGCGAGGTGAGCAGGGCGTCACGGCCCAGCAGGGTCAGGAACCACGGCGCCCCCGCCGCCGGCACCCGCAGCTCCTCGCCGTCCGGGCCGGTCGCGGTGACCTGGAGGGAGGCGAGGTCGGCGAGTCCCCGGGCGCAGGCCGCCGCCAGCTCGGGCCAGCCGGTCGGGAAGGACACGCCCTCCACGAACTCGCCCTCCAGGGCGAGGAGTTCGTCGTTCGCGGCGCTCGGGGACGCCGGGACCCGCGGCCCGCTCGTCGCCCCGTGCGGGCGGGCCGCGACCCGCAGCAGCAGCTCCGTCGTGCCGTGCGCCTCCAGGTCCAGGGCCCACACGAGGCGGCGGGCGCCGGTGCCGGTCTCCTCGACGCCGTCCGGCGCGGGCTCGGCCGTCACCGTCGTACGGGAGAGCCACTCGCCGCGCCGGTAGCCGAACTCCACGCCGTCGTCGAGGACCTGGCGGGAGCGGACGGCACCGGTCTTGGCGTAGGTGCGGTAGTCGGAGCGCAGCTCGAACTGGTCGGTGAAGTCGGCGTCCGCGGTGACCGCGAGGCGGACCGTCGTCGGCACCGGGCGGTTGCTGGTCACCCGCAGGGACTCCACGAACGCGCCGTCTCCGAGGGCCTGCTCACGGAAGACCGTGTACGCGGGCGGTTCCTGGCGGCCGCCGCGCGGGACGAGCACGCAGCGCGTGGTGTCCCCGTCCGCGACCGGGGTGAGCGTCTGCGGCACCGCGCCGTCGACCGTCAGCTGCCAGCGGCTCAGATGCCGGGCGTCGCGGACGAACAGCCCGTCGGGCGAGCCGGATCCCCGCACCCCGCTGATGTCGCCGCCGTCGCCGACGGCCGCGAACGTCGCGCCGTGCACGAGCAGATGCTGTCGGTCCGTCATCCCCGGTCCCCTCCCGTGACTGCCCTGTCACTCCTGTCGAACGTGCCGGCGCCCGCGGGGGACACGCCGTGTCCGGGGCGCTCGTGGAGCAGATCCAGCGCGAGCGCGGCGGTCCAGCCGAACCCGCTCGCGCCGCATGCCTCGCCGGTGTACGGGTCCACGTACTCCGCGAACCCGGAGGCGGCCGCGAGGTCGAGGACGGCGTCGCGCAGGGCGTCGGCCCGGTCCCGCTCGCCGTGCGTGCGCAGCCCGCGCTCCAGCAGCCAGCTCGTGTTGAACCAGGCGGGACCGCGCCAGTAGCGGTGCCGGTCGAAGGTCTCGCCGAGGAGGTCGTGGCTGGGCACGAGCCGGGTGACGGCGCCGACCCCGAAGTGCGGGCCGCCCAGGGTGCGCAGCAGCGCCGCGACGACGTGCCGCGGCAGGCCGGGCAGCAGCAGCGGTACGAGGCCGGAGACACCGCGCTCGGGGATCAGGGCGCCGGTGGGGGAGCGCAGGTCCCGGCACAGGAACATCCCGCTCGCCGGGTCCCACAGCCGCTCCACCAGGGCCGCCGTCAGACGTTCCGCGCGCGCGTGCCGGGCCGTCGCCGTGGCGCCCAGCTCCCCGGCGATCCGCGCGAGCGCGTGCTCGGAGGCGATGAGCAGGGCGTTGAAGGCGGGATCCTCCACCGCGAACTGTCCGCCGCCGTCGGCGTACGCGCGCTCCCTGTAGTCCGCCGCCAGCCGTACGTACCGTCCGTAGTCCAGATCCGTCGGCCGGTCCTCGGCGGCCCCGTGGTCGAGGTCGGCACGGCGGAAGGAGCGGGCCGGGGCGGGCGTGACGCGGCTCAGCGGGGCGTCCCAGCAGGGGCTGTTGTCCATGCCCTGCTCCCAGGGGTGCACGACGGACGCGAGCCCGCCCCCGCCGAGGTCCCGCCGGTGCAGCAGATAGCGGTGCCAGGCCGCGAGCCGCGGGTACACCCGGGCCAGGAAGCCGCGCGCACGGGACAGCCCCGGGTCGGCGCGGTGCACCAGCCAGGCCGCCAGCGCGTGCACCGGTGGCTGCACGATGCCGGAGGTCTGTACGGTGCGCGGGGCGCCCGCCGGGCGCCCCGCGGTCGAGGAGCGCCAGAAGTCGGGGCTCGGGAAGTACGCGTCGAGGGGGACGGAGGGGTTGAAGACGATGTGCGGGACGCGCCCGTCCTCCCACTGGGCGCCCAGCAGTGTCTCCAGCTCGGTCTGCGCCCGTAACGGCGACACGTGCCGCAGGCCGATCGCGATGAACGCGGAGTCCCACGACCACTGGTGCGGGTACAGGCTGCGCGAGGGGACGGTGGACGTCCCCGTCCAGTTGTCCTCCAGGACGCGCACCGCCCGGTCGTGCGGCGAACCCGGCGCCGGCGGCGGATCGTATGCAATGAAGGGTGCCGCGGCGCGGCCGGCGAGTTGGGCAGTGCGATTCACGCGGGGCTCCCCGAAAAGACGTCCGGCAGATCGGTACGGTCGCGGCCATCGTAGAGTTACGTCTACTTAACATGCAAAACTCACTATGTAATGCAGGCTTGATGAGCACAAGGGGGTGCGCATGACGGGACGGGGCCAGGCTCGCGCCGGCGATCTGCTCGAACTGGTACGAAGCGGACGCGCGACCACGCGCGGAGCACTCCAGCAGGCCACCGGCCTCTCCCGGGCCACCGTCGGCCAGCGCCTCGACCGCCTCTTCCGCGCGGGCTGGCTGCGCGAGGGTGCCGGCGGCCCGGTCGGTTCGCCCCTCGGCGGCCGCCCCTCCATCACGCTGGAGTTCGACGACGAGCACGCCGTCGTCCTCGCCGCCGACCTCGACACCCGGCACGCCCGTGCGGCCGTCCTCTCCCTGAGCGGCGAGATCCTCGCCGAGCACTCGGGGACGCTCGTGATCGAGGACGGCCCCGAGGCCGTGCTCGGCCGACTCGGCGGCTGGTTCGCCGAGCTGCTGGAGAAGGCCGGGCAGCGTGCGGAGGCCGTCTGCGGGATCGGGCTCGCGGTGCCCGGGCCCGTCGACAGCGAGACCGGCCGGGTCGTGCAGCCGCCGATCATGCCCGGCTGGGGCGGCTACGACATAAGAGGCCGGCTGGCCGCCTCCTTCGGCGAGCACGCGGGCGCCGGGCCGGTGCCGGTGCTGGTGGACAACGACGCGAACCTCATGGCGTACGGCGAGCAGCGCGCCTCGCACCCGGACTGCTCGGCGTTCGTCCTGGTCAAGGTGTCGACCGGCATCGGCGCCGGAGTGGTGGTCGGCGGGTCGATCTACCGGGGCATCGACGGCGGCGCCGGGGACATCGGGCACATCCGGGTGGGCGCGGAGGCGCTGTGCCGGTGCGGCTCCCGCGGCTGCCTGGCCGCCGTCGCGAGCGGTGGCGCCGTCGCGCGGCGGCTGCGGGAGGCCGGGGTGCCCGCGGCCTCGGGAGCGGACGTACGGGATCTGCTGGCGGCCGGGCACCCCGAGGCGGTCGGGCTGGCGCGGGAGGCCGGGCGGCAGGTCGGCGACGTCCTGGCGATCGTCGTCACGCTCCTGAACCCCGGGGTGCTGATGATCGCGGGGGATTTGGCCGGAACCCCCTTCCTCACGGGCGTGCGGGAACTGCTGTACCGGCGGGCGCTGCCTCGCTCCACGGCCCACCTCGACGTGGTCATCTCGCGGCTGGGGGAGCGGGCGGGGCTGGTGGGGGCGGGTGCGCTGGTCGTGGAGCACCTGTACGCCCCGGAACGGGCGGAGGAGCGGCTGCGGGCGATGGGCGTGTGACGTCCCTGTTTCCGTCCCGCGCTCCGTCTCGGGAGCCGTCCGCATGGTGGTATCCGGCCGTCTGTGGGAGCGTGATTCTTGCCACCCTTGATAAGGGTGGCGCTCAGATGAGCGGATCTTGACCGGCTGCACTTCACGAAGGTGTGGCACTCGGTGCCACCCCCTGATCGTTCATCGATCGAAATCAGACGGGCGAAAGGCTGCTCAGGTGAGCGCAAAAGTGCGCCTGTGGGCCTTGGTGTGTTCAAGAGGTGAAAACATCGAGGCTTCTTCGCTTGCCAAGCTTTGACTTTCGATCCGCTGGCGGACGAGTGGTTACAGGCGCATGACGCGTGCGTAGACGTACCCAGACGCCTTCGATCTGGGTATGTTCCTCGCCGTCAGGGCAGCCACCGCGTCCTCGAGGGAGCCGAGACCGTGTCGGAAAACAAAGAACCCCACGTAGCGAAGTTCGTCTACGACTTCACCGAGGGAAACAAGGACCTCAAGGACCTCCTGGGTGGCAAGGGCGCGAACCTCGCCGAGATGACCAACCTGGGACTCCCCGTTCCCCCCGGCTTCACGATCACGACGGAAGCCTGCAAGGTCTACCTCGACAGCGGCGAGGAGCCGGCGGCACTGCGTGACGAGGTGAGTGCGCACCTCGACGCCCTCGAGGCCCGCATGGGCAAGAAGCTCGGCCAGGCCGACGACCCGCTGCTGGTCTCCGTCCGCTCCGGCGCCAAGTTCTCCATGCCGGGCATGATGGACACCGTCCTGAACATCGGGCTCTCCGACAAGTCCGTGCAGGGCCTGGCCCGGCAGGCCGGCGACGACCGCTTCGCCTGGGACTCCTACCGCCGCCTCATCCAGATGTTCGGCAAGACGGTCCTCGGCGTCGACGGCGAGCTCTTCGAGGAGGCCCTCGACAAGGCCAAGGACGCCAAGAAGGTCACGGTCGACACCGAACTGGAGGCCGCCGACCTCAAGAAGCTGGTCACCACCTTCAAGAAGATCGTCAAGAAGGAGGCCGGCCGGGACTTCCCGCAGGACCCGCGCGAGCAGATGGACCTCGCCATCCACGCGGTCTTCGACTCCTGGAACACCGACCGCGCCAAGCTCTACCGCCGCCAGGAGCGCATCCCCGGCGACCTCGGCACGGCCGTCAACGTCTGCTCCATGGTGTTCGGCAACCTCGGCCCCGACTCCGGCACCGGCGTCGCCTTCACCCGCGACCCCGCCTCCGGCCATCAGGGCGTCTACGGCGACTACCTGCAGAACGCGCAGGGCGAGGACGTGGTCGCGGGCATCCGCAACACCGTCCCGCTCGCGGAGCTGGAGCAGATCGACAAGAAGTCGTACGACCAGCTGATGCAGATCATGGAGACCCTGGAGAACCACTACAAGGATCTCTGTGACATCGAGTTCACCATCGAGCGCGGCCGGCTGTGGATGCTGCAGACCCGCGTCGGCAAGCGCACCGCGGGCGCCGCCTTCCGGATCGCGACCCAGCTGGTGGACCAGGGCCTGATCGACGAGACCGAGGCGCTCCAGCGCGTCTCCGGCGCGCAGCTCGCCCAGCTGATGTTCCCGCGCTTCGACGACGAGGCGAAGACCGAGCAGGTCGGCCGGGGCATCGCCGCCTCGCCCGGTGCCGCGGTCGGCAAGGCGGTCTTCGACTCCTACACCGCCGTCAAGTGGTCCCGCTCCGGCGAGAAGGTCATCCTGGTCCGCCGCGAGACCAACCCCGACGACCTCGACGGCATGATCGCGGCCGAGGGCATCCTCACCAGCCGCGGCGGCAAGACCTCCCACGCGGCCGTCGTCGCGCGCGGCATGGGCAAGACCTGTGTGTGCGGCGCCGAGGAGCTCGAGGTCGACACCAAGCGGCGGCGGATGACCGTGCCCGGCGGGCGCGTGGTGGAGGAGGGCGACCTCATCTCCATCGACGGCTCCAGCGGCAAGGTCTACCTGGGCGAGGTCCCGGTCGTCCCGTCCCCCGTCGTCGAGTACTTCGAGGGCCGGATGCACGCCGGTGCCCAGGACGCCGACGAGCTGGTCGAGGCCGTGCACCGGATCATGGCGTTCGCCGACCGCAAGCGCCGGCTGCGGGTGCGCGCCAACGCCGACAACGCCGAGGACGCGCTGCGCGCCCGCCGCTTCGGTGCCCAGGGCATCGGCCTGTGCCGTACCGAGCACATGTTCCTCGGCGACCGGCGTGAGCTGGTCGAGCGCCTCATCCTGGCCGACACGGAGGAGGAGCGGCAGGAGAGCCTGAAGGCGCTGCTGCCGCTGCAGAAGAAGGACTTCGTCGAGCTGTTCTCGGCGATGGACGGCCTGCCCGTCACCGTCCGCCTGCTGGACCCGCCGCTGCACGAGTTCCTGCCGGACATCACCGAGCTGTCGGTGCGGGTGGCCCTCGCCGAGTCCCGCCAGGAGTCCCACGAGAACGACCTGCGCCTGCTCCAGGCCGTGCACCGGCTGCACGAGCAGAACCCGATGCTGGGCCTGCGCGGCGTCCGCCTCGGCCTGGTCATTCCCGGCCTGTTCACCATGCAGGTCCGCGCCATCGCGGAGGCGGCCGCCGAGCGCAAGGCCGCCAAGGGCGACCCGCGCGCCGAGATCATGATCCCCCTCGTCGGCACCGTCCAGGAGCTGGAGATCGTCCGCGAGGAGGCCGACCAGGTCATCGCCGAGGTCGAGGCCGCGACCGGCACGCGCCTCAAGCTCGCCATCGGCACGATGATCGAGCTGCCGCGCGCCGCCCTGACGGCCGGCCAGATCGCGGAGGCCGCCGAGTTCTTCTCCTTCGGCACCAACGACCTCACCCAGACGGTGTGGGGCTTCAGCCGGGACGACGTGGAGGCGAGCTTCTTCACCGCGTACCTGGAGAAGGGCATCTTCGGCGTCAGCCCGTTCGAGACGATCGACAAGGACGGCGTCGGCTCGCTGGTCACGCTGGCGGCGAAGGCCGGCCGGGAGACCCGCCCCGACCTGAAGCTCGGCGTCTGCGGCGAGCACGGCGGCGACCCGGAGTCGGTCCACTTCTTCCACCAGGCGGGCCTGGACTACGTCTCCTGCTCGCCGTTCCGGATCCCGGTGGCGCGCCTGGAGGCCGGGCGCGCGGCCACGCAGTCCGAGGGCAGCGACCACCGCTGACCCTCCCCGGACCCCGGAGCCGCCGTCCGTCCCCGACCCTCAAGACCGATGGACGGCGGTTCCGGTTCACGAAAGGAGGGGCGGCACCTGTGCGGAGGTGCCGCCCCTTCGCGGTGCTCGTCCCGGGTCGCTCAGAAGGCGCCCTGGGTGTTGACCGGACCGACCTGGAAGGTGCCCGAGCAGACCTTCCAGTGGGCCGGTATGAGCACCGGCTGGTAGGAGGCCGGCGGGTAGACGCGCAGATAGGTGCCGGTGGGCCGGCACGCGCCGCCGACCGGGCCGTTCGTGGTGCGGATGACCGCGGAGGCGGAGTGGCCCGGTGCGAGCACGACGGTGGCGTAGGAACGGCCGCTGCGGGTGGCCGCCGCGCCGATCTGCCCGTGCTGGGAGTCCAGCACGCTGACGCCCGGGTATCCGCGCAGCGCGCAGCTGCCGCGGCCGGTGTTGGTGAACGTGATCGGCTGGTACAGCGAGCCCGCCGCGCCTTCCTTGCGGCCCAGCGAGAGATACAGGTCACCTACGGTGCAGGTGTGCACGCTGCTCGCGGCCGTCCGGGCCGCGGTCGTCGCCGAGGCGTTCCAGGTGAGGCCGGCGGTGGCGAGCGCGGTGAGTGCGGCGGTCAGTGAGACGGCCGCCCCGCGCCGGGTGAAGTGTCGAGAGCGCACTGGCATGGCGTTTCCCCCTCCATCGGGCGAATGGGTGGATGGTGGTCACTGGGTTCGATGCGCCCGCAGCGGAAAAAGTTCTGTGTCACGGCGGACCGCCGTGCGCCAGGACGCAGGACAGAGGAAGGCACCGTTCGTGCACCCCGAAGGGAGCCAGGCCATGCCCGGCTGGACCACCGAGGACATCCCCGACCAGACCGGCCGCGTCGCCGTCGTCACGGGGGCGAACAGCGGGCTCGGCTACGTCACCGCCCGGGAACTCGCCCGCAAGGGGGCGCGCGTGGTGCTCGCGTGCCGGAGCGAGGCACGGGGGACCGCCGCGGGCGACGCGCTCGTGACCGACGTGCCGGGCGCCGAGGTCGGGTTCGGGCGGCTCGACCTCGGCGACCTGGGCCGCGTACGCGCGTTCGCGGAGCGCTTCCCCTACGACCGGATCGACGTGCTGGTCAACAACGCCGGGGTGATGGCGCTGCCGTACGGGACGACCGCGGACGGGTTCGAGACGCAGTTCGGGGTCAACCACCTCGGGCACTTCGCGCTCACCGGACGGCTGCTGCCGCTGCTGCTGGCGACGCCGGGCGCCCGGGTGGTGACCGTCTCCAGCGAGATGCACGCGCTGGCCAACATCGACCTCGACGACCTCAACAGCGAGCACCGCTACCGGCGTTGGATCGCCTACGGCCGCTCGAAGTCCGCCAACCTGCTCTTCACGCACGAGTTCGCGCGCCGGCTGGCGGCGCACGGCGCCGACGTGGTGGCGGCCGCCGCCCACCCCGGCTACGCGGCCACCAATCTCCAGTCCACCGCGCCCCGGATGGAGGGGCGCCGGCTCGTCGGCCGGATGATGGAACTCGGCAACCGCGCCTTCGCGCAGTCGGCGGAGGCCGGCGCGCTGCCCGCCCTCTACGCCGCGACGGCGCCCGGCGTGCGGCCCGACTCCTTCACCGGGCCCTCGTTCCTGATGTGGCGCGGGGCGCCCGCACCGTCGTGGCGGGCGCCCTGGACGCTCGACGACGCGATGGGGGAGCGCCTTTGGGCCGCGTCCGAGCGGCTGACCGGCGTGGTGTACGACCGGCTGAGGGCGTGAGCCTGCCGGACCGGTCGACGGCCCGTCGGACGAGGCGGCCCGTCAGGCCGCCCGCACCTCGTACGTCGCCACCCGCACCGACGCGTCGTCCAGGCACTGCCCCGACAGCAGGTCGAAGCGCTGCTTGAGCAGGGGGGAGGCGACGTAGGGGCGGCCCTGGTGGGAGCCGGTCAGGCCGCGGGAGAGGACCGCGGCGCCGCCGAAGGGGTCGCGGTTGTCGATCGCGTACAGCTTGCCGTCGCGGTCGCGGAAGAGGGCGGCCTGGCGGCCGTCGGGCAGCAGGGCGGCCACCCCGCGTCCGGGAACCAGCCGGGTGAGGTCGCAGACCTCCAGCCAGCCGTCCTCCAGCCGGATCTCGATCTTCAGATCGGTGGTCTCGGGTGCCAGGGTCATCGCTGGGCGCTTCCTTCCAGGAGGCTGTCGGCGGGGCGCAGGCCGATGGACAGCAGCGGCAGGTCGGGCTTGATCTGGTCGCGCTCGGGGACGAAGCCGACGACCGGGTCGGGGGCGTCGGGCGCGTTCACGAACGACACGAACCGGGCCAGCTTGTCGGGGTTGTTGATGGTGGTCGCCCACTCGTCGGCGTAGTTCGCCACGTGGTCGGCCATCAGCGACTCCAGTTCCTCGCAGATGCCGAGGGAGTCCCTCACCACCACGTCGCGTACGTGGTCCAGGCCGCCGGGGAGGCGCTCCAGCCAGGTCGCGGTGCGCTCCAGGCGGTCGGCGGTGCGGATGTAGAACATCAGGAACCGGTCGATGAGACGCACCAGTTCGGCGTCCGTCAGGTCCTGGGCGAGGAGGTCCGCGTGGCGCGGGGTCGCGCCGCCGTTGCCGCCGACGTAGAGGTTCCAGCCGCCCACGGTGGCGATCACGCCGAAGTCCTTCGACTGGGCCTCGGCGCACTCGCGGGCGCACCCGGAGACGGCCGACTTGAGCTTGTGCGGCGAACGCAGCCCCCGGTAGCGCAGCTCCAGGTCGATCGCCATGCGGACGGAGTCCTGGACGCCGTAGCGGCACCACGTCCGGCCCACGCAGGACTTCACCGTGCGCAGCGCCTTGCCGTAGGCGTGGCCCGACTCGAAGCCGGCGTCCACCAACCGCATCCAGATCAGCGGAAGCTGCTCGACCCGGGCGCCGAACATGTCGATCCGCTGGCCACCGGTGATCTTCGTGTAGAGGCCGAAGTCCCGGGCGATCTCGCCGATCGTGATCAGGCCCTCCGGGGTGATCTCACCGCCGGGGATGCGCGGGACGACCGAGTACGAGCCGTTCTTCTGGAGGTTGGCGAGGAAGTGGTCGTTGCTGTCCTGGAGCGCCGCCTGCTCGCCGTCCAGGACGTAGCCGCTGGCGCCGATCGTGGGAGCGAGGGAGGCGATGATCGAGCCGATCGCCGGCTTGCAGATCTCGCAGCCCTCGCCGCCCCGGGCGCCGTCGCGGCCGTAGCGGTCGAGCAGGTCCTGGTAGGTGTTGACGCGCAGGGCGAGGACGATCTCGTAGAGCTCCTCGCGGGTCTGCGCGAAGCAGCCGCACAGGCCCTTGTCGACCTCGATGCCGCCCGCCTCCAGCTCGGCGGTGACCAGCTGGCCGAGCACCTTGACGCAACTGCCGCAGCCGGTGCCGGCCTTGGTGCACTTCTTCACCTCGGGCACGGTGGTGCAGGAGTGCTCCGTCACCGCGCCGCGGATCGCGCCCTTGGAGACGTTGTGGCAGGAGCAGACGACCGCCTCGTCGGGCAGCGCCGACGGGCCGAGCTGGGCCCCCGAGCCCGCCCCCGCGGGCAGGACGAGCGACTCGGGGGAGAGGGGAGGGACCGATCCGGTCAGGGCCCGCAGGGTGCCGTACGCCTCCGCGTCGCCGACCAGGATGCCGCCGAGCAGCGTGCCGTCGCGTCCGACGACGAGCTTCTTGTAGAGGCCCGCGCGGGAGTCGGAGTAGACGACGTCCAGGCAGTCCTCGGTGGTGCCGTGCGCGTCGCCGAAGGACGCGACGTCCACGCCGAGGAGCTTGAGCTTGGTGGAGAGGTCGGCGCCGGTGAAAGCCGCCTCGTCCGAGGCGATCGTGGCGGCGGCCGTCTCGGCCTGCTCGTAGCCGGGGGCCACCAGGCCGTAGACCCGGCCGTCGCAGGCCAGCGCGCACTCGCCGATCGCGAAGACGTGCGGGTCGCAGACCGTACGGCACTGCTCGTCGACGGCGATGCCGCCGCGCTCGCCGACGGTGAGGCCCGAGGCGCGGGCGAGCTGGTCCCGCGGCCGCACACCGGCGCTGAACACCACCATGTCGGTGGCGAGTTCGGAGCCGTCGGAGAGCTTCATGCCGGTGACGGCACCGCTCTCGTCGACGACGACCTCCTGCGTGCCCACGCCCGTGTGCACGCTCAGGCCCATCTCCTCGATGGTGCGCAGCAGGGCCGCGCCGCCGCCGTCGTCCACCTGCACCGGCATCAGGCGCGGCGCGAACTCCACGATGTGGGAGGTGAGTCCGAGCCCCTTCAGGGCGCCGGCCGCCTCCAGGCCCAGCAGGCCGCCGCCGACCACCGCGCCGACCGTCGCCCGGCTCTTCGCGTACTCCTCGATGGCGAGCAGGTCCTCGATCGTGCGGTAGACGAAGCAGCCCTCGGCGTCCTTGTTGGGGACCGGCGGCACGAACGGGTACGAGCCGGTGGCCAGCACCAGGGTGTCGTAGGCGAAGACCCTGCCGGAGCGGGCCGTGACCGTCCTCGCCTCGCGGTCGAGCGTCTCGGCCGGGTCGCCGACGTACAGCTCGATGCCGTGGCCGTTGATGAACTCCATGTCGGTCATGGAGAGTTCCTCGGGGCTGCGGCCCGAGAAGTACGAGGTGAGGGCGACCCGGTCGTAGGCGGGGCGCGGCTCCTCGCAGAGCACGACCACGCGGTGCGTGGCGGTCAGGCCCCGCTCGGCGAGCGCTTCGAGGAAACGCTGGCCGACCATGCCGTGGCCGACGAGCACGATCGTGGGGGTGGCCTCCGTGGCCTCCGGGGCGGCGGTCATTCAGGAGCCTCCGTCATGGGTGAGCAGGTGGAGCAGCGGGCCGTCGTCGGGGAGCGGTTCCGCTCCCTCCCAGGCGCGGGCGAGCGCGCCGACGCTGCCGAGTTCGCCGACGAGAACCCCGCCGATGAGGCGGTCGTCGCGGACGACGACCTTGCGGTAGGTGCCACGGGTGGCGTCCGCGAGCTGGACGACGTCGTCCCCGGGACGCGCCTCGGTCTCGCCGAAGGCGGCGAGGTCGAAGAAGCCCTCGCCGGCCAGGGTCAGCCGGGTCAGCGCGCGGGTGCCGGTGTAGCGGGCGTGCGTCCGGCCGGAGAGCGACTCGGCGAGGACCTCGGCCTGTTCCAGGGCCGGAGTGGCGAGGCCGTACACCGTGCCGTCGTGCTGGGCGCAGTCGCCGATCGCCCGGATGCGCGGGTCGGAGGTGCGCAGTTCGTCGTCGACGACGACTCCCTTGCGGACCTCCAGCCCCGCGTCCTGCGCGAGGCCGACCCGCGGGTGGACTCCGCAGGCCAGGACCACCAGGTCGGCGTCGAGGGCGTACCCGTCGTGCATCTCGACCGAGCGGACCGCGCCCGCCACGCAGCGCACGTCGCGCACGCGGCACTCGGTGTGCACCTCGACGCCGAGGTCCGCCAGGTGCCGCTCGACGAGCTTCGAGGCGTTCGGGTCGAGCTGACGCTCCATGAGCCGCTCGCCCTGCTGGGCGAGCACGACCTGGGCGCCGCGCCGGGCGAGCGCACGGGCGGCGGAGACCCCGAGGAGCCCGCCGCCGATGACGACGGCGCGCACACCGGGCCGAACCGCCTTGGACAGGCCCAGGCAGTCGTCCATGGTCCGGAACGCGTGCACGCCCTCGGGCAGCACGTGGTCCGGCGCACTGTGCCGGTGGGCGTCCCTGAACAGGCCGCGCAGGGGCGGGAGCACGGGGTTCGAGCCGGTCGCCAGGACCAGTGCGTCGTATGCGATCTTCGAGCCGTCCGCGAGGTGCACGGCTCTCACCTCGCGGCCGATGCCCGTGACCCGCCCGCGGACGAGCTCCGCGGGCGCGGGCAGCGCGATGACATCCGGGCTGTAGCGCCCGGCCAGCACCTCGGCGAGCAGCACCCGGTTGTACGGGCGGTGCTCCTCCTCGCCGATCAGCGTCACGGGCGTGCCGAGCTCACCGAGCCGCCGGGCGAGACGGACGCCCGCGAGGCCGGCGCCGATCACCACCACACGCGTATTCGAGGTCATGTCCAGGAGCCTGCGGTGCCGGTGTTACCCGGCGGCATCACCGCTGTTTCCCGCGGGGAACGCTGCCCTCCTCGGACGCGGGGGCCTGGTGTGAGGGTTTGGCGGAGGCGCCGGAGGGCGGTGTGAGGCCGCTACGGTGACACGATGACTCCCCAGGTGATCGTGCTCAACGGCGGATCGAGCTCCGGCAAGTCCGGGATCGTGCGGTGCCTTCAGGTGGTCCTGCCCGAGCCGTGGCTGGCCTTCGCGATCGACACGTTCGTCGGCCAGCTGCCCGCGTCCCTGCGGGACTCGCTCGCCGGGATCGACTTCGCACCGGACGGGGAGGTGAGCGTCGGAGCGGAGTTCCGCAGGCTGGAGTCGGCCTGGCGGGCGGGCGTCGCGGCGACGGCCCGCGCGGGCGCCCGCGTCCTCGTCGACGACGTCTTCCTCGGCGGCGCCGACTCCCAGGACCGGTGGCGCACGGCCCTGGACGGCCTGCACGTGCTCTGGACCGGCGTCCACTGCGCTCCCGGGACCGCCGCGGCCCGCGAACTCACCCGGGGCGACCGCCCACCCGGCATGGCCGGGAGGCAGGCGGCCCTGGTCCACAAGGGCGTGACCTACGACATCGAGGTCGACACCACGCACACCGAGGCCCTGGACTGCGCGCGCACGATCGCGGCGGCGGTCGCCGCCGGGGGCGGGCGGTGAGTGCGCCCGGGGCGGCGGTCGTCAGCGGGTGCCGGTGAGGTGGGCGAAGACGACGACGTTTCCCTCGTAGCCCGTGGCCCGTGAGTAGCCGCCGCCGCAGGTGATCACGCGGAGTTCGGGGCGGCTCGCGGGGCCGTAGACCTTCCGGTCGGGGAAGTGGCGGGCGTCGTAGACCTGGACCGCGTCGACGGAGAAGACGGCCATGCCGCCGTCGGACCGGTCCACCTCGATGCGGCTGCCCTTCCGCACGGCACCGAGGTCGTAGAAGACGGCGGGCCCGTCGGCGTTGTCGACGTGGCCGGCGACGACGGCGGTGCCCCGCTCGCCGGGGGTGGTGCCGGCCTCGTACCAGCCGGCGAGGTTCGGCTTCGCGGCGGGCGGCACGTCGAGGCTGCCGTCGCGGGTGAGCGCGAGCCCCACGAGCGGGGCGTTCACGTGGATCGACGGGATGCGGATGCGGTTCGGCGCCGAGGGCGGCAGCGCCGTCGCGGCGGGCGGTTCGCCGCCGGGGCCGGTGCGGGCCTCGGCGGCGGAGGGCTGCGGCGGCGCGTGCGTGCGGGCGTCCGTGCTCAGCAGCCACGCGCCCGCGCACAGGGCGGCCACGGTCACGGCACCTATCGCGGTGTTGCTGATGCGGCGCACGCGTGCCTCCAGACGGCAGAAGGACGGGACGGGCGGACCCGTCCGGGGGGACCCGTTCCCCCTCCGGGCCGCGAGGGGCGTCGGACCCGGAGGGGGAGGGACAAGCGGTACCGGCTGACGGACAGCGGAGGGTGTCCGTCAGATCCCGTCGCCTCTCGCCCGGCGATGCAGGAGCCAGGTACCGCCCGCGGCGGCGACGGCGAGAGCCGCCACGCCGGCCGCGGTCTGCACGGGATCGGGGCCCAGAGCGCCGCCGACCCCCGTCTTCACACTTCCGTGGGGCGCCTGTCCGCGCGCCGCGGCCAGGGTCACCACCAGGTCGCCCTTCACCTGCCGGCCGCCCTCGGCGCACTTCGCGACGATCTCGTACGTGCCGGGCTGCGCGCTCGAGGGCACCCGGAACCGTCCGATCGCCTCGTCCTCGTGCGCGCTCGGCGCCAGGGTGAAGGGGCCCGCGCCCAGCGCGCCCGCGTCGCCCGTCGCCGTACCGGCCGCGCAGTCCGCGGTGTTGACCGTGACCTCGCCGCCGGGCACGGCCGAGTACGGGAACACCTCGAGGCTGCCGGTGCCGCCCGCGTAGGCGGGCGCGGCCACGAAGCCCGCGGCGGCGACGGCGAGCGCGGTGCCGGTCAGCAGACGGGCGGTACGTCGCATCGGTGCTCCTTCGAGCTGTCTTCGGTGTCCTTCGGTGTCCTCTGCCCCTCCGAGGTAAGTGGCAGTGGGCCGGAACCGCTCCCTGAGGGGGTGCCGGAAATGTGGTGAATGGGTGTCAGGCGGGTGCGCGAGGAGGGCGTTCGGGCGGACTTCCCGCAGGTCACCGGGGTCCGTGGGCCCCTGCCCGAAGAGCACCCGTTGGGCGCAGGGCGCGCGGGTGAACGGGTGACCCGGCTCTCACGGCACGGGCTTGACCTCAAGGAAGCTTGAGGTCGGAGGGTGTGGTGCATGAAGATCACCGAAGCCCCCGAAGCCCCCGAAGCCCCCCTGGCCGTCACCCTCGTCGTCGGCAGCAACCGGCACGGCCGGTTCGGGCCGGTCGTCGCCGACTGGCTCCTCGACCGCATGCGCGACCGCGACGACCTGGCCGTCGAGGTGGTCGACGTGGCCGGCACCCACCTGCCCACGACCCTCGCCCCGACCCCCGAGGCGACCGCGGCGCTGTCCGCCGTCACCCCCCAACTGGCCGCCGCGGACGCCTTCGTGGTCCTCACCCCCGAGTACAACCACTCCTATCCGGCGGGCCTCAAGAACCTCATCGACTGGCACTTTGCCGAATGGCGCGCCAAGCCCGTCGCCCTCGCCTCCTACGGCGGTGTCTCCGGCGGCCTGCGCGCGGTCGAGCACCTGCGCCAGGTCTTCGCCGAGCTGCACGCGGTGTCGCTGCGCGACACGGTGTCCTTCCACAACGCCCGCTCGGCCTTCGACGGGGGACGCCTGAAGGACCCCACGGCGGCGGACGCGGCGGCGAAGGTGATGCTGGACCAACTGGTCTGGTGGGGCAGGGGGTTGAGGGAGGCGCGGGAGAAGCGGCCGTACGGGCGCTAGCGACGGCAGGACCGGCCTCGTCCCCGCACCGGCCCTCTTCCGCAGCCCGCCCCAGCCCTCCCCGCCCGCACTCCGCCGGGTGCGGAGGTTGCCGGGGCGGAGGCCGCCGGGCCGCCGGACCGGGGCCGCGATCAGGCGGGGGAGCGGTGCCGGGTCGGGGGCGAGCTCGTCGGCGGGCGTCTTCGCGGTCGCGGCGCCGGTGCGGCCCGGAGCCGCGCCGCCGCCGTGTTTCCGCCGCCGGCCGGTCAGTTCACGTTGACCGCGCTCCACGCCGCGCCCACCGCGGCGTACTCCGCGCTGCCCGCCCCGTAGAGATCCTTCGCGGCGTTCAGCGTCGCGGTGCGCGCCCCCGCGTAGTTCGTCGACGACGTCATGTAGACCGTCAGCGCGCGGTACCAGATCTGGCCCAGCTTGGCGCGGCCGATGCCCTTCACCGACGTGCCGTCGTACGTGGGGGAGTCGTAGCTGACGCCGTTGACGGTCTTCGCGCCGCTGCCCTCGGCCAGCAGGTACGCGAAGTGGTTCGCGACCCCGGAGGAGTAGTGGACGTCGAGGTTGCCGACCGAGCTGCTCCAGTAGTCCGCGGACCGGCCGTCCCTGGACGGCTTGTCCATGTAGCGCAGCGCGTCGCCGCCGAAGCCGGAGCGGACGATCTTCTCGCCGATCAGGTAGTCGCCGGGGTCGGAGGGGTTGTCCGCGTACCACTCCACCAGCGTGCCGAGGATGTCGGACGTCGCCTCGTTCAGGCCGCCGGACTCGCCCGAGTACGTCAGCCCCGCCGTCTTGGAGGTGACGCCGTGTGTCATCTCGTGGCCGGCCACGTCCAGCCCGACCAGCGGCCCGAGCGTCGTGCCGTCGCCGTCGCCGTAGGTCATGCAGAAGCAGGTGTCGTCCCAGAAGGCGTTGTTGTACTTGTTGCCGTAGTGGACGCGGTTGTACGAGCCCTTGCCGTCGTTGCCGATGCCGTCGCGGCCGAAGACGTTCTTGTAGAAGTCCCAGGTCATGTCGGTGCCGTACTGGGCGTCCACGGCGGCAGAGGCGCGGTCGGAGGTGGTGCCGTCGCCCCAGTGGTCGTCCGCGTCGGTGAACACCGTGGAGGGGGCGCGGCTGATGCAGATGCTGGTCAGGATGCACAGGTCCGACTGACCGGCCGCGTCACCCGTGTAAGTGCCGCCCCGCGTCGGGTCCTTGAGCTGGTACGTCGACCCCGACCGCGTCGTCTCCAGCGCGACCGTGCCGCTGTAGAGCGACCTGCCGTCGCCCGTCGCCGTCTCGATGTCGTCCCAGGCGTCGATCTGCGAGCCGGTGCGCGCGTCGGTGAGGACGGTGCGGGAGACCGGGTTGCCCATCGAGTCCTGCGCCACGACGTTCGTCCGCCAGGCCAGCTTCGGCGCCCCGTGCAGGGCGTCGACGACCAGCCGGGGCCTGGCAGTCAGCTTCTTCAGCGTCTCGCCGAGGTTGACCGCACGCAGCGCGTTCGCCGCGAGGCCGGCCGCCCTCGGCTTCGATATGGACGGGTCGGTGGAGGCGAGGGATATCGTGCCCCGCGTCGCGCGGTCGGCGCTGCGGTAGGCGCCGTCGGGCGCCATGTGGACCACGAAGTCGCCGCCCAGCACCGGCAGCTGACGGTACGTCCGTTCGTAGCGCACATGCTGTGCGCCATCGCTGTCGACGATCACGTCCCGCACCTTCGTGCCCTCGTCGGAGGTGAGCCCGAGGCTCGCGGCGTGCTGCAGCAGCACCGACGCCGCGTTCTCGATCGCGCCCGCCCTGGTGGGCCGGTCGTCGGCGACGGCGGTGGGGGAGAGTGCGGCGGCCAGCAGGGTGGCGGTCGTCGCGGCCACGCCGAGAGCGGCGAGACGACGGGAGCCCCGGACGTCGATACGTATCCGGCTCATGGATCTCCTCGAAAAGGCGCCGGAGGGCGCGTGGGGGGACGGAGGCGCTTGTTGACTGAGATTTAAGAGGCCATGACAGATCAAGGTCCAGAGCGCGTACGAGGAGGTATGTGAGGAGAGAGAATCGTTTTTGTGAGTCTCCGTTTCTTCGTCTACGGCACCCTGCTCCGCAACGAGGCCAACCACGACCTGTTCCTGCGCGGCCGCACCCGGTCCGAGGAGCCGGGACGGCTCGACGGCGCGGTGCTCTACGACGGACCGGGCTACCCGTACGCCGTCGAGGAGCGCGGCGGTGTCGTGCACGGCGAGCTGGTGACCGCACTGCCCCGGGCCCACGAGGAACTGCTGGCGGACCTCGACCGGCTGGAGGAGTACGCGCCCGGCGACCCGCACAACCTCTACGAGCGCGTCGAGCGCGAGGTACGGCGCGACGGCGCGAGGCCGCCGGTGCGCGCCTGGGTCTACGTGGCCGCCCCCGCCGTCGCCGCACGCCTGCGCGCCCGCGGGAAGCCGATCGGGAGCGGCGACTGGCGGCTCAGGTGACCCTCACGTCCGCACGGCCTCCAGCCGCACCGCGCACGCCTTGAACTCCGGCATCCGCGAGGTCGGGTCGAGCGCCGGGTTGGTCAGGGTGTTGGCGCGGCCCTCGCCCGGCCAGTGGAAGGGCATGAAGACCGTGTCCGGGCGGATCGAGGTGGTGATGCGGGCCGGCGCCACCGCGCGGCCCCGGCGGGAGACCACCGCGACCGGGTCGCCCTCGGCCGCCCCGAGCCGCGCCGCCAGCCGCGGGTGCAGCTCCACGAACGGGCCCGGCGCGGCGGCGTTCAGCTCCGCCACGCGGCGGGTCTGGGCGCCGGACTGGTACTGGGCGACCACCCGGCCCGTGGTCAGCAGCACCGGGTACTCCTCGTCCGGCTCCTCGGCGGACGCCCGGTGCGAGACGGGGACGAACCGGGCCCGGCCGTCCGGGGTGGCGAACCGGTCGAGGAACAGGCGCGGGGTGCCGGGGTGGACGGCGTCCGCGGCCCCCTCGTCGGCCGGCGCCCGCCCGGGGCAGGGCCAGAACACCCCGTTCTCCTCCACCAGCCTGCGGTAGGTGATGCCGGAGTAGTCGGCGGGTCCGCCCGCGCTGGCCCGGCGCAGTTCCTCGAAGACCTCCTCGGCGTCGGTCGGGAAGCCCTTCTGCACGCCGAGCCGGCCGGCCAGTTCGTGCAGGACCTCCAGGTCGCCGCGGATGCCGTCGGGGGCGCTGACGGCCTGCCGGCGCAGCAGGACGCGCCCTTCGAGGCTGGTGGTCGTGCCGGTCTCCTCCGCCCACTGCGTCACGGGCAGCACGACGTCCGCGAGAGCCGCCGTCTCGGACAGCACGACGTCGCAGACGGCGAGGAAGCCGAGCGACCTGAGGCGCTCTTCGACATGCGCGGCGCGCGGCGCCGACACCACCGGGTTCGACCCCATCAGCAGCAGCGACCTGATGTCCGTACCCAGGGCGTCGAGCAACTCGTAGGCGCTGCGGCCCGGTCCGGGCAGGCTGTCGGGGTCCACGCCCCACACCTCGGCCACATGACGCCGTGCCTGAGGATCGTCCAGCCGGCGGTAGCCGGGCAGCTGGTCGGACTTCTGGCCGTGTTCGCGTCCGCCCTGCCCGTTGCCCTGCCCGGTCAGGCAGCCGTACCCGGACAGCGGACGCCCGGCCCGGCCGGTGGCCAGGCACAGGTTGATCCACGCGCCCACCGTGTCGGTGCCCTTGGCCTGCTGCTCGGGCCCGCGCGCGGTCAGCACCATCGCGGCCTCGGGCTCGCAGAACAGCCGGACCGCCTCGCGCAGTTCGGGAACGGACACCCCCGTGATCCGTTCCACGTACTCGGGCCAGTGCGCCATCGCCGCGGCCCGCGCCTCCTCCCAGCCGGCCGTGCGGTCCTGGACGTACGCCTCGTCGACCCGCCCCTCGGCCACGACCAGGTGCAGCAGGCCGAGCGCGAGGGCGAGGTCCGTGCCCGGGCGGGGCGCGAGGTGCAGGTCGGCCTGCTCGGCGGTCTTCGTGCGGCGGGGGTCGACGACGACCAAGGTGCCGCCGTTCTCCCGGAGTTCGCGGAAGAACCGCAGCGCCGGAGGCATGGTCTCGGCGAGGTTCGACCCGACGAGGATCACGCAGCCGGTCCTCGGGATGTCCTCCAGCGGGAAGGGCAGCCCGCGGTCCAGCCCGAAGGCCTTCGTGCCGGCGGCCGCCGCCGACGACATGCAGAAGCGCCCGTTGTAGTCGATCTGCGAGGTGCCGAGCACCACCCGGGCGAACTTGCCCAGGGCGTACGCCTTCTCGTTGGTCAGACCGCCTCCGCCGAAGACGCCGACCGCGTCCGGGCCATGTTCCGTACGCGTCCGGCGCAGCTCCTCGGCGATCCGGTCCAGCGCCTCGTCCCAGGTGGCGGGCGTGAGCGTGCCCCCGGAGCGCACCAGCGGGGAGGTCAGGCGCACCCGGGACGACAGCACGTCCGGCGCCGTACGGCCCTTGCCGCACAGCGCGCCCCGGTTCACCGGGAAATCCGCGCGCTCGCTCACCTCGACCGTCCCTCCGCCTGCGCCCGGACGGCCCGGGAGGTGCTCCCGGGGCACGGGTGTCAGATTCATCCCGCACTGCAGGGCGCAGTACGGGCAGTGCGTGGGCGTCGCGGTGGTCTGCATGGGCCCCAGCGTGCTTCGGCCGTGTTACGTGCGGGACGGCCCCCTGTTACGCCGTCGGGACGGCGGCCTCCCCGCTGCCGTCCGCCCGGCGTGAGGGGCGCGGGGCCCGCCTCGTCACCGGGCGCTCGCCAGCGCCGCCGGCACGCCCGTCTCCTTCGGCCCGAGGAAGCGCGGGTCCGGCCGGAACACCGCGTCAAGAGCCGCCTTGCCCGCCGCGAAGATCTCCCGCGTGCCGCCGTAGTACCAGGTCACGTCGTGCTTGTCCGGCACCCCGACGCCGTACGACCGCACACCCGCCGCCTGGCACAGCGCGACCGCCCGCCGGATGTGGAAGCCCTGGCTGATCAGCACGGCCCGGTCGACGCCGAAGATCCTCTTCGCGCGCACGCAGGAGTCCCAGGTGTCGAAGCCGGCGTAGTCGCTGACGATCCGCCCGTCGGGGACGCCGTGCCGGGTCAGGTACCCGCGCATGGCGTCGGGCTCGTCGTAGTCCTCACGGCTGTTGTCGCCGGTGACCAGGACGACCTCGACGCGGTGCGCGCGGTACAGCCGCGCGGCCGCGTCCAGGCGGTGGGCGAGGTAGGGGGAGGGCTCGCCGTCCCACAGTCCCGCGCCGAAGACGACGGCGACCTCGGTGCGCGGCACGTCCTCCGCGGTCCGCAGCCGGTCGCCCGTGACCGTGTACATCCAGGTCGCCGGCAGCAGGGCCAGCACACATCCGGCCATCACGGCCTGGACCAGCCGCCGTCGGCCGGTACGCGTGCGGGGCAGCGGTCTGCGCAACGTGGGTCGGCGCATCGGACGGTTCCCTCCCGTGTGGCCTGCGAAGCCCGTGTGTCGACAGCCAAAGACGTCCTGTCAGGCCGCGCGGTTCACGCGCACGCCGAGTGACCGGTCTCACCCGGAGAGTGAAAGCCCAGGTCGGACCGGCTCACAAACCCCACAGGTCGCACGGTGAACGGCCGGAAAACGTCCGTCATTCTCGCGCAACGGATCGGCAACCTGCGGCACCGATCCTTGGTCCATGACGCCGTCGAACCCTCCTCGCGACGAGTCCATGACCGAGCCGGGTGCGGCCGTGCAGTTCCCGGCGGCGCACCTCGGCAGCACGGCCCATCTCATGGACCGGATCAGCACGCAGCTCGCCAGCCAGCTCAGCCTCGTCTCGCTCAGCGGCAGGCGGCGCCCCGGCCCTCCCGCCCTCGTGGTGGTGGCACACGGCAGCCGCGACCCGCGCGCACTGCAGACCGTCCACGCGCTCCTGGACCGGATCCGGGACGAGCGCCCCGGCCTGCCCGTCCACCTCGGCCACATCGAACTGAACGAACCGCTCCTCCCCGACACCCTCGCCTCCCTGGGCACCGGCGAGGCCGTCCTCGTCCCGCTGCTGCTCGGCCGCGGCCACCACATCAAGCGGGACATCCCCCGGATGGCCGCCGCGTCCGCCGCACACACACGCGTGGCCGGCGCCCTCGGCCCGCATCCGCTGCTCGTGGAGGCCCTGTACTCCCGGCTCGTCGAGGCCGGCTGGCGCACCCGAACGGACGAGGCGGCGCGCCGCGGGAGCGCGGTGATCCTCGCGGCCGCCGGCTCGCGCGACCCGGAGTCGAAGGTGGACACCGGCCGCACGGCCCAGCTGCTCGCCGACCGCCTGGGTGTCCCGGTGGTCCCCGCCTACGCGAGCACCGCCGCGCCGACCGTCCCGGACGCGCTGCGCGCCCTGGCCGCCGCCGGCCGTCACCGGGTCGCCGTCGCCTCCTACTTCGCGGCACCGGGCCGCTTCGCGACCGAGTGCGCCCAGGCGGCCCCGTGGCTCGCCTCGGCCCCGCTGGGCACCCACCCGGCGATGGCCCGCCTCGTCCTGCACCGCTACGACCAGGCGTCGGCGACGCCCGGCACGGTGACGCACCCCGAGCTCGCCTCGGCCTGAAACGGTCACTGACGTCCCGATTGTCGGCCCCGGGCTCTACTGTCGGGGGCATGGAAGGCATCGCAGGCATCGCACCGCAGGCTCACGAGAACCACGTCCCGCCGCCCGGGTACGACGCGCCCGCGGTGGAGCGCTGGGTGCCGGAGCCCGACAAGCGCCCCGGACGCACCGCCTTCCAGCGCGACCGCGCACGGGTGCTGCACTCCGCCGCCCTGCGCCGGCTGGCCGGCAAGACCCAGGTGGTCACCCCCGGGACCCGCAGCCAGGCATGGGACGCCAGTCCGCGGACGCGGCTCACCCACTCCCTGGAGTGCGCCCAGGTCGGCCGCGAGCTGGGCGCGGCCCTGGGCTGCGACCCCGACCTGGTGGAGGCCGCCTGCCTCTCCCACGACCTGGGCCATCCGCCCTTCGGGCACAACGGCGAACAGGCGCTCAACGAGTTCGCCGAGGACGTCGGCGGCTTCGAGGGCAACGCCCAGTCGCTGCGGCTGCTCACCCGTATCGAGCCCAAGCGCTTCACCGACGCGGGCTCCCGCTCCGTCGGCCTCAACCTCACCCGCGCCACCCTCGACGCGGCCACCAAGTACCCGTGGCCGCGCGGCGCCCACCCCGCCGACCCCGGCTCGCGGAAGTTCGGTGTCTACGAGGACGACCGCCCCGTCTTCGACTGGGTCCGCAAGGAGGCCCCCGGCCCCCGCGCCACCTTCGAGGCCCAGGTCATGGACTGGTCGGACGACGTGGCGTACTCGGTGCACGACGTCGAGGACGGCCTGCACGCCGGCCACATCGACCCCAACTGCCTGCACGCCGAGCCCGAACGGCAGGCGGTCTTCGCCGTCGCCGTCGGCCGCTACGCGCCCGCGCACACCGACCCCGCCGAGCTGTCCGCCGCCCTCGACCGCCTCCAGGACCAGGAGTGGTGGCCGCACGGCTACGACGGCTCGGCCGTCGCCCAGGCCCGCCTCAAGGACGCCACCAGCCAGCTCATCGGCCGCTTCTGCCTCGCCGCCGAGGCCGCCACGCGCGCGCGGTACGGCTCCGGGCGCCTGACCCGCTACGGTGCCGAGCTCGTCGTCCCGCACCGGACGCGGCTGGAGTGCGCGGTCCTCAAGGCCGTCGCGGACCGGTACGTCATGCAGCGCGCCGAGCAGGAGCGGCTGCGGGCCGACCAGCGGATCGTGGTGGCCGAGCTGGCCGAGGCGCTCACCCGCCGCGCCCCGGACGGCCTGGACCCGCAGTTCCGCGCCCTGTTCGACCAGGCCGGCGACGACCGCGCCCGCAAGCGTGTCGTCGTGGACCAGATCGCCTCCCTCACGGACGCCTCGGCCCGGTCGCTTCACGCGCGCCTGACGGGGAACCCGTGAGACCGGCGGGACGCGGGTGACACCGAACACACCCGAATGTGACCCTGCGTGGCCTGATCGGGCCACTCCCTCTTCCCCCATCACGCTGCGTGCGGGACGCTCGCAGGTGGCGGCACCCGCTGTGTTATCCGAGGGGACACCCCTCAGACACCCCGTAGGAGGCATCAAGTGGTCGACGCGGATCAGACATTCGTCATCGTCGGAGGCGGCCTCGCCGGCGCGAAGGCGGCCGAGACGCTCCGGGCGGAGGGCTTCAGCGGGCGCGTGATACTGATCTGCGACGAACGCGACCACCCCTACGAGCGCCCGCCCCTGTCCAAGGGCTACCTGCTGGGCAAGGAGGAGCGCGACAGCGTCTTCGTCCACGAACCGGCCTGGTACGCCCGCAACGACATCGAACTGCACCTCGGCGAGACCGTCGAGGCCATCGACCGCACGGCGAAGACGGTCCGCTTCGGCGAGGACGGCACACTGGTCCGCTACGACAGGCTGCTGCTGGCCACGGGAGCGGAGCCGCGCCGGCTGGACGTCCCGGGCACCGACCTCGCGGGCGTCCACCACCTGCGCCGCCTCGCCCACGCCGAGCGGCTCAAGGGCGTGCTGGCCGCCCTCGGCCGGGACAACGGCCACCTCGTGATCGCCGGGGCCGGCTGGATCGGCCTGGAGGTCGCGGCGGCGGCCCGCGAGTACGGAGCCGAGGTGACCGTCGTCGAGCCCGCGCAGACCCCGCTGCACGCCGTCCTCGGCCCGGAGCTCGGCAGCCTCTTCGCCGACCTGCACCGCGAGCACGGCGTCCGCTTCCACTTCGGCGTGCAGCTCACCGAGATCGTGGGCCAGGACGGCATGGTGCTGGCCGCCCGCACGGACGACGGCGAGGAGCACCCCGCCCACGACGTCCTGGCGGCGATCGGCGCGGCCCCGCGCACCGGCCTCGCGGAGGCGGCGGGCCTGGAGATCGCCGGCCGCGAGCACGGCGGCGGCATCGTGGTCGACGAGCGGCTGCGCACCTCCGACCCCGACATCTACGCGGCCGGCGACGTCGTCTCCTTCCCGCACGCCCTGTTCGGCACCCGTCTGCGCGTCGAGCACTGGGCCAACGCCCTCAACGGTGGCCCGGCGGCCGCCCGCGCCATGCTCGGCCGGGACGTCACCTACGACCGCGTGCCCTATTTCTTCTCGGACCAGTACGACCTGGGGATGGAGTACAACGGCTGGGCGCCCCCGGGCTCGTACGACGAAGTGGTGATCCGGGGAGACGCCGCGAAGCGTGAGTTCATCGCGTTCTGGATCAAGGACGGCCGGGTGCTGGCCGGGATGAACGTGAACGTGTGGGACGTCAAGGACCCCGTCCAGCAGCTGATCCGCTCGCAGGCACGGGTGGACACGGAGGCGCTGGCGGACCCGCACGTTCCGCTCGCAGGCCTCGCCTCCTAGGCGCCGGTCCGTCCCCGTCAGGAGTGTCGGTTGTGCCCCGTAGAATCACCACGTGGCAGGACGGATCAACGACGAGGACGTGAAGGCGGTACGGGACGCGGTCCCGATCGACGCCGTGGTGTCCGAGTACCTCCAGCTGCGCAACGCGGGCGGGGGCAACCTCAAGGGCCTGTGCCCGTTCCACGACGAGAAGTCGCCGTCCTTCCAGGTCAGCCCGGGCAAGGGACTCTTCCACTGCTTCGGCTGCCAGGAGGGCGGCGACACCATCACGTTCGTGATGAAGGTCGACCACCTCTCCTTCTCCGAGGCGGTCGAGCGCCTGGCCGCGCAGGCCGGCATCACGCTGCGCTACGAGGAGGGCGGGTACAACCCCTCCCACCAGCGCGGCGAACGCATCCGCCTGGTCGAGGCCCACAAGATCGCCGCGCAGTGGTACGTGGAGCAGCTGGCCACCAGCCCCGAGGCCGACACCGGCCGCGCGTTCCTCGCCGAGCGCGGCTTCGACCAGGCGGCCGCCGAGCACTTCTCCGTCGGCTACAGCCCCCAGGGCTGGGACCACCTCACCCGCTTTCTGCGCGGCAAGGGCTTCACGGACAAGGAGCTGGTCCTCTCCGGCCTCGCCCAGGAGGGCCGCCGCGGCCCCATCGACCGCTTCCGCGGCCGGCTGATGTGGCCGATCCGCGACATCGGCGGCGACGTCGTCGGCTTCGGCGCCCGCAAGCTGTACGAGGCGGACAACGGCCCCAAGTACCTCAACACCCCCGACACCGCGATCTACAAGAAGTCCCAGGTCCTGTACGGCATCGACCTCGCCAAGAAGGACATCGCCAAGGCGTCGCGCGCGGTGGTGGTCGAGGGCTACACCGACGTCATGGCCTGCCACCTGGCCGGCGTGACGACGGCGATCGCCACCTGCGGCACGGCCTTCGGCGGCGACCACATCAAGATCCTGCGCCGGCTGCTGATGGACAACGGCAGCGCGCGGGTGATCTTCACCTTCGACGGCGACGCGGCCGGCCAGAAGGCGGCCCTGCGCGCCTTCGAGGACGACCAGAAGTTCGCCGCCGAGACCTACATCGCGATCGCGCCGGACGGCATGGACCCCTGTGAGCTGCGTCTGGCGAAGGGCGACGACGCGGTGACGGACCTGGTCGAACCCCGCACCCCGCTCTTCGAGTTCGCGCTGCGCCAGATCGTCGTCCGCTACGACCTCGACACCCCCGCCGGCCGGGCCGCGGCCCTGGACGAGGCGGCCCCGATCGTCGCCCGCATCAAGAACAGCGGCGCCCAGCACGAGGTCGCCGTGCAACTGGCCGGCCTGCTCGGCATCCTCGACACCCAGTTCGTGGTCAAGCGGGTGGCGCAGCTGGCCCGTTGGGCCCGCGACCGCGGCGGCAAGGGCGGCCCGGCCCCGGCGGCCCGCGGCCCGCAGGCGTACGAGGCAGCCCCCCGCCCCAGGAACGCCGGGCCCGCCCTCAACCTCCGCAACCCCGTCTACGCCACCGAACGCGAACTGCTCAAACTGGCCCTCCAGCAACCGGAGTTGGTCTCCCCGGCCTTCGACGCGTACGGCGTCGACGAGTTCACCGCCGCACCCTACGCCGCCGTACGCCTGGCGATCATGGAGGCGGGCGGCGCGGAGGACGGCACGCGGGACCCCCAGGAGTACCTGGTCCGGGTCCGCGAGGCCGCGCCCGACGACGCGGTACGCGCCATGGTCACCGAGCTCGCCGTCGAGCCGATCATGCGCCGCACCGTCGACGAGGTGTACGCGGGCACGGTGCTGGTCCAGGTCAGGCGCCGCGCCGTGGAGCGCCGCATCCGCGACGTCCAGTCGCAGATGGCCCGGGCCTCCGCGGGCGGAGATCCGGCGCAGTTGGCTGCGGTTCAGAACGAATTGTGGGTACTCCAGCAGTACGACCAAACGCTGCGGGAGCACGGAGCCGCTGCGCTCTGAGCACCGCCGAACGCCTGGGTAACCGCGCGGTCACGGCCCGATTGCAAAAAGTCACCGCACGCCCCTCGTGGCGGCGATGTGTCGTACTCCACACTGGGGTGCGGTGCCTGAGTCCTCGGAGCGCGGCCGATCCGTCCCACACGGGTCCCACAACCCCGCGGTTCCGCTCATCGCGTACGGGACGGACAGCGGCGTGGCCGCAGACTCCGCCCCCGACGTACCGCTGCCGCTCACCTCTGCAGCGATCATCCTGGAGGTCGCCCCCGTGCAGACCCAGACCCTCACCCAGACCGACACCAGCACGGACACGGAGCCGGACGCCGAGACCGACGTCCTGGTCGCGGTCCCCCCGCAGACCCGTGTCATGCACCACCCCGAGGCGGACCCGGAAGGCTCGCCCGAGCCGGCCGAACCGCCCACCGGGGCGCTGGAGGGCGAGTCCACCGAGCCGGTGGAGCCGCCCGTCGTGGAGCGCGTCCGCGCCGACACCGGCGGCCCGTCCTCCGACCTGTTCCGCCAGTACCTGCGCGAGATCGGCCGGATCCCGCTGCTCACCGCGGCCGAGGAGGTCGAACTCGCCCGCCGGGTCGAGGCCGGCCTGTTCGCCGAGGAGAAGCTGAGCAACACCCCCAGTCTCGACGGCCAGTTGACCCTCGACCTCGACCGTCTGGTGGTCATGGGCCGGATGGCCAAGCGCCGCCTCATCGAGGCGAACCTGCGCCTGGTGGTCTCCGTGGCCAAGCGCTACGTCGGCCGCGGCCTGACCATGCTGGACCTGGTCCAGGAGGGCAACCTCGGCCTCATCAGGGCAGTCGAGAAGTTCGACTACGCCCGCGGCTACAAGTTCTCCACGTACGCGACCTGGTGGATCCGCCAGGCCATGTCCCGGGCCCTCGCCGACCAGGCCCGCACCATCCGCGTCCCGGTCCATGTCGTCGAACTGATCAACCGGGTCGTCCGCGTCCAGCGCCGCATGCTGCAGGAACGGGGCTACGAGCCGACCCCGGAAGAGGTCGCCGCCCATCTCGACCTGCCGCCCGAGCGGGTCAGCGAGGTGCTGCGGCTGGCCCAGGAACCCGTCTCCCTGCACGCCCCCGTGGGCGAGGAGGACGACGTGGCCCTCGGCGACCTGATCGAGGACGGCGACGCGACCTCACCGGTGGAGTCGGCGGCGTTCCTGCTGCTCAGGGAGCACCTGGAGGCCGTGCTGTCCACGCTCGGCGAGCGTGAGCGCAAGGTCGTCCAGCTCCGCTACGGCCTGGCCGACGGCCGCCCGCGCACGCTGGAGGAGATAGGCCGCATCTTCGGAGTGACACGGGAGCGCATACGGCAGATCGAGTCGAAGACCCTGAACAAGCTCCGCGACCACGCCTTCGCGGACCAGCTGCGCGGATACCTGGACTGAGAAGGGGGCCGCCTCCCGGCGGCCCCCCCGTCACACCCGATCGACCGGCACCGCTAGTCGATCTCGGCCACCGCCTGGGCGAACTGCGCCTTGTACAGCCGCGCGTACGCCCCGTCCGCGGCCAGCAGGTCGTCGTGCGCGCCCTGCTCGACGATCGAGCCGTTCTCCATGACGAGGATCGTGTCCGCGTCCCGGATGGTCGACAGCCGGTGCGCGATCACGAACGACGTACGCCCGTGCGCGAGTTTGGCCATCGCCTTCTGGATCAGCACCTCGGTCCGGGTGTCGACCGAGCTGGTGGCCTCGTCGAGCACCAGGATCACCGGGTCGGACAGGAACGCCCGCGCGATGGTGATGAGCTGCTTCTCGCCGGCGCTGACCCCCGTGCCCTCGTCGTCGATCACGGTGTCGTACCCGTCGGGCAGCGTCCGCACGAACCGGTCGGCGTGCGCGGCCCGCGCCGCCTCCTCGATCTCGCCCCTGGTGACGTCCCGGGACGCCCCGTACGCGATGTTCTCCGCGATCGTGCCGCCGAACAGCCAGGTGTCCTGCAGCACCATGCCGATCCCGGAGCGCAGTTCGTCCCGGGACATGGACGCGATGTCGACGCCGTCGAGGGTGATCCGCCCGCCGGAGACGTCGTAGAACCGCATGAGCAGGTTCACCAGGGTGGTCTTGCCGGCGCCCGTCGGGCCGACGATCGCGACCGTGTGCCCCGGTTCGGCCTTCAGGGACAGGTTCTCGATCAGCGGCTTGTCGGGTTCGTAGCGGAAGGAGATGTTCTGCAGCTCCACCCGCCCCCGCAGCTCCTCGGGCCGCCGGCCCTCGACCGGATCCGCCTCCTGCTCCTCCGCGTCCAGGAGTTCGAAGATCCGCTCGGCCGACGCGACGCCCGACTGCACCAGGTTCGCCATCGACGCGACCTGCGTCAGCGGCATCGAGAACTGCCGCGAGTACTGGATGAAGGCCTGCACATCACCGATGGACAGCGCACCCGAGGCGACCCGCAGACCGCCGACGACCGCCACCAGCACGTAGTTGAGGTTCGACACGCACATCATCAGCGGCTGCATGATCCCGCTGTTGAACTGCGCCTTGAACCCGGCCTCGTACAGCGCGTCGTTCTGCTCGGCGAACTGCCGCGCCGACTCGTCCTGCCGGCCGAACACCTTCACCAGCGTGTGGCCGGTGTACATCTCCTCGACGTGGGCGTTGAGCTTGCCGGTGGAGCGCCACTGCTGCACGAAGTGCGGCTGCGAGCGCTTGCCCACGCGTGTGGCGACGAGGAACGACAGCGGCACGGTCACCAGCGCGACCAGCGCCAGCAGCCACGACACCCAGAACATCACCGCGAGCACACCGATGATCGTCAGCAGCGAGTTGATCAGCTGCCCCATCGACTGCTGCAGCGTCTGCCCGATGTTGTCGATGTCGTTGGTCGCCCGGGACAGCACCTCACCGCGCTGCCGCTTGTCGAAGTACGACAGCGGAAGGCGCGACAGCTTCGTCTGCACGTCCTCGCGCATCCGGAACATCGTCCGGTTGACCGTCCGGTTGACCAGCCGGGTCGCCACCGCCATCAGCAGACCGGCGACGGCGAACGTGCACAGCGCCAGCAGCAGTACGCGGCCCACGGCGTCGAAGTCGATGCCCTGGCCCGGGGTGAAGTCGGTGCCGCGCAGCATGTCGGCGATCTGGCCCTGGCCGCGCGCCCGCATCGAGTCGAGGACCTGCTCCTTGCTCGCACCGGCCGGCATCTGCCGCCCGATGATGCCGGAGAAGACCAGGTCCGTGGCCTTGCCGAGGATCTTCGGCCCGATCACGTTGAGGCCCACGCTGACCACCACGCACAGCAGCAGCACGCAGATGGTGAGACGTTCCGGCTTGAACTGGGCGATCAGGCGTTTGCCCGACACCTTGAAGTCCATCGAGCGGTTGTCGGGACCGCCGCCCTGGCCCATCATCCGCGCCATCGGCCCGGCCATCAGGCAGCCTCCGCTTCCGTCAGCTGGGAGAGCACGATCTCCCGGTACGTCTCGTTGTCGGCCATCAGCTCGTGATGGCGGCCCGTGCCGACGACCCGGCCCTCGTCGAGGACCACGATCCGGTCGGCGTCCCGGATGGTCGCCACCCGCTGGGCGACGATCACCACGGTCGCCTCCGCGGTCTCCTCGGCGAGCGCCGCCCGCAGCGCAGCGTCGGTGGCGTAGTCGAGGGCGGAGAAGGAGTCGTCGAAGAGGTAGATCTCCGGGCGCTGGACGAGCGTGCGGGCGATGGCGAGCCGCTGCCGCTGCCCGCCGGAGACGTTCGTGCCGCCCTGCGCGACGGGCGCGTCGAGCCCGCCCTCCAGCCGGCTGACGAAGTCCTTGGCCTGCGCGACCTCCAGCGCGTGCCACAGCTCCTCGTCCGTGGCGTCCGGATTGCCGTAGCGCAGATTGGTCGCCACCGTGCCCGCGAACAGGTACGGCTTCTGCGGTACGAGGCCGACCGTCCTGGCCAGCAGCTTCGGTTCGAGGGAGGCCACGTCCGTGCCGTCGACCAGGACCTCGCCGTCGGTCGCGTCGAACAGCCGGGGGACCAGTCCGAGCAGCGTGGACTTGCCGCTGCCGGTCGAGCCGATCACGGCGGTCACCTCGCCGGGCCGGGCCACCAGGTCGATCGCCCTGAGCACGGGCTCCTCGGCGCCGGGATAGCGGAACCCGGCCCCCCGGACCTCCAGGTGCCCGTGCCGGCGCAGCTCCGTGACCGGCGCCACCGGCGGCACCACGCTGGAGGAGGTCCCCAGGACCTCCTGGATCCGCTCGGCGCACACCTCCGCGCGCGGCACCATCATGAACATGAAGGTGGCCATCATCACGGACATGACGATCTGCATCAGGTAGGCGAGGAAGGCGGTCAGGTCGCCGATCTGCATCCCGCCGCTGTCGATGCGGTGCGCGCCGAACCACACCACCGCGATCGACGACAGGTTCACCACCGTCATCACGATCGGGAACATCAGCGCGAGCATGTTGCCGGTCTTCAGCGACATCTCGGTGAGATCGGCGTTGGACTTCCGGAACCGGTCCTTCTCGTACTCGTCCCGGACGAAGGCGCGGATGACGCGGTTGCCGGTGATCTGCTCGCGCAGCACCCGGTTGACCGTGTCCAGCCGGGTCTGCATGGACCGGAACAGCGGGCGCAGCCGGCGCACGATGAGCGTCACGCAGATGCCCAGGGTCGGCACCACCGCGACCAGCACCGCGGACAGCGGCACGTCCAGGCCGAGCGCCAGCACGATGCCGCCCACGCACATGATCGGCGCGGACACCATGAGCGTGAACGTCATCAGGGCCAGCATCTGGACCTGCTGCACGTCGTTGGTGGTACGGGTGATCAGCGAGGGCGCGCCGAAGTGGCCGACCTCCCGCGAGGAGAAGGACTGCACCCGGTCGAAGACGGCGGCCCGGACGTCCCGGCCGAGCGCCGCGGCGGTCCGGGCGCCGAAGTAGACGGCACCGATGTTGCACACGACCTGCGCCAGCGAGATGCCGATCATCAGGGCGCCGAAGGAGAGGATGTAGCCGGTGTCACCCTTCACGACGCCGTTGTCGATGATGTGCGCGTTCAGCGTGGGCAGGTACAGGGTGGCGCAGGTCTGCAGGAACTGCAGCAGCACCAGCAGGGCGATGGGTTTCTTGTAGGGCCTCAGATAGGTCCGCAGTAGTCGTATGAGCACGCTACGTCTCTCGGAGTCGGCGATGGGGCGGGCTTGATGCCCGAGGCTCCTATCGTCGGACACTCCACCCGCGTTACCTCAACCGATTAAGCCGACAGCAGTGCGCTTTACCGTCTTACGGGCGGAAAGCTCCGGGGTGTGTCTGGTCCCTCACGGAGACGTACTGCTGCCGCACCGCCTGACCCACCGCCAGCTCGTCGCCCGGTTCGAGGACCTGTGCCGCGGCGCCCTGCCAGGCCGGCGGATTGCGCGGATCGAGGGTGCCCTGCGAGGCGCCGAGCGCCCAGGCCGCCTGCCGGGCGGCGCCGATGGCCGCGTAGTCCGCGGGCTGCACCACCACGACCTGCGCCCCGAACAGCATCGGCGCCACCGCCTGCACGGCGGGCAGCTCGGCGGCCGCCCCCAGCAGGAAGATCCGCCGCACCTCGACACCCCGGCCGCGCAGCACGTCCAGCGCGTCCGCGAGCCCGCACAGCATGCCCTCGAACGCCGCCCGCGCCAGGTGCTCCGCCTTCATCGACTCCCGCCGCAGCCCGGCGAGCGTGCCCGCGGTGTGCGGCAGGCTCGGCGTCCGCTCGCCCTCCAGATACGGAAGAAGGACGAGTCCGTGCGAGCCGGGCGTCGACTTCAGCGCCAGGTCGGACAGGCTCTCCAGGTCGGGCAGCCCGAGCAGTTCGGCCGTCCCGCGCAGGGCCCGTACGGCGTTCAGCGTGGTGACGACGGGCAGATGCATACCGGTCGCGTCGGCGAGGGAGGTGATCATCCCGCTGCTGTCGAAGAGCGCCTCGGGGTGCACCGCCATGACGGACCCGGAGGCGCCGAGCGACACCACCGCGTCACCGAGCCCGATACCCAGCCCGAACGCGGCGGCCATGGTCTCGCCCGTCCCCGCCGAGATCAGCAGCCCCTCGGGCGTCGTACCGGCCGCCTCGGCCGGGCCGATCACCTCGGGCAGCATGACCTGGTGGCCGAGCGCCAGCTCGACCAGGTCGGTCCGGTAGGAACCGGTGGCCGCCGACCAGTACCCGGTTCCGGAGGCGCCGCCCCGGTCGGTGGTCCGGCGCACCGGCCGCCCCAGCAGCTGCCACACCAGCCAGTCGTGGGCCTGCATCAGGATCGCGGTGCGCAGGGCGGCGTCGGGCTCGCTCTTCGCCAGCCAGCGCAGCTTGGTCACCGGCTGCGCGGCCTGCGGCACGCTCCCCACCGCCTGCGCCCACGCCTCGCGCCCGCCGAGCGCGTCGATCAGATCGGCCGCCGCGACCTGCGCCCGCTTGTCCCCGCCGACGATCGCGGGCCGCACCGTGCCGCCCTGGGAGTCGAGCGGCACGAGCGCGTTCGCCTGCGCCGACACGCCGATGGCCTGCACGCCTTCGAGAAGTCCGCCGCCGGCCGCCTCACCCAGGGACAGCAGCCAGGCCTGCGGGTCGACGTCCGAGGGCCGGGCGCCCCCGCCGTCCGCGCCCTCGACCGGGTGCGGGGCGTACCCCTGCCTGAGCACGGCACCCGTGTCCGAATCGCAGACGACGATACGAGTGAAATCGGGCGCACTGTCCAGCCCGGCGACTATCCCCATGACGAAAATTCTATGGGCCGTGCGGCGTGCGGGCGCGGGGCGTCACAGGCCCCTCGCAGCCGAGGAGAAACCATGTGCCGCGGACGGCCCGTCCAGGGCCGGGTGCACCCCTAGGTGTTGCTGGTGCCCCAGTCGTCCTGCGCCGCGCCGTCGCCGCCGCGCTCGCGCAGCGAGCGCACCCGCTGGGCCACCGATTCCGGCACGCGGTCCCCGACCTTGTCGCTCACCACGTGGTACGCCTTGCCCGCGAACTCGCGCCCCTGCTGCGCCGCCGACTCCGCGGTGTTGCGGACCGCGGGGTTCTGCGCGACCTGACGTGCCGACTTCTTCAGCTGCTCGTAGCGCTCGCGCCCGGCGCGCGTGCCCAGTACGTAACCAAGGGCCAGTCCGACGACGAACGTCAGCTTGTAGCGCATGGCGGCCACCCTCTCCTCGTGCAGGTCTCTGGCGCGGTGTCGGTGCCGGGGGAACCGATTGGCGGAGCACCCCCCTGCTTGCGCTAATGTATGTGTCGCAGCGAGCGCCCGCCCCCTGGCGAATACCCAGGTAGGTACGTTCGATGCAACGAGGCATTCCTCCGTAGCTCAATTGGCAGAGCAGCCGGCTGTTAACCGGCAGGTTACTGGTTCGAGTCCAGTCGGGGGAGCTCGGTCCTCCGTAGCTCAATTGGCAGAGCAGCCGGCTGTTAACCGGCAGGTTACTGGTTCGAGTCCAGTCGGGGGAGCATGCTGAACGAGGACCCCTCCGGGGTCCTTTTTCATGTCCGGCCCTCGCGCCCGGGAACCGTGCAGGTCACGGCGGAGTCCTCAAGGGCAGGCGAAGTCGACCATACGAAGCAGGAGATCGTATGAGCGGCTATGCTGCGGCAGACGGCGCGCACAAATGTGCGCGACACGCCGCTATGGGGCGGTAGCTCAGCCGGTTAGAGCAGCGGACTCATAATCCGTCGGCCGTGGGTTCGAGTCCCACCCGCCCCACCACGCGCCACGCGAGCAGAATCGATCTGACCTGAGCAAACGTCACGCCCTTGCCCGGTCGGCGGCAACTGCCCGCGCGTACACCCCACATGGCCGCCGGCACGACCCCGTACGAGCGGTGGGCGTGGGTGCGGCCATGGACCAGGCCCGGCAGTCCGCCCCTCCCGTCACACCGCCCTTCCGTGCGACCCTCGGCGTGTCGAGGGTCACCCGCGGACGGGACGGAAGGGGAGTCGGGCATGGGCGGTCGGCGGTGGGGTGCCGTCCCGATGAGAGCCCTGAAGACCTGGCGCGGTGCCGTGTCGCTCGTCTTCCTGTGCGCCCTCGCCGTCCCCACGGTGTTCGCGGCGAGGGACGTCCACCGGTTCGTGGCGGGCGATCCCGCGAAGACGCTGGGCCAGGTGCACTGCACACAGCTCGGTTCCTGCACGGGTCGGTGGCGGCTGCCGGGCGGGCGGCGGGGTGCCGGTGAGATAGAAGGTCTTTCCTTCGCATACGACGAGGAACTCGTGACGGATGTGCCTCTTTACGCGGGGTCGCACTGGGCGGTGAAAAAGCGGTCCAGCCTGATGGTCCACGCGGCGCGGGACGTCCTGGTGACCGCGGGCGGCACCGTCCTTCTTCTCCTGGTCGCGGCACCCACGAGGAAGTGAAACCGCCTGGTCGTGGGCTTCCCGCCGCGCACCACCGCCCGCGGCCCGCGGCGCGCCGAAGGCCCATACATCATCCCGATATGGGGCATCGCCGTTTTTTGAGTTCCTCCGGCCCTGTGTCGCCTCGCCCCTAAGGTCGGCTGCTCCAGGGGCGAGCAGGCGATCCGGGCCGGGGACCGCTGCCCGGCCCCGCGGCAACTCGGGTCAGGGGGCGGCGTGAAGACATCGCGTCATGTGTACGACTCCGGAGCGGTGGACGTGGTGGAAGCCGCACGGGGCATGCTCGACCGGGCCGCCTCCGTGGCGCCGGAACAGGTCGCGGCCGAACGCCGGGCGTTCGTCATGCTGTGCGCGGCGTACTTCAGTGATCCGGAGCGGGCGCTGGCGCCCGGCCGCGGGTCGGAGGCAGGCGGGCTCCTGCGGTTCGGCACGCCGGGTGCCCAGGAACTGCTGACGCCGGTCCTGCTGGCCGCGGCGTCCGCCGTGGGGGCGTATCTGGGGGAGAAGGCGGTCGGCGCGTCGCGCGGGCTGGTCCGCGGCCTCTTCACCCGTCCGGCGGCCGAGCCCCGTGCCGGGGAGGAAGCGCCGGGTGCCCGTTCGACGGGCGAAGCGGCCGCGGCGGCCCGCCTCGCCCCCGAGCAGTGGCGCGAGGTACGGCGCATCGTCGCGCACACGCTCGTACGCCACGGCGGCATGCCTCAGGACAGGGCCGAACTCATGGCCGCGGCGGTGGTGGGCGACGGGCCGGCCGGGCAGACACCCGGGTGACCGCAGACACCGGGGCCGCCGGCCCACCGCCTGCGCCCGCGCGGTCCGGCCCGGTCCCGGCGCGACGGCGGGACCGTTCCCGCGGGCCGGAACCGACCTGCGGTTCGGCCGTGACCGTCGCCGCGGTCCTCGGCACGCTGGGCCACTACGTCAGCCGGGGGACCCTCCTGTGCGTCGCCGTGACCGACGCCGCTTCGGGCGCCTGCGGCCCGGGCGCGTTCCGGCCCGATGCCTATGCGGTCCTTCATCTGCACGAGGCCGTCGCCTGGGGTGCGGTCGCCGCGCTGCCCGCGGGCGTGCTCGGTGCCGCGGTCCGGCCGTACCTGGTACGCCGGCGGCGGCAGGGGGGCGGCGCCGTGCGTGCCGTGCGGGACGTCCCGCGCCACCCCGTGCTCGTGCCGGCGGCGCTCGGTCCGCCGGCGGCGCTTCCCCTCGCGGCGGCGGTCGCCGCGGTCCCGTACGACTACCGCCTCTGGCGGCCGCCGGCGCCCGCGGCGGCCGCACGTCCGCTGCCGGACGGACAGGGCGCCTCCACGGCGCCCGGACCCTCCGGGCCGGCCGGCTCCTCCGGCTCCTCCGGCTCCTCCGGCTCCTCCGGCTCGTCCGGCTCGTCCGGCCGGAAGAACGACCCGTGCCTCCTCGGCGGTCGGCGGGTGTCCTCGGCCCGGCAGCGCCTGACGCTCGAAGCGGGGCCGGTGTGGTTGACCGGCGAGGGCCGCACGTACACGTTCCGGCCCGACCGCGCCCTGGTCGTCGGCCACGGCAGCGGGGCCCGGGAGACGGGGACGCTCCACGGCCGGTCCGTGGAGCTGCGTGCCACCGGCGCCGTCACGGCGCACTACCGGATCGCGCACGGCGCGATCGGCTACCACGGTCCGGCCGTGCGCCGCCCCGGCGAGCTCGCGCTCCGGGTGGCCGGCACCCGTGTCCTCCGCGAGAAGCCCAGCGCGGCCTTCGTCCCCGACCACCACACCTGTACGGGCGGCACCGCCCCCCTGTCTCCCACGTCCACCGGGGCCGGCTCGCCGTGCGGGACGTACGGGACGACCCTCACCCGGCTGCCCCCGTCAGCGGGCTGACCGCGGCCGGGCCCGGCAACGGGCCGCCGCGTGCCGAGCGCCCGACAGGCGGCCGGCCCCGTGGCCGACCGCCTGTGTCATCCGGTGACGTGCCGGGCCCCGGTCAGAAGGCCCGGTTGTCGCAGCCCATCTTCGAGCCGAGCTGGGCGTTCTGGGCCGCCGGGTCGCCCTCGCCGTTGAGGCCGTTGCCGAGCACGCCGTCGAGCAGCCCGACCGTGCCGAGGACGTCGATGTTCAGGTCGTGGGACCGGCAGGTGGTGCTCTGCTGGACGCTGAGCCGGCCGCCGGCGCCGACGCCGCCGCCCTGGCCCGTGCCGTCGGCGTGTGCGGTGCCGGCGGCCAGGATGCCGACGCTGCCGAGGGCGGCGAGCAGGACGGCGGCCTTGTGGAGCTTGTGCATGTCATCTCCGGTGAAGAGGCAGATGCGAGACGTGAAGGATCGACTCCTTACAGCCACCGGAGATTAGTGACAAACACCCCAAATAACCCCAGGGCGCGCCGGTGTTCATCAGGGACGTCGGCGGGGTTCGCCGGGCGGAGCGTCCGCGGGCGGGCCGGGGCGCTCGGCAACGGACCTGCGGGCAGCCGGAGTTGAGGGAAAGCCGTGGCGCGGACGGCCGTTGGGCGGGGTGTGGCACCCGGGTGGCCTGTGCGCGCGGCGAGTTACGCCGTTTCGGCGCGCAGGCCGTCGCGCAGCCGCCGCAGGTCGTCGGCATGGCGGCCCAGGCCGTTGAGGCGCAGCCGGGCGGCCTCGGTGCGCGGGGTGGGGTGGAGGGTGAAGGCCAGGTTGAGGGACTCGCGCAGCATCCACAGGTCGAAGGCCAGCAGCCGGGCCGCGTGCGCCTGGACCGCCACCAGGTCCGGCTCGGTCAGGTGCAGGTCCTGCAGCCGGGCGCGCAGCCGGTGCAGGGTGATGCTCTGCTGCCCGCAGGAGCGCGCCGTCTGGCGGGAGACCGGTCCCGGTTCGCCGCAGGCCGCCACCGCCGCGTCGGCCGGCGTCTGCGCGCTCACCGCCTCGTCCAGGACCGTGAGCAGGCCGTGCAGCTGGGCCGGGCGCGAGGGGCGGGCCGGTGCCGGGTGGTGATGCAGGCGCGCGAGCGTCCGCAGGGCACGGTGCCACGGGACGGTGCCCGGGGGCGGGCGTCTGGGCATGGCTCCAGTGTGCGCCCCGGCGGCCGGTCCCCGGCAACCCCCGGCACGGACGCAAAGCCGGTCAGGGGGCGGTCGAACGGCGTTCCTCGTCGGTCAGCGGCGGGTCCTGGAGGTGCGGGGTGCGCGGGCCGAGGAGCAGGGGGATCAGCATGTCCGGCGAGAAGAGGCGGGGCGCCGGCTTCGACAGGCTCATGACGTCCAGCAGGGCGCCCAGCGCGCGGGGGCTGCGGGCGCCGGTGGCGACCGCGCGGTCGATGAACCGGGCCAGGCCGCGTTCCACCGCGGTCGGGGGCGCGGTCGCGGCACCCGGATAGAACACGTCCTGGCCGACGGCGAGGTTCCAGGCGGCACCGACCGGGCGGGCCGCGGCACGCTGCAGGCGGCGGGCGGTGCCGGGGGCGGTGAGCGCGGTGGAGCGCAGGACGGCGCGGACGGCGAGCGCGCACTGGGCGGCGACGGTGACACCGTGGCCGTAGACCGGGTTGTAGCCGGCGATCGCGTCGCCGAGGACCGTGAAGCCGTCGGGCCAGGGCCGCATCTTCTCGTAGTAGCGGCGGCGGTTGGCGGTGCTGCGGGTGGTGGCGACGCCGCCGAGCGGCTCGGCGTCCTTGATCAGTTCGCCGATCACGGGGTCGCCGAGGGTGAGGGCGAAGTCCGCGAAGGCGTCGGCGTCGGCGCCGGGTTCGCCGCCGCGGGTGCCGGAGAGGGTGACGATCCAGCGGCCGTCCTCGACGGGCAGGATGATGCCGCCCCGTCCCGGCGCCTTCGCCGGGTTGGCCTGGACGTTGACGATCGGGAAGGCGCCGGCCGCCCGGCCCGGGGCCCGGTAGAGGCGGGTGGCGTAGGCGACCCCGGCGTTGACCTCGCGCTCGGTGACCTGGGGCAGGCCGAGTTCGGTCAGCCAGCGCGGGGCCTGGGAACCGCGGCCGGAGGCGTCCACGACGAGGTCCGCGGCGAGCGTGAGGTCCTCGTCGCCGGTGCGGACCCGGACGCCGCGGACCCGGGCGGCGTCGCCCTCCAGGGACAGGGCGGTGGTGCTCCCGCGGAGCGTGATGCGGTCGTCGCCGAGGACGCGGGCCCGGACCACCGCGTCGAGCAGATCGCGCGAGCACACCAGGATGCGGTGCTCGGTGGAGGTGAAGCGGCGGAACCAGACCTCGTTGGGGGCCCGGGAGACCATGTCGCCCATGATGTGCGGCAGATGGGCGCCGGCGTCGACGATCTCCCGCACGAGGCCGGGCAGCAGTTCGTCGAACGCGGTTACCCCGCCGGTCCACACGAGGTGCGCGTGCCGGGCCTGGGGGACGCCGCGGCGGGGCTCGGGCCCCTCGGGAAGCGTGTCGCGCTCGACGACGGTGACGTCGGCGAACTCGGCGAGCGCCGCCGCCGCGAACAGGCCGGAGATGCTGCCGCCGACGACGACGGCACGGGGCCGGCGGGCGGTGGGGCTGTCAGGCATGGGTGCTCGTGCTTTCTGTGCTGTTCAGCCGTCGCCGGAGGGCGTCGACGGTGTGCGGGCGGCGCAGCGCCCGGGAGACGGACTCGAGGTCGCCGGTCACCAGCGTGCCGGTCGGTGCGGAGCCGGCGCCGGTCGCGCCCGGCGCTCCCGCCCGCCGGGCGTCGACGGCGGCGAGAACCGCGACGGCACCGGCGGTACCGCGCGCCCTCACCTCGTCGTGCTCGCGCAGCGCGGCCTCGTAGGCGCGCCGGTAGAGGCCCTGGTCGAAGTGCGGGTTGAGCAGGCGCAGCGCGTCGTGGATACGCTGGCGGCGCTGCATCAGGCGCAGGTCCAGCGGGGCCCAGAGGCCGAGGCGGGCCGGTGCCGCGGACGCCCCCAGGACGTGCACGGCCCGCGACAGCGGCCGTAGCCGCAGGTGTTCACGCTGGTCGCGGACCCACCTCTGGAAGAAGGGGCCCACCTGCGGCACCAGGAATCCGAGGGCCACCAGGGCGGCCTCCAGCAGGGCGAAGGGCGGAGCCGCCCGGGTGCTGAGGACGTCCCAGTCGGTGCCCGACCAGCGGGCGCCGATCGCCGTGAGCTTCACCGCGTCGAAGAGCAGGCCGCAGGCGAAGCCGAGTTGGAGCAGGACGACGCCCGTGCGCAGCCAGCGGTTCTCGATCTCCGGGAACCACTTCCACAGCATGGAGGCGGCGACCAGCGACGACACCATGTGCGCGGTCAGGTAGAGCAGGATGTGCTCGCGCATCCACGGGGTGCCGGCGTAGTAGGTGTCCAGGTCGTAGATCCGCGGCTCGGGCGCGTGCGCCAGCAGGAAGGTCCCCCACAGGGCGACGACCACGCCGGCGTAGATCCAGTAGATGCGCCGCATCCGGCGCCGGCGGCGGTCCGAGGGCTCCTCGCGCCAGCGGATGATCATCGTCAGGCCGGTGGCGCAGAACGCGGTGAGGAACGAATAGGCCCAGGGCGAGGCGATGTTGGGGACACCCGTCAGCTCGTTGAGCCGCTGGATGTTGACGGGGGTGATGACGACCAGGACGGCCGTCGCCCAGGTCAGCAGCAGGGTGGTGGCCCGTACGTCGGGGTCGCGCCAGGCGCGGACGAACGTCGGGAGCTTGACCAGCAGCGCCGTCGCCAGCAGCGCGGTCGGCACGGCGTAGGGGATGTGGAAGTGGTCCATCAGAGCAGGCGCCCGCCGCGGTTGCTCAGCGACAGGTTGATACGGCCCTCCACGGTGGCCGGCGTGACCGGTCCCTGCGCGTACCGGCCGTTCATCCAGGTGCGCACCTCACGGGCGAACAGCAGGCCGAAGGTCTCGGCGTCCACCTCGTGGTCGTCGGCGCAGGCCGAGCGGGCCGCCACCGTACGGCAGACCTCGCGGGGCACTTCCTCGGAGGCGAGGATCTGCCGGGCGGCCCGCCGCAGCATCTCGGGGGCCTGGCCGCGGTCGAGGGCCCGGGCGGCCGCCGGGCCGACCGCGTGGTCCTCGCAGGAACCCTGCTCCTCGTGCCACAACTCATGGCCCAGGATGACCAGTTGGGCCTCGGGGACGGTGCTCTCCTCGACCACGATGATGGACCGGTCCCCGCAGTCCAGGCGCATGCCCGACACGGGGATCTCCGGTGGGAAGGCCCGGAACACCAGCTGCACGGGGCGGTCGACGCGCACGCTCATGGCGCGGCAGAACCCCTCCATCACGGTCCGCGGCTCCGAGGGCCGCGGGATCGACTTCGACGCCTCCCGGCCCAGCGCGGAGAGCAGGGACTTCATCGCCCGGGTGGTCATCGCAGGCTGTCCCTCTCCAGCGTCTCGTGCGCCGGCGCCTCGTGCGGGACCGCGGAGCGGATGACACCCTCCAGCAGGCGGTCCAGCTGCTCCGGGGTCATCGCGCCGTGGCGCCGCAGGTCCGCGGCCCGCACTCCGTAGCGGTCCATCAGGGCCCGTACCGGGTCCGGCTGTTCGGACCGGCGCTCCAACCTCCGCAGGGCGGGCAGCAGGACGCGTTCGAGGGCGTCGGGGGCCGGGGCGGTGAAGAACGCCTCGCCGCCCTCGACACCGAAGAACTCCACCAGGCCGTGCAGGAATTCGACGCTCGGCACCTTCTTGCCGGCGCAGACCTGACGGGCCCAGTACTCGGAGACACCCAGATGCTCGCGGACGGCGGCGGCGAGATCCGACATCCGGCCGCCTGTTCGGGCGAGATGGGCGTCCGCGAGCGACCTGAGACGGGCGCAGACCCGGTCGTTGACCTTGTCGGCCGGAGTGGTACCGCCCGCCAGCAGGGTGCGCACGGTGCTTTCGGACAGGGCCGTGCTGGCGGCCAGTTCGCGCGGGTCGAGCACGTCGGACCGGGTCAGGCCCTGCTCGTCGGCGAGTGCCTCGAGACGCCGAAGGGTCTCGGGGAGGTGCGTGGGCGGCTCCACCATGTGCTTCGTCATGCGTTCCCTGAGCCCGGGTCGACAGCTTCGTGCGGCGCCTCGCAGCCTAGAGGCACTTTCGCCTCTCTCAACGATCGTTTATCGGCCAAAAAACGATCGTTGAACGGTCGGGGGGTTACAGGGACCGGATCGCAGGAGAAGAAGAGAGGGAGAGACGCCTAGGGGGCGTCTCCTCCCCGGGGAGTAGCGGACGGCGGGCCCGCTCCTGCCGCGGAGGCAGAGCGGATGCCTCCGTGGGCACGATGTGCCGGAGGGCCGCGCGGACCAGGCTGGTTCACATCAGCCAGTAGGCCGAGAGGCTCGAGGAGGGCGTCATGAACCGCCAGATCCGTGTCCGCGTCATTCGCCGGCCCAGTGCGCCCCGCGACACCCCGATCGACCGCAGGACGCCGTCGGGGCGGGTGCTGCCGTACTGATCGACGACCCTGGGCGTGGCCGGAAGACGCCGTTCGCCGATGGTGCCGAAGCGGCCCGGTCGGGTCGGCGCGGGCTCAGCCCAGGCAGTGTGCGATCGCGGTGCGCAGGGCCACACGCAGTTGCCCGGGCGGCGGCGTGCCCTCGCCCCCCGCGGCGGCCGTGACCGCGTCGGCGACCGTGCGCAGCTTGGTGTTGGAGAGCTGGGATGCCTCGCGCAGGATGTTCCACGCCTGGTCCGACGTGCAGGAGTGGGTGGCCATCAGGACGCCGCGCGCCTGGTCGATGACCGGGCGGGAGGAGATCGCCCGGCGCAGCTGACGCACCTCCTCCCGCAGCGAGGCCAGCTGTTCCTCGCGCTCCAGGGCGACCGCCGAGGCGGCGGGGGTGCCGGATTCCCGGGCGGCCGCGGGCGCCGTGCGGTGCAGGGGGTCCGTGGTGTCGAGGCCGGCGAGCTCCAGGATGCGGCGCGGCTGGCCGTTCCAGTGCGCGGTCCGCACCGGTATCCGGTGCCGGTGGCCGTAGGAGCCCAGCAGGTCCAGGAACTGCAGGCCCGCGGTGTCCATGAAGACGACCCTGCCCATGTCCATGTCGAGGCGGCTGGTGTCCGCCGGCAGGTCCTTCAGCGTTCTGGACAGTGTGTCCGCGCACCCGTCGACGAGTTCCCCGCGGGGCGTCAGCACGGCCCGGCCCGCGTCCACGCGGCCGTCGATGGCCAGGACGGTCAGCCGCTTCGTGAGCGGTGTGTGCGTCGCTGAGGTCATGTCCCGCCTCGATGGTCCCCGACTGCGTCCTTCACGTGCGTGACGTCCTTCCGATTGCCCGCCCTCGTGACGTCGCGTGCCCTGCCGCCGCCGGCTGCCGGCCGGAGAGTCACCGTGGACCCGGCTCCGCGGGGACCCGGCGGTGCTTCCCTTCGCAGTGCCCGGGTCTTCGCCCGGTAAACCCGGACACGGAAGGCCGGCCGCTCCCCGGGGCCCGCGGCGGACGCGGGCCGCTCGTGGCCGACCTCGTCGCGGGCCTCGTCCGCGTGCACACCGGGCCCGGCGGCACCGCGGTCCGCCGCCGGGCCGCCCGCTGACCGCGCACGCCCGTCGGGCACCACCGGTCACAGCGGGGCCTGCCACGTCACGGTCCTGCCGGCGCCGTCGGCCGGTGCGCCGTCCTCCCGCGCGCCGTCGTCACGCACCGTCAGCCGTACGCCGGCGCGGCCGTCCGCCAGCCCGGCCGTCACGTCCACGGCGACCTCGACCCGGGAGACGCCGGGGCGGCGGGAGGCGGTGGCGAGGGCCCGGCGCAGGGCGGCGAGCAGGCGGGTCGCGACCTGGCCCGGGACGAGGCTGTCGACGGGCCCGGTGAACCGCGTGGACGGCTGGAAGCCGAGCACGGCCGCCGCGCCCGCCGTCTCGCGGAGCACCCTGCCGCGGAGGGTGGCCGGCGCCTCGGCGGGCGGCTGCTGGAGGGAGAAGATCGCCGTACGGACCTCCTGGACGGTGGACCGGAGCTCCTCGACGGCCCGCGCGAGGGTCTCCCGGACGTCGCCGCCGGGGCTTCTGCGCTGGGTGGACTCCAGCATCATGCCGGTGGCGAACAGCCGTTGGACGACGAGGTCGTGCAGGTCGCGGGCGATGCGGTCGCGGTCCTCGTAGACGGCGAGGCGCTCGCGGCCGTGCTGCGCGTCGGCGAGGACGAGGGCGGCGGCCGCCTGGTAGGCGAACTGGCAGGCCAGCAGGCGCTCGACGGCGGTGTACGGCCGGTCGCCACGGCGGCGGGGCAGGGCGAGCGTACCGATGAGCCGCCCGTCCGCCTGCAGCGGCAGCATCATGCTGGGCCCGAACCGGTGCCTTACATGCGTGGTCATGCGGGGGTCGGTCGCCGAGTCGTCGATGAACACCGGCTCCCCGCCCAGGAGTTGCTCGAGGACCGGGCTGCCGGGCCGGATGACGGCACCCACGATGTCGCCGGGGTCCTGGTATGTCGACGCGGTCACGATCTCCATGCCGCCCTCGTCGGTGCGCTGCAGGATCACGCCCGCCGCCGCGTCGGCGAGGATCCGGGCGCGTTCGGCGACGGTCGTCAGCGCGTCGGCCGCGCTCTCGCCGCTCAGCAGGGCGGTGGTGACGGCCGCGGCGCCCTCGATCCAGCGCTCGCGCTGCCGGGCGGCCTCGTAGAGACGGGCGTTGCCGATGGCGATGCCGGCCTGGGTGGCGAGGACGTGCAGCAGCTGCTCGTCCTCGGTGGTGAAGGGCGCGGCCTGCCGCTTCCCGGCGAGGTGCAGGTCGCCGAAGTGCTCGTCCTGGACGCGGATGGGCACGCGCAGGCTCTCGGGGCAGCGTGGCACGGCTCCCGCGGTGCGGATGCCGGTGAGGCCGTCCCGGCCGGGGTCGACCGTGTCGAGCGCCGCGTGGCGGGCGCCGGTCAGTTCGGCCGCGCTGTCCACGATGTGCTGGAGGGTGGCGCGCAGTTCGAGGTCGGTACCGACGCTGAGCACGGCCTCGATCAGCGGCGGGAGGCGGGTGCCGGCCATGCCGTGCGGCTTCCGCCGCTCATCTGCCGGCGATCGGTTCGAGCGTCAGCGGCTCGATCTTGCCCTCCACCATGTAGCCCAGACCCTGGACGGCGCAGATGTCGGGCCGTTCGGCGATGTGCACGGGCAGCTTGGTGGCCTGGCGCAGCATCTGGTCCAGGCCCGGCAGCAGCGCGCTGCCGCCCACCATCGTGATCCCGCTGTCGACGAGGTCGGCGACCAGGTCGGGCGGGCAGCCGCGCAGCACCCGGCCGATGCCGTCGAGCACGGCGGTCAGCGGGGTCTCGATCGCGTCGCGCACCGCGGCGGTGTCGACCCGCACGCTGCGGGCGAGTCCGGTGGCCACGTCCCGCCCGTGGATCTCGGTGGACTCCGGTCCCTGGCGGGTGAGGCCGTTGCCGGACAGGGCGATCTGCAGCGGCCGTACGGACTGGCTGGGCAGCATCAACTCGTGCTCGTGGCGCAGGTGCTGGACGATCGCGTGGTCGACGGCCTCACCGCCGACGGGAATGCGCTCGGCGGTGACGATCGAGCCGAGCGAGAGCACGGCGACCTGGGTGGTCGCCGCCCCGCACACCATGATCATGGTGGCCTCGGGCTGCTCCACGGGCAGTCCGCACCCCACGGCGGCCGCGATGAGCGTGTCCACGAGCTCCACACGGCGCGCGCCGAGCCCGACGAGCGTCTCGACCGCCGCCCGCCGGGCCAGCGGGTCGGCGTCGTGCGGGGTGCAGGCCGCGGCGCGCAGGAAGGGCTTGCGGCGCAGGGCGCGGCGCATCTTGTCGCCGAGCAGTTGCCGCAGCATGCGCTGCGCCATCTCGATGTCGACGACCGTGCCGCCGGAGACCGGGCGGACGACACGGATGTACTCGGGAGTGCGGCCCTTCATCTTCTCGGCGAACTCGCCCACCGCGATGAGGGCGCCGGTGCGCGTGTTCACGGCGGCGGCGGACGGCTGGTCGACGACGAGGCCGGAACCCTTGACGTAGACACGGGTCCGGGCCGCCCCCAGGTCGACGGCGAAATGGCAGCGTCGCAGCTGCTCCAGACTGGCGGTCATACAAGGTCCTCCCGAGAGCGCAGACCGTGAAGGTGCCGCCGGGCGGCGGGCCTCATAGGCATCGTGCGGCTGCGGGGGTGTGGCGCGCCTTTTATGGGGGGCCGGGCGGGGGTGCCGCTGAATGGGGGTTTTGCGGCTTATATACCGATGTAAATCCCGGATAAGTGCGTCGGGGCTGGTTATAGGGCCGGGCTGGTTACAGGGCCGGACCGCCTCCCGCAGGGTGCCGGCGAGGACGCGGTCTCTCGCGGCCCGCCGGGCGCCGCGACGGTGGAGCCGGCCGGCCCGCCCGTGGGCGCGGGTGCGCCGGGGAGTCTGGAGCGCGCGGCGGTTGGCCGGGGCCGGGCACCCGCCGTCCGTCCGGGGCGGGGATCGGGTGTCGGGGGTCGAACTCCCCTGCTGAGACGGGTGTTGGGTGCGGCAGCGGATTCGGTCGTGCCGCTTCGGCGAGCCTGGCGGGAAACCGCCAATGCGCCCATCCGCCAAACCCGCGCACCCCCCATCCACCACAAGCCCCCCGAGACTCTTCGCAGCACGCGACGGCGCTCGACGCAGCGGACAGCAGCGGGACGAAGAGAGGCGTGGATGAGCAGACGACCAGTCAGACGCGGGGCGGTCCTCCTGTCGGCGGGGCTCGTGATCGCCGTGTTGCCGGCCGGTTCGGGGGCGGCGGCCGGGACCGCACCGGCCGTGTCCCGGACCGCACTCCCGGCGGCCGCCGCCCGTACCGTCACCCTCGTCACCGGCGACAAGGTGACCGTCACCGATCTCGGGCACGGCAGGAAGACGGTGTCCGTGGAACGTCCCCCGGGGGCGACGGGCGCCGTCCGCACCCGGAGCGCGAACGGCGAGATCACCGTCGTACCGGACGAGGCACGTCCCTATCTGCGGGCCCACACCCTCGATCAACGGCTGTTCGACGTCAGCGAGTTGATACGCCAGGAACTCACCGACCAGAAGACCGGCGAGCTGCCGCTGATCGTGACGTACGCGAAGGGGGCGAAGGCCGTCACGCCCCGCGAGGCCGAGCGGACGCGGACCCTGGCCAGTGTGCGGGGGGCCGCCGTCGAGGCCGACAAGGGGCGCGGGTTCTGGCGGGCGTTCACCCGGCAGGACGGCGTCAAGGGGCTGTGGCTCGACGGGCGCGTCACCGCCGACATGGCCGAGAGCAACGCGCAGATCGGGACGCCGACCGCCTGGGACGCCGGACTCACCGGCAAGGGGGTCACCGTCGCCGTCCTCGACTCGGGCGTCGACACCTCCCACCCCGACCTCGCCCAGCGTGTCTCCGTCACCCGGTCGTTCGTCGAGGGCGAGGACGTGGCCGACCGCAACGGCCATGGCACGCACGTCACGTCGACCGTCGGCGGCAGCGGGGCCGCCTCCGGCGGCAAGGAGCGGGGCGTCGCCCCGGAGGCCACCCTCGCCGTCGGCAAGGTGCTCGACGACCAGGGATCGGGCAGCGAGTCCCAGATCATCGCCGGGATGCAGTGGGCCGCGCGGGACGTGCACGCCAGGATCGTCTCCATGAGCCTCGGCTCCACCGAGCCCAGCGACGGCACCGACCCCATGGCGCAGGCCGTCGACACCCTCTCCAAGGAGACCGGCGCCCTCTTCGTGATCGCCGCGGGCAACACCGGCGCCCCCTCCTCCATCGGCTCGCCCGGCGCCGCCGACGCCGCGCTCACCGTCGGGGCCGTCGACGCCGGCGACCAGGCCGCCTACTTCACCAGCGCCGGGCCGCGCCACGGCGACAACGCCCTCAAGCCCGACCTCTGCGCACCCGGCGTCGACATCCTCGCCGCCCGTTCCCAACTCGTCGACGGCAGCGGCTACTACACCACCATGAGCGGTACGTCGATGGCGACGCCCCACGTCGCCGGAGTCGCCGCCCTGCTCGCCCAGGAACACCCCGACTGGAACGGCGCGCAGCTCAAGGACGCCCTGATGTCGACCTCCGCGCGGCTGGACGCGTCCGCCTATCTGCTCGGCGCGGGCCGGGTGAGCGTACCCGCGGCCGTCCAGGCCGGCATCACCGCCACCGGCAGCGCCGACCTCGGGTTCTACAGCTGGCCCTACGCCGCGAACACACCGGTCACCAAGACCGTCACCTACGCCAACTCCTCCGACGAGGCGGTGGAGGTGAACCTGTCGGCCCAGGGCGCCCCGGCGGGTGTCGCCACGCTCGCCGACACCGCCCTCACCGTCCCGGCGCACGGCACCGCGTCCACGACCGTCACCGGTGACGGCTCGAAGGCCGCGGTGGGGAACACCAGCGGGCAGATCGTGGCCTCCGTCGCCGGGACGCCCGTCGCGCACACCGTGTTCGGGCTGGTCAAGGAGGAGGAGCGGTACACGCTCACCGTCCATGTGAAGGACCGCGACGGAGCCGCGACCCCCGCCGACCTCGCGGTGCAGCGGCTGGCCGAGGGCGCGGACGCGACGCCGGCGCACGTCGGCGACTCCGGCACGCTCACGCTGCGGCTGCGGCCGGGGACGTACAGCCTGACCTCCTTCCTCGACGTGCACGGCAGCCACGGCGCCGACTCGCTCGGGCTCGGCTTCCTCGCGGCGCCCGAGATCACCCTCGACCGGGACCGCGACGTCACCCTCGACGGACGCAGGCTGAGGGAGGTCAGGGCCGCGGTCGGCCGGCGTACCGAGACCCGGCAGCTGCTCATGGAGTACGACCGCCACGCGAACGGCTCCGACCTGTTCGGTGCCGTCCAGGTGCCCGTGACGTACGACAGCATCTTCGCGGCGCCGACCGCGAAGGTCACCCGGGGCGGCTTCGAGTACCGGACCGTGTGGCGGCTGGGCAAGCCGCTGCTGACGGTCGAGGGCGTCGCGGAGGCCGTCGTCCAGGCGGGCGGCACGCTCATCGAGGGACACACCGCACTGCCCCTCGTGGACGTGGGCGACGGCCCCTTCGCGGGGGTGCGCGGCAAGGCGGTGCTGGCCCGGCTCGCCGACGGCGCCGATCCCGCCGCCCTCGCCCAGGCCGCGCAGGACGCGGGCGCCAAGGCGCTGTTCGTGACGGACGACGTCGCCGGCCGGCTCAACACCTGGTGGGGCGGCGCCGACAACAGCGACCGGCCGCTGCAGATCGCCACGGTCGACGCCGCCGACGCGGCGCGGCTGCGGGCGGCCGGCCGCGCCGTCATGACGGGCACGCGCGACACCCCGTACGTCTACGACCTCGCGCAGGGGCACCGGCAAGCCGTGCCGGACCGCGACCTGACCTACGCGCCCGGCGGCCACGACCTCGCCACGCTGAGGACGCGGTTCCACGCCGCGAAGCCGGTGGACGGCGGCGAGTTCCGGTACTCGATCACCGACACCTTCCCCATCGGCCTCGGGTTCCAGGAGCGGATCGACTACCCGGCCGAACGCACCGACTACGTGTCCACCGGCCCCGGGCAGCTCTGGCACGAGTCGGTGACGGCCGCCGACGGCGCCCTCGAGGAGCGCGGCGGACTCGTCGACTACGACGGCGGCACGCACCGGACCCTCAACTGGTTCCGGCCCGTCTGGCACCCCTGGCTCGGCACCGGGCTCGGCTGGGGGCAGCAACGCGCCGGGAACCAGCTCCAGTTCAACACACCCGGCTGGGGCGACTCGGGGCCCGACCACACCGGGTTCGGGGACGTGTGGAGCGACGGCAGCGGTATGACGCAGTCCACCGAGGTCCAGCTCGACGGGGCGCTCGTCGACCGGCGCACCGGCTCCGGCGCGTACGTCTACGACGCGCCCGCCGACGAGCACACCTACAAGGTCGTCACGGACACGGCACTCGACGCCGGCCGCTGGAAGCTGTCCACCCGGGGCCACGCCGAGTGGACCGTCAGATCCGCGGCCACGCCCGCCGACCGCTGGACCCTCCTGCCCCTGATCAACCTCGGCCTGGACGTCGGCACGGACCTCGCGGGGAACGTGCCCGGCGGGAGGCGGCTGCCGGTGAGGGTCTTCGCGCAGTACGTGCGGGGCGCGCCCGGCACCGGCACGATCGGCGACCGGAAGCTCCAGGTGTCGTACGACGACGGCACGTCGTGGCGGGCGGTGGCGCTCACCGGCGGCCGCGGCACGCTGGCCGTGCCGCGCGACGCCTCGTACATCTCCCTGCGGGCCTCGGCGCACGACGACCGCGGCGGCTCGGTGACGCAGGAGATCATCCGGGCGGTGGGGGTGCGCTGACCCCTACGACGCCCCGGACGACACCCAGCTCCACCAGGTCCTGCGGACGCAGGCGGAGCTGGTCCGCGGTGGAGCCGACCCGGGCGGGCGGCCGCTTCAGGATGGCGGCCGCCGCCTCGGGGGCGATGACCGAGAAGTAACTGTCCGGGGTGGCCCAGGTGTTGCCCGGCGCGGCCAGCGCCAGCGCGCCGCCCGAACCGCCCTCGCCGATGACGAGCGTCGTGACCGGCGTGCGGGCGGCCGCCACCGCGGCGAACACCTCCGCGATCGCGGCCCCCGCGCCCTGCCGCTCCGCCTCCGCGTCGTTGGCCGCGCCCGGGGTGTCCACCAGCGTCAGCACCGGGATGCCGAGCCGGTCCGCGAGGCGGATCAGCCGGGCGGCGGTGCGGTAGCCGGCGGGGCGGGTCGCGGTCCCGGTCTGGGCGGCGTAGGCGACGCCACGGCCCTCGTGGTCGCCGAAGCCGCAGAGCATGCCCTCGGGGTCGGTGCCGCCGCAGCGGTCGCCGCCGAGGACGGTGCGCCGGCGGAAAGTGGCGTCCAGATACGCCTGCGCACGCGGGCGCAGCGGAGAGCGGGCCCGCCGCACGGCCTCCCGGCCGGACTCCGGGAGACCGCCCGCGCCGAGGGCCGCGGGCACGGGCGCCTCGCGCGCCGGCGACGTCACCAGCCGGAGCCAGGTGCCCAGCGTCTCCCGCAGTTCCGCCGCGGGGACCACCGCGTCCGCCGACCCCGCCGCGACCTGCGCCTCGGCGGTGTACGCGGCCGCATCCGCGTCCGGCGGCCGTACCCGGGAGCCGGCGAAGCCGACCTGGGCACCGGGCAGGGCGAGGACCACGTCGGCGCCCGCGCCCAGGGTGGCCCAGCCGCCACCGGTCGTCGGGTCCCGCACCACGGCGATCTGCGCGAGCCCCGCCTCCCGGGTGAGCTGCGACTGGCGCGCCACCCGCTGCAGCTGGGCGAGCGCGAGCATGCCCTCCTGCATCCGGCTGCCCCCCGTCGCCACCAACGGGACCACCGGCAGCCGGTGTTCACGGGCGTGGCGGTACGCCGCCTCCAGCCGGTCGCCGGTGCGCTCACCGAGCGAGCCGCCGAGGAAACCGAACTCGAAGGAGAGGAGCACCGCCCGCGTGCCCGCGACGCTCGCGGTGCCGCACACGACGGATTCCTGCTCGCCGGTGCGCTCGGCGGCGCGGGCGCGCGAGGCGTCGTAGCCCTCCCAGGCGAGCGGCCCGTCGGGCGCGGACTCCCGTGCCGGGCCGGGGAGTTCGGCGAAGGTGGAGTCGTCCGCGACCAGCTTCAGGAAGGCACGGGCGGACAGGCGCTCAGTCACGGGTCAGCGCCCGCTTCATGATCTTCCCCAGGTCGTTGCGGGGCAGCGCCCCGAGGTGGTGGACGACGCGCGGGCGCTTGTGCGGGGCGAGCCGGCCGGCCACATGGTCCGCCAGCTCCTGCGCGCTCGGCGGCGCCTGGGGGTCGGCCGGCACCACCCACGCCACGATCCGCTCACCGAGGTCCGCGTCCGGCTCCCCGGTGACGGCCGCCTCCCGCACCCCGGGATGCTCCAGCAGGGCGTTCTCGATCTCGCCCGCACCGATCTTGTAACCCCCGCTCTTGATCAGGTCGGTGGCCTTGCGGCCGACGATCCGGACGTAGCCGTCGGGGTCGCGCACCGCCATGTCCCCGGTGCGGAACCAGCCGTCCGGGGTGAAGGCCGCGGCGGTCGCGTCGGGCCGGTTGAGGTAGCCGGTGAACAGGTTCGGGCCGCGCACCTGGATCTCGCCCACCGTCTCCGCGTCGTACGAGGTGATCGGCGACCCGTCCTCCTCCACGAGCCGCAGCTCGACGCCCGGCAGCGGTACGCCGACCGTTCCGGCGCGGGCCTCGCCGTCCGCGCGCACGCTGGTGTTCATCAGGGTCTCGGTCATGCCGTACCGCTCGACGATCCGCCGCCCGGTCGCGGCCGTGATGCGCTCGTGGTCGTGGACCGGGAGGGCGGCGGAGCCGGAGACGAGCAGCCGGGCCCGGCCCAGCGCCTCGGCCAGCTCCGGCTCCCGCGGCAGCGCCTGGGCGATCCGGTGGTACATCGTGGGCACCCCGAACAGCATGGTCGCGCCGCCGTTCAGCTCGCGCGCCACGCCCTCGGTGGAGAAGCGGCCCAGATGCCGGACGGAGCCGCCGCGCCGGAGCGGGCCCAGGACGCCCAGCACCAGGCCGTGCACATGGAACAGCGGCAGTCCGTGCACGAGCACGTCGTCACCGGTCCACTGCCAGGCGTCGGCGAGCGCGTCCAGCGTGGTGGCGATCGCCCGGCGGGGCAGCACCGCACCCTTGGGCGGGCCGGTGGTGCCGGAGGTGTAGACGATCAGGGCGGGGTCCTCGTCGGCGGCGGACGGCGCGGGGGCGGGACCTCCGCCGCCGTGCACGTCCACCTCGATCCGCGGCAGACCCCGCAGCGCCGCGGGGAGCACGTCCCCCGCGGCCGCCAGCACCGCGGAGGGCGCGCTGTCGGACACGATGTGCCCCAGTTCCCTCTCGCCCGACCTCGGGTTCAGCGGCACCGCGGCCACCTTGGCCCGCAGCGCCGCGACCACCGCCACGGCGGTCTCCAGCGCCGGGGTGGCCCACACGGCGACCCGGCCCCCGAGCGGGAGCCGGGCGGCCAGGGCGCCGGTCGCGGCGGCGAGCTCCGCGTAGCTCAGGGTGCGGTCGGCGAAGGTGAGGGCGACCACCTCGCTCGGGCTCTCCAGGGCGGGAAAGAGAGGGGACACGCGAAGCACTCCATCCGTGCGGGGCGGCTGGTGCGGGAACGACACCTCCGTTCCTACACCAGCCGGCCCGCCGCCGACGCTCAGGCGTCGGTCCGCACCACGTCCGCCACCACGCAGCTCACGTTGTCCGGACCGCCGGCCTCGTTCGCCGCGTCCACCAGGGCCCGTACGGTCTCGTCCGGGGTCCCGGCGGCGAGCAGCCGCCGTATGCGTGCGTCGGGGAGGACGGCCGGGAGGCCGTCGGAGCACAGGAGGTAGCGGTCGCCGGGTTCCGCGTCCTGCAGACGCAGGTCCGGGGCGGCCGTCCCCAGGGCCTTGAGCAGCAGGGAGCGCTGGGGGTGGGCGGTGGCCTCCTCCGGCGTCAGACGCCCCTCGTCGATCAGCGACTGGACCACGGTGTGGTCGTGGGTGATGCGGAACAGGGCCCCGTCGCGGAGCAGATAGACGCGGCTGTCGCCGATGTGGACCAGGGCGAGGCGGGAGCCCGTCCACAGCAGGGCGGTCAGGGTCGTGCCGTTGGCGTCGGTGCCCTCCGTCGCCTCCCGGACCGCCTCCGTCGCGCCCCGCACGGCGTCCTGAAGGAGGTTGAGGACGTCGCCCGCGGGCAGTTCCTCCCGGTCCAGGACCCGCAGCGCCCGCACGGCGGCGCCGCTCGCGGGCGCGCCCGCGGGGCCGAACCCGTCGGCGACGGCGAGCAGCCGGGTGCCCGCGTACGCCGTGTCCTGGTTGGCGGGGCGGACCCGGCCCCGGTCCGAGTGGGCGCGATGACGCAGCTCAAGCATGGTGATGTCCTTCCTCGACTCGTCCAGCAGGTGATCCACGAGGAACGCGGCCAGATCCCGCCGCTGTGCCGTCTCCGCCTCGACCTGCGACCAGTGGGCGCGGATCGCCCGCGCCGCGTCCGCCGGGCCGAGGGCGCAGACCTCACGGATACCGGCGAGCGGCATGCCCAGCCGCCGCAGCCAGGCCACCAGCCGGGCCCGCTCCAGCTGCTCCACCGCGTAGTAGCGGTAGCCGGAGTGGGGGTCGACCCGGGCCGGGCGCAGCAGCTCCAGCTCGTCGTACAGGCGCAGCGCCTTCGGCGACAGGCGGCTGGCCCGCGCGAAGGCGCCGATCGTGAGCATGTCCGTCCGCACCGCACAGTCCTCTCCGCGTTCCTGCCGCCGATGCTGGGGCTTCACCGAAGGGGAAGGTCAATCCGGTTGGTCCGGTTGCGGGGGCCCGGTTAGCCTGCGAGGCGAGCCGCCGCCCGAGGACGTACCGGATGACGTACGAGACTGGAGACCGCCGTGCCCCGCGTCGCACTCGCCACCTACGATCCCGGGCCCCGGCCCGGCAAGGACCGTGACCTTCCGCTGCTGGTGCGGGAGCTGCGGGCGGCCGGGGCCAACGCCGTGGCCGCGCCCTGGGACGACCCTGACACCGACTGGGGCGGGTTCGACCTCGTCGTCATCCGGTCGACCTGGGACTACAGCTGGCGCGCGGGCGAGTTCGTGGCGTGGGCGCAGAAGACCGCCGCGGCCACCCGGCTCGCCAATCCGGCCGAGGTGGTGCGCTGGAACACCGACAAGCGCTACCTCGGGGATCTCGCCGCGGCGGGCGTGCCCGTCGTGGCCACCCGTTACCTCGCGCCCGGCGACGCGCCCGACCTGCCCGTCGACCACGAGTACGTCATCAAGCCGGCCTCGGGCGCGGGCGCGCGGTACGCCGCGCGGTACCGGCCGGACGGCCACGACACGGCCCTACGGCACCTCGCGCGTCTGCACGAGGAGGGGCTGACCGCGATGGTGCAGCCGTATCTGGCCGGCATCGACGTCAGCGGGGAGCGGGCGCTGCAGTTCTTCGGCGGCCGGTTCCTGCACGCCTCCCGCAAGGGCGCCGTGCTGGCGCCGGGCACCGCCTACGACGCCGACAAGGTGGCCCACCCCGACCTCGTCCCGTGGAGCCCGGCGCCGGCGGAGCTCGCGGTCGCCGAAGGCGCGCTGGCCGCCGTACCGGAGGCCGCGGAGCTGCTGTACGCGCGCGCGGACATCGTCGACGGGCAGGACGGGCGGCCGGTGCTGATGGAGCTGGAGCTCGTCGAGCCGAACCTGTTCCTCGGGCTGCATCCCGGTTCGGTGGCCGTGGTCCGGGACGCGATCCTGGCGGCCGCGGCGTAGCGGCACGGGAGGCGGCCGCCCACGGGGATCAGGCGCCGGTCGCCGTCCGCTGCAGCAGTCCCCAGGTGAACTCGGCCGCCGCCTTCCGCGGCACCCCCTGCGCGTCCGGCGCGGTGAAGGCCAGGCCCCAGCGGGTGGGGGCCGTGCCCTCCAGGGGGCGGGCGGGGGCGAAGGCACGGGCCACCTCGTCGACCGTGCAGGACCACGGGGTGAGGTCGTCGAGCGTCTTCAGGTCCGGTCCCGGGGCGCCGGGGGCGCGGATCAGCCACTCGTTCCACACGGCGCCGTTCGGTGCGAGGAGGACCTCGAAGCGCAGGTCCGGCCAGAGGGGGACGGGCCACAGCAGGGCCTCGCAGTCCAGGTCGCCGATCCGGCGGCCGAGCACGGACTCGGGGGCGCCGAGCACCGAGCGGTAGCGGGAGGCGGCCGCACGCCCGCGAGGGGAGTGCAGCATCGCCTGCCAGCGCTTGTTGGCCTCTCTCATGGCGGCGATGGAGACGCCCAGTGCGTGCCGGGCGTCCTCCACCAGGTCCGGATTGTGGTCGGCCATGCGGCGCAGCAGGACCAGCTGGAAGTCGAGCGGGGTGAAGGGGCTAGCGGGGCGCTTGGCGGACGGCATGGGACCCATGGTCGCCCATGGGACCGGCACCGGGGCGTCGGCCGTCCGGGAGGAAGAGGACGGAGTTGACGTAGCGCAGGTGGCTGCGGAAGGGCAGGACGCGGCCCAGCAGGCCCTGGGAGACGACGTGCGAGGCGGCGGCCTGGTGCTCCTCCAGCGGGAACTTCGCCAGCGGCACCCACGCCGAGCCGGGCAGCACCCAGCCGTCGTAGCGGAGCAGGGAGAGATAGGTGACGACGGGGGCGATCGGCTGGATGCGCGACTCCAGCTCCACGAAGAGGGCCGGGCGGTCGCGGGCCAGCAGGCCGGTCGCCCCACGCAGCACCGCGAGCTCGCTGCCGTCCACGTCGATCTTGATGAAGCCGACGTCGCGCAGGCCGAGTTCGTCGAGGGTGATGCAGGAGACGTGCAGGGCATGGGCGTGGATGTCGCGGCGGACCAGGGAGGACACGCCCCGGTCGCCGGCGTCGTCCGGCGGCAGCCAGAGGCGGGCGGTGCCGGGGCGGTCGGAGGCGGCGGCCCGGACGACGCGGACGTTGGCCGGGGCGGTGGCGGACAGCAGGTCCGCCAGGTGCGGCACCGGTTCCACCGTGACCACCCGGCGCGCCCGGCCGGCCAGGCGCCGGGTCCACGGGCCGTACCAGCCGCCGACGTCCACGGCGGTGCCGCAGCCGGAGGGACACAGGTCGGCCAGCCGGGCCAGCTCGGGCTCGAAGCGCGGGTAGACCGCGCGGGCGGCGGCGGCCACCAGACGGGTGGGCAGCAGGGGGGCCAGGCGGGCCGCCAGGGTGGGGGACATCACCGGGCCATCCGCTCCAGCAGGGCCTCGTGCTCGTCGTCCGACACCTGCTCCCCGGACGCGGGCAGCAGCTGCGGGATGCCGTCGACGATCGGGTAACGGCGGTGCAGGCGCGGGTTGTAGAGGGCCTCGTCGCCCGTCGGCCCGTCCGGCACGAGCAGGTGCAGCGGGCCCTTGTCGAGCGGACACGCCAGGATGCGCAGCAGCGGGTCGTCGGGCTTCATGGAGGAGTCAACTCCTTGGTCAGGATGGGGGGTTGAGGTTCCTGTGAGTCGTGTTTGGGCATGGTCAGCAGAACGGAGACGGCCAGCAGGGTGCCCGCCAGGCGCAGCGAGAGCCGCAGCGGGTCGTGCGGCAGCGCCTCGCCGAACGAGAGCGTGCCGAGCACCGCCGTGAACAGGCAGGTCACGGTCGTGCACACCGGCACGATCAGCGAGGCCCGGCAGCGCTGCAGCGCGGCCTGCGACATCACCAGGCCGAACGCGCCGGTGAACAGCAGGAGATAGGGGTACGGGGAGCGCAGCACGCCCGCCACCGCGCGCCCCACCCCGCCGGACGCCAGGTACGTCAGATAGCTCGACACCCCCTTGATGGCGAGCGAGCTGACCCCGTACAGCAGGCCGACGGCCACCCCGTACTCCACGCCGGTGGTCGGCGCGCGGTGCCGTTTGCGGGTACGGCGCTCCGCGGAGCCGTAGAGCCACACCCCGCAGGCCAGCGACGGCACGCACACCAGCAGGATCAGCGGATACGGTGCGCTGCGGCTGACCGTGTCGGCGCCCGGGCCGCCCTCCTTCAGCGACAGCACGACCATGAGCAGCGCGGCGAGGATCGCGCCGAGGGCGTAGCGCTCCCGGCCCGTGGTCTCCTCACCCAGCAGCCGGGCCGAGAGCAGCACCAGCAGGACCAGGCCGGAGACGAAGATGCCCTGGGCGGCGGCGATCGGCAGGGTGCGGTAGACGACGAGCTGCGCGCCGAAGCCGGCGGCCAGCGCCAGTGATCCGCCGATCCACAGCGGGCTGCCGAGCACCAGCCGCAGCAGCCGGGCGGGCTGATGGATCGTCACCTCCGGCAGGGAGGTGAGCGCCCGTTTCTCCAGGACGAAACCGAGGCTGTACAGGGTGTTCGCCATCAGGGCCGCGGCCACTCCCCACCACATGGTGTGCCCCCTAGGTCTTCCGCGCGTGCAGGAGAAGGATCGAGGCGAGGGGTGGTCTGCAGCAGGCCAGCCGGTCGAGGGCGCGCAGCGGGCGCGGCACACCGTGGAAGGGCGCGCCCTTCAGCCCGACGACCTCGAAGCCGGTCGCGGTGACGAACTCCCGCAGTGCGCGGGCGGTGTAGAGCCGCAGGTGCCCCACCACCTCCCGGCCCGGCCGGCCGTGCACGGCGCGCAGGCTGACCTCGGAGAACACGGGCTGCACCCCGGCCAGCAGCAGGGCGCGGTTGTACCAGGCGGCCAGGTTCGGGGTGGAGAGCATCAGATGGCCTCCCGGGCGCAGGACCCGCCGGATCTCGTCCAGGGCCGAGTCGGGGTCGACCAGGTGCTCGACGACCTCGCTGAACAGCACGGCGTCGGCGCAGCCGGACCGGAACGGCAGCCCGCCGCCGGTGAGTTCACCGCGGACGGCGTACGCCAGGCGGGTGCGGGCGCGGTCCAGGGCGTCCTGGGACCAGTCGACGCCGACGACGCGATGGCCGCGCAGCAGCGGGGCCGCGGTGGCGGCCGCCGTGCCGTCTCCGCAGCCGACGTCGAGGACGGTGCACGGGGTGCGCCCGGCCGGTCCGAGGGCGGCGGCCAGCATGCGGGCCTGGCGGAGGCTGCGGGAGGGGCCGGAGGCGACGGGGACGGCGGGATCCTCGTAGAAGTCGCGCAGGTCCGGGTGGTGCACGGGGGCGGTGGTCACGGGGTCACCTCCGTGGAGTGCAGGTGGTGCTCGAACAGGTCCCGCAGATGGGCGCCGTCGCCGTGGCTGAGCAGGGCGCGGGACCAGCGCAGGGCGACGTGGAGGCGGCCTGCGGTGGAGGCGGTGGTGACGGTGAGGCCGCGGGGCATGCGCGCGGGCGCCGAGAACCAGACCGCGTGCGCGCGGCCCGCCTCCTCGCCGAAGTCCAGCGGGTAGGGGATGCGGCCGATGTTGCTGAGCAGGGTGGTGGACGTCCAGGGCGCGGCGGCCCTGCGCAGGCCGCGGGTGAGGGCGGCGCGCCAGGCCACGGGGGTGACCGGCGCGGTCAGCAGGGCGGCGCCGTGGCCGAGCTGGGGGCGGGGGAGGGACTTCAGGGCGCGGGTGCGGGTGGCCGTGCGGCGCAGCAGGGCGGACGTGCCCTCGGGGCCGTCGGCCGTCAACTCCTCCGGAGCGAAGGTGACTTCCACCAGCCGGGTGCCGTTGCCGATGGGCATCGTGGCGTCCCGGGGGCGGTCGTCCACGGGCATGGTGATGCGCAGCGGGCGCGGGCGGGCGCCGTGTTCGCGGTTCCAGTGCGCGACCGTGCGGGCGGTGGTGACCATGAGCTGGTCGTTCACGGTGTACGGGGAGCCCTTGGGGCGGTGCGGGAGGGGCAGCTCGGTGACGAGCAGGCCGTTGCCGGGGGAGGGCTCGGGCGTGCCGGGGGCGACGCGGGCCGGCGGGGACCAGTTGGAGGGGGTGTCGCCGAGGTCGTGGGGGGCGTCCGGCGTGCGTACGGGGGGTGCGGCGGGGGAGTTGTCGCGGCCGCCGTAGATCTCGGCGGCGGTCGCGAGCACGCGGAGGCAGGCGGGGCCGTCGAGGGCGGTGTGGTTGATGGTGAGGAAGAGGACGGTGCCCCTGGGCCGGGACGGCGGCGGCTCGTCGGGCCGGTGGGGCGGTACGCCGACGCCGTCGGTGGCCTCGCTGCCCTCCGCCGGGCCCGCCCCCTCGACCACCTCCAGGCGTATCGGCGGCGAGAGGGACAGCGGGGGAGCCGCCGTCAGCGCCCGGGTCCGGGCGTCCCTGAGGGCGCGGCGGTCCGCGGCGGGGAAGCTCACCACCTCCACCTCCGGGTCGGCGGTCAGTTCCCACTCGTAGCGGCGCCGGTACCAGCGGCCGGCGGCCTCGCGCATCAGGATGCGCGGGTGCCGGCGCAGCGCCGCCCCGAACGCGGCGCGCAGCCGCTCGCGGTCGAGGTGTCCCGGCAGGTGCACCTCGATGTGGACGGTCTCCGGCTCCTCCTCCTGGAGGCAGTGCCGGGCGACCTCGTCCACGACGGGGAAGGGGATACGGCCGGGCGGACGGGCCGGACCGTCCGCGCGGGCGGGATGGTCGAGTGCGGTCATGCCGGATCGCCCTTCCTCGGGCGGGTTGGTGCCTCGGGGGCGGGTGTTGGGTCCGGTCCGGGCACGAAGGGCAGCACCGCCGTGGAGCCCGGTCCCTCGCCGGGCTCCCGTACGCTCGCCACGCCCGCGAACAGCCCGATCAGCGCCAGCAGTTGAGCGGCGTGCCCGAACGCGCCGCGGCCCGCGCCCGCCGGCTCGCCGGCGCCCGTCGCCGCCGCGATGCCGGCCCCCGCGAGGGCGGCGAACGCGATCGGCACCAGCAGGGCGTGCCGCCGGCGGGCGAGCAGCGCCAGCGCGGGCACCAGCAGCGCGAGCCACCCGGCGATCACGACGCCCACCGCCGTCAGCGCCACCGTGCCGAGCCACAGCCCGGGCAGCGGCGGCACCGGCTGGAGCGGGTCGGGGTTCGGCGCGCGCCGGCGCCACACGACCAGGCCCACCAGGACCGCGAGACCGGCCGCGCCGCCGATCAGCCCGCCCTGGTAGGTCGTCGCGGGCCCGTACGTCAGCTTGACGGTGCCGCCCGCTCCCGCCGGGATGCGCCAGCCCTGCTGCCAGCCGTCGAGGCGGACCGGGGTCAGCTCCTTGCCGCCCAGGGTGGCCCGCCAGCCGTCGTTGAAGTTCTCGTACGTCGTCAGGTAGACGGCCGCGCCGGAGCCGACGGCCACCTCGCGGCGGTCGCCCAGCCAGTCCCTGATCGTCAGCCGCCGGGGCGCGGCGGTGGGCCCGGCGACCGTGCCGCGGGTCAGCGTGACATCCGTCAGGACGAGCGGCCCGGCGTCCCCGGCCTCCAGCCGGTGGCTGCCCGCGGACAGCTCCAACCCCGTGTCGCCACGGCCCCGCTGACAGAGCGTCACCGTCACCTGCCGGTGCTCGCGCAGGTCCCGTACGGTCCCCTTCACGCCCGTCTGGTACAGCTCGCCGTCCACCGCCACGTCCGGTCCCCGCCCGCACGGCAGCGAGAAGGTCCGGCTGTCGCTCGGCTGCGGGGTGCGGTACCGGTCCAGGGCCGGGACGTAGGCCTCGGTCAGCCCCACCGGCAGCTGGAGGTCCTCGTCGGCGACCGGGTTGTGCAGGGTCAGCGGCGCGGTCCGGGTGATCGTGATGTCCAGGTGGTCGGTGGTGATCGGGTCGAAGCGGACCACGCCGTTGTCGTCGACGCCGGCGATCGTCGCGCCGTCCGGTGAGCTGATGTCCACCTGGGTCGGGCGGGTGGACAGTCCGCCCGCCGGGGCCAGGACCACCTCGCCGATCGGCTGTTTCCCGCTCCAGCCGAGATGGATCGTGGGGCGGTCCCCGGCGATCCACGCCGTCGTCAGATCGCCGTCGGTGAGGTTGCGCGCCGACACGCCCGCGCCCAGCGGCGCCGTCGAGTCGGCGGTCGCCACGATGCGGTTCTGCTGGTCGGGGGCGACCTCGTAGAGCAGCCTGTCGAGCGCCTCGCCGGGTACCGGCACCGCGCTCGCCCGGATCCCGAAGGTCCCCGCCGTGGCCGTGGAGAAGCGGCGGTGCAGGCCCGCCTCCATGCCCGTCGCGGAGAGGCCGGTGGGGTCGGCGGCGCGGTGCAGCGAGACCTGCTCGGCGGCGGCGTCGGTGGACGCCGCGTCCGTGGGTAGCCGCAGCAGGCGGGTCACCCGCACATGGGGCAGGCCGATCTCCGAGAAGCCCGCGCCGGTCAGACCGGTGCGGCGGGCCACCGACTCGGTGATCGTCAGTTTCATCCAACGCGTCGTGCCCTTGGGCGCCTTGACGCTCTGCGTCTGGCCGTTCGGGCGCAGGAAGCTGGTCACCGCCCCCTTCTCGGTCTCCACCCGCACCTTGGTCGCCGCCGAGCGCACGCTCTCCTGCGGCAGCGGGGTCACCTTGAACGAGGACGGCATCGCGTAGGGGTCCGTGAAGGCGATACGCAGCCACTGCCCGTCCGCCGAACCCGGCGAGCCCTCCGCCCACGCCGTGTCCGGGTTGCCGTCGAAGGCGTTCACCGGGTCGTACTGGGGGAGGTGGAAGAGCCAGTTGCCGCTGGAGGACGCCGTCACGGAGCGGGCGCCGCGCAGCTGGGCGACCGTCTGGTGGCCGAGGCCCGTGACGGGCAGGATCTGGTGCGGCTTCCGCCCCGCGTCCTGCACGGCGTTCGGCGCGTTGCGCTGCGAACTCGTGTACGTGTAGGACGTGTTGGCGGTGACCAGCCCGAACCGCGTGTCCGCGCGGCGCAGCCCGTCGCCGGTGATCTGCAGCGGCGGCGTGCCGAGGCCGGGGTGGTTGTCGCCGGTCAGCACGGCCGGCCGGCCGCGCAGCTCGGCGGCGAGGGGCAGCAGCGACTCGGGTCCGCCGGAGACGACGGCCGTGTCGGACACGGGCAGCAGATGCGCCTGGCCCGGCCGTGGCACGTCCGTACCGGACGGCTGGTAGATCTCGACCGCCCGCTGCCGCGGATACAGCCCCTCCACCTGGAGCGGCGCGTCATGGGCGATGACGCCGCCGGTCATCACCGGGCCGAAGCCCGTCACCCGCTCGTAGCCGGACTGCTCCAGCGTCCGCTTCACGGTCGAGGTCGGCACCGTGTCGGCCTGGGTGGGGTCGAGGTCGTTGCGTACGACGACGTAGTGGATGCCCGCCCGGCTCAAGTAGTCGGCCAGGCCCGGGACATCGCTCCCGGTGGCCAGGGCCTGCTCCACGGCGTCCATCGTGCGCCGGTTGCCCGGGGTGCCGAAGGGGACGAAGTCACGTTGCGCCCAGCGTGACTTCGCGAGGACGTCGAGGGGCTCGTCGATCGGCGCGCCCCAGCTGTAGAGGCCGTGCGCGGTGGCGGGCACCACCAGCGCGCGGGAGTCGGGGGAGTACTTCTGCAGCCAGTCGGCGGTGGTCTTCCAGTACGTGGGGAGTTCCTGGAAGGAGCCGGGGCCGAGCAGGGAGCCGTTGAGGTACGGCCACATGAGGCCCGGCAGGATCAGGACGGCCGCGATCAGCGGGGCGAAGCGGCGCCCGCGCACCGGCCGCGCGCCGCGCCGCACGGCCGCCACGCCCACCAGATGGGCGAGACCCAGGACCAGGGCCAGCGCGAGGCCGGTCTGGAACTTGTAGATGTTGCGGAAGGGGACCAGCCAGCCGTTCAGCCAGTCCTGCACGGTCCCGTGGAAGGGCGCGCCGAACGCGCCGCCGTACCCGGCGAACAGCACCAGCACGACGGAGATCACCGTCAGCACCAGCCACCGCCGTTCCGGCATGTCGCGTCGGGCGAGGCCGGCGAGCCCCAGGCCGGCCGCCAGCGCCGAGCAGACGATGACGACGACCGAGGAGGCGACGGTCCAGCCGGCCGGCAGCCACGCCTCGCCGAAATGCAGGTACGCGACCCAGTTGCCGGCCCCGCGCAGCCCCTCCGTCGCCGCCATCGTGGACGTCGTGGTCTGCGAACTCTCCACGTACGGAAGGAAGTTCTCGCCGTAGACGCCGAGCATCAGCAGCGGTATCCACCACCAGGCCGTCGCCACGATCACGCCCGGCACCCACCAGGCGATCAGCTTGCGCCGGCGTGGTCCGGGCGGGCGGGACAGGAGATGGAGCCCGACCGGAAGCAGCGAGGCCAGCGTCGAGGCGCCGTTGACGCCGCCCATGAACGGCACGACGAGCGCCGAGCGCAGGGCCGCGACCCGTGCCGAGTAGCGCTCGTCGGTCAGCGGCAGCAGCACCCAGGGCAGGAAGGCGCCGGGCAGCACGGCCGCCGACGTGGACCCGACGACGATGGTGAACACCGGCCACAGGGCGTACGCCACCGCGGCGAGCAGCCGGGACCCGCGGCTGCCCACGGTGAGCCGCTCGGCCAGCCGCAGCGCACCCCAGAAGGCGACGGACACCAGCAGCGACATCCACAGCCGCTCCGCCAGCCACACCGGCAGGTGCAGGACGTGCGCCAGCCAGTAGAAGGGCAGCATCGGCCAGAGGTAGCCGGCGTACTGGTCCTGGATCCCGCCGAAGGAGCCCTGGTCGTGCCAGAGCTGCCCCAGGTCGGAGAAGAAGGCACCCGGGTCGACCGTGACACCGAGCTTGGTGTCGAAGGTCTGGCGGCCCGGATGCACCGCCGCGAACAGCACGAACGCCACGGCCCAGAACCCCAGCAGCCAGCGCCGCGACCGCGGGCCCTCCGGCGGGCCCGAGGCGGCCGTGGAGGTGGGGACGGCTGCCGGGGGAGGAGCCTGGACCGTGGTCGTCATGGGGGACACCGCCGGAGGATGAGAAGGAGGTTCCAGGTGGCCACCTCGCGGAGGCCGGGCGCCTTGACGACCGTCTCGGCGAGAAGGGGCCAGTAGCGGGAGCGTGCCGAGACGATGGCGACGTCGTCGCGGGCGCGGACCTGCCGCAGGGTCGTGCCGATGTGCACGGCGAAGAGGTTCTCGCCGAGGGTGTGCTTGGCGGGTCTTCCGGTACGGCGCAGATAGCGGGCGCGGGCCCGCTCGGCACCGAAGTAGTGCCAGGGGGCCCACTCGTGACCGCCCCACGGGGACAGCCAGTTGGTGAAGGAGACGTAGATGAGCCCGCCGGGCCGCGTCACCCGGGCGAGTTCGCTCAGGAACGTCTGCGGATCGGCCACGTGCTCCAGCACGTTCGACGAGAAGGTCACGTCGGCGGCCCCGTCGGACAGCGGCAGCAGATAGCCGTCCGCGATGACGGTCCCGTCGGGCGGCTTCTCACCCAGCTCCCGCACGTCGGGCTCGAAGAGATACGCGTGCGCGCCCCGCCGCCGGAACTCCTCGGTGAAGTACCCCCCGCCCCCGCCGACGTCGACGACGGTCCGCTCGTGGACGGCCCCGCCGTAGCCCTCGACCTGATCGACGGCGTCACGGGCCAGCAGCGCGTAGCACCTCTGCGGATCGTCCTGCTCGTGCCGGAAGGCACGCCACAGAGCGAGCGAACGCCGAAAGGAGGGGTCCTTCATGGACGGGCCCCCGGCAGCGCCCCTTCGGGGGCGGGGGGAACTGCGCGACAGGCCACGACGGGCCCGCAGCCGTGCACCGGCCGCACCGACCCGGCGCAGGGGCGTCATGGCGCCCAGCCCCGCACCGCCTCGGCGGCCACGGCCCGGAACTGTCTCACCGTCCGGTGCCAGCGATAGCGCGCCGCGCGGTCCCGCGCGGCCTTGCCCATCGCCTCCCGCCGTGCCCCGGACAGGGACAGCGTGCACCAGGCGGCGGCGAAGGAGGACTCGCCGTGCGCGAGCACACCCGTCTCCCCGTCCACGACGGAGTCCCGCAGCCCCGGCACGTCGAAGGCGATCGTCGGGGTCTCCCGGGCGGCCGCCTCGGTGACGACGAGACCCCATCCCTCCACGGCGGACGGGTGCAGCAGCAGCCATGCCGCGCACAGCAGCCGGTGCTTCTCCGCCTCGGAGACATGGCCCGCGAACTCCACGCCGGGCCCGGCCAGTCGCTCCAGACCGGCCCGCTCGGGCCCGTCGCCCACGATCACCAGCCGGCCGCCGGTGACGGGCCGCACCCGTTCCCAGAGTCTGAGCAGCAGATCGATCCGCTTGTACTCGACGAGGCGGCCGACCGCCACGAACAGCGGCTCGGGGCAACGGTCGGCGCGCGGCCCCGGCTCCTCCACGCCGTTGTGGACGACCCGGATCCGGTCCCGTTCCACGCCGATTCCCCGCAGGGCATGCGCCGTCGAGGGGGAGACGGCGACCAGCAGGCTCCGGTGCTGGGCACCGGTCAGCGCCCACTGCTCAAGTCTTCGGCCGAGCCGGGCGGCGGGCAGCAGGGGCCCGCCGAACCGCATCTTCCACAGGTCGGAGTGGACGTGGTTGACCAGGCACAGGGTGGGGCCCCGGTGCCACAGAGGTGCCAGGTACGGCATCCCGTTGCAGACCTCGACCAGCAGATCGGTCTCGCCGACCTGACGGGCGAAGGCGGAGCGTGCGCGCAGATAGTGGCCGAACTCCCCGCCGGCGGACACGACCCGGTAGTCCCGGAACACCGCGGGACCGCCGCAGATCAGCGTCACCTGGTGACCGAGGGCGGTGAGCCCGTCGGCCAGCCGGTCGACCAGCAGCTCGGAGCCGCCGGCGGCCGGATTGTCCAGATCACGGTGGGCGAGAAAAACGATTCGGCGCGGTTGTGGGGGGTGTACCGGACGGTGCTGCGCCGCCCGGAGGTGATCGGTGCGACGGTCCCCCCGCTCGAGTGCGTTCGTGAGTGGGGGAGGGGAAGGCACGTGCTGGGGCATGGGTGCTCCAACTCGTCTCAGGGTGCGGAACTCAGCGGTGGTTTCCGGACTTGCTGTGGGGGGACTGAGTTCTTCATGGGCGGGGCATGTGGACAGCCTGTGCTCGGGTGGGGTTGGACAGTTTTCGCCCACCCGTTCTCCACGGCTACTCACCGGGGTGACAATTTGCGGCTTTATTAGAACTGACGTCATGTCACTTCGTGAGCTGAGCCGGTGAAGTTCCTCCCTTGTCGGGACGATGGCGACCTTTGCGCCCTCTTACCACCAGAACCACACCCACTGCCGCCAGGACGAATCCGGCCACAGCGGCGCCGACCGGCAACGTCCGCCCCACCATGCGCAGCCGGCCGCTCTCCGTCTTGGCCTGCTTCACCTGGTCCTTCTGCGTCGCCGTGGTGAACGCCAGCTTCCGGCTGTCCAGCAGCACGACCGCGTCCTTCGCCGACCCCGGCGCGCGCAGCGTGCGACGCGGGCCGACCTGGGCGTAGAGCACCCGGCCGGTGCGCTGGTCGACGACGAGCTGCACGCCGTGGTTGGAGTACCACTCCTCGGCCAGCACCTGCGGCTTGTTCTGCTGCCCGACGATCGCGCCCGGCACCAGCCGGGTGCCGATCTTCGTCGGCGAGACCGAGCCGGTGAAGCGGTACCCCCGGTAGCCCTGGATCTTCCTGGTGCCCGCGTAGTGCAGGACGACCGTGTCGCCGAGGGAGTTGTCCCACCAGGTGTAGGAGCGTTTGTGCACGTCGAAGGGGAACTTCAGATAGGAGTCGCCCTCGAAGTACGGGTTCTCCTGGCAGCAGTGCACCGGCTGGTTGGTGCGCCGGTCGGTCACCCACCGGTTCAGGAAGAACTCCAGCGCGTCGTGCGGATCGGCGGCCGGCAGCGACTTGTCGGTGTCGACCGCCGTCGTCACGTCCCACACCGCCCGCCCGCTCTTCTCGCTGTCCTCGACGTTGCCGCGCACCTGCTGGGTGACCGTGATCCGCTGGTCGTGCAGGGTCTCCACCGCGTCGGTGTCGAAGTAGCTGCCGGTGCCGCGGTAGACGGCCGTGGTGTCGATGTCGATCGGGTTCACGGCGGCCCGCGGCTCCACGTACCAGACCAGCATCGGCGCCAGGACCAGCAAGAACACGCCGAGTCCCAGAAGGATCAGCGAAAGAGGGGAGGCTGTACGGCGCATCCGGACTCCAGGGGGGTGGATGTCTCCAGTTCGGGCCGCTCCATGTGGCCGGAGACCGTAGGCGCCTCTTGACGCGGTGTCAATGCTTGTCGAGACTGGCTCGACAGGCAGGTGTGGGACCGCCGGGTGGGGACGACCTTTCGGACAGAGAGGCTGACCCTGCGATGTCCAGACTGCTCGCCGCCGCGTTGACCGTCCTGGCCGCCGCGGCCCTCGCCGTGGGTGCGGCCCTCGGCATCGTCGCGCTGCTCGACGCGACCCCCGACCAGCCCAACACCCCCTTGATCACCTACGAGCAAGCCCGGCAGGGGAGTTGACGGTGGCGCCCGCCCGCTCCCCGGCCCTGACGAGCCGCTCGGCCTGGCACGACGTCCCGCGTCTCCAGGTCCGCCGTTTCGCCGCGATCGCCATGGCGGAGGCGCCCTCGCTCGCCGAGGAGATCCTGAGCGAGATCCGCCGCGAGTACCCCCACCTGCCCGTCGTCCTCGACGAGTCCGGCGAGCCGATGGCCCTGGTCGGCATCCGGCGCGCCATCGAGGTCTTCGTCCAGCACCTGGAACGGTCGGAGGGCCGCCCCTCGGTCCCGCCGGGCGTGTTCCAGGAGTTCGGGCGGGGCGAGGGCCTGCACGGCCGCTCCCTGGACTCGCTGCAGGCGATCTACCGCTTGGGCGTCCGCCTGGCCTGGCGCCGCTTCGCCGAGATCGGCCAGCGCGTCGAGATCCCGCCGCCCGCGATGTACGAGCTCGTCGACGCGGGGTACGAGTATCTGGACGGCCTGGTCGATCAGTCCGTACGGGGTTACGCCGAGGCGGCCGCCCGCCAGGCCGGTGAACGGCTGCGGCTGCAGCGGCGGTTGATGGAGCTGCTGCTGGCCGAACACCACCGGGGCGATCCGGCCGAGGCGCTCACCGAGCGGGCCGCGCGGGTCGGCTGGCAGCTGCCGCGCAAGGTCGCGGTCGGGGTGCTGCTGCGTCCGGCGCGGGAGGCGGTCGCGCCCGCCGTCGGACAGGGCGTGCTGCTCGACATGGAGTACGAGCAGCCCCGCATGGTCGTCCCCGAACCGGACGCGGCGGGCCGGCCCGAATTACTGCACCGGGCGCTGACCGGCTGGTCCGGGGCGATCGGACCGCCCGTACCGCTGGCCGACGCGGCGAAGTCGCTGCGCTGGGCCGAGGCGGCGGTCCGTCTGATGGAACGGGATCTGCTCCCCGCCGGGGACGTCCTGTACTGCACCGAGCACACGGAGGCGCTGGTGCTGCTCCAGCCCGAGGAGCTGCTCGACGATCTGGCGCTGCGGTGCCTCGCGCCGCTGACCCACTGCGGGCCGACGCACGGGCGCCGGCTCGCGCAGACGCTGCTGGCGTGGCTGGAGACGCGGGGCGGGGCGCCGGAGGTGGCCGCCCGGCTGGGCGTCCATCCGCAGACGGTCCGCTACCGCCTGCGTCAGATCCGCGAGCTCTGGGGCGACGAGATCGACGACCCCGACCGCCGCTTCGAGCTGGAACTGGTGCTGAGGGCGCAGCGGTTGAGGGGAGTGCTGGGGGAGGCGGGGCGCCGGTGACCGGGGCTACCGGGAGGCGCGCTGTGCCCGCCAGGCCGCGTAGTGATCGAGCAAGGTCTCCGCCACGGGGCGATAGCGGATGCCCAGTTCGCTCACGCTCCGGCCGTTGTCGACCTCGAAGCGGATGCCGAGGTGCTTGCGGATGTAGTCCTGGCTCAGCCCGAAGGCGGGGCCGAGGAGGCGAACGGGCCAGTGCGGCAGGCGGGTTCGCGGCAGCCGCAGGTTTCCGGGGTACCGCCCCCGGATGATGCGTGCCATCTCGTGGAAGGAGGTCATCCGTTCCGCCGCGACGATGTACCGCCCCTGCGCGTCCGGCCGCTCGGCCGCGGCGATGTGGGCGTCGGCCAGGTCCCGGACGTCGACCGTGGTGAAGCTGAAGTCGGGGGCGCCGTAGCAGAAGTAGCCCTTGAAGAGCTCGTCGAGGAGGAAGAGGCTGCCCGACTGCGAGGCGGGGGTGAGGGAGGGCCCGAGCACGAGGCCGGCGTTCACGGCGACCATGCGCCACCGGTCCTGCGCCTTCGCGGCCTCCCAGGCGGCCAGCTCCGCGACGGTCTTGGCGTAGTGGTACGGATTGTTCTCGACGGTGCTGGTGGTGTTGACGTACCTCTCCCGCAACACCTGCCCCTCCATCTCCAGCACGTCGGCGTAGTCACCGAAGACGGCGCCCACGGTGGAGGTGAACACGAACCTGCGCACACCGGGCGTCCGCTCCACACTCCCGACCACGTTCCGCGTCCCGGCGAGCGCGGGCTCGACGACGTCCCGCCGCCCGTCCTTGATCTTCTCCGGCATCAGAAAGGGCGAGGCGACATGGAAGACGACCTCACACCCCTCCATCGCCTCGTCGAACGCGCCGTCCGCGAGAAGATCGGCCTCGAACAGGTCAAGCTGCCCGGGAAACCGCTCCCGGAGGCTCTCCAGGGGCGCCACCTTGCGGGCGTCCGCCGTGCTGCGGACGGTGGTGCGGACCCGGTGCCCGCGCTCCAGCAGACGCTTCACCAGGTGGCAGCCGACGAACCCGCTGCCCCCTGTCACCAGCACCTCCACGGGCACTCCGATCATGTCGGGACGGTCGGGGAGAACCGTGCTGTCAGGCATTCTGGCCGGTTCCCGGGGTCACCGGAATGCTCGGGATCCGCAGAACCATTGCCGGGGCAAACGCTCTATGACTAGCCTGTGTTCGTCATGCCGATCGTCTGTTGAAATCTCGAACATAGACGCCTCAGATACCAAGGGAGGGGACCGGTCGTGGGACGCCTCGTACCTGCCGTGACCCGGGCTCTCGACATTCTCGAGCTCTTCCTCGACGGGGACGGGACGCTCTCCGCCCCCGACATCGTGCGCAGGCTGCAGCTGCCGCGCACCACCGTGCACGAGCTGGTGACCACGCTCGCCGCCCGGTCCTACATCGTGCAGGTGCCCGGGCAGCCGGGACGCTACCGCCTCGGGGTGCGGCCGTACCAGCTCGGCAGCCGGTACGCCGAGCAGCTGGACCTCGCCGCCGAGGGCCAGCAGGTCGCCCGGTCCGTCGCCGAGACCTGCGACGAGACCGTGCACGTGGCCATCCTGGAGGGCACCGACGTCATCTACATCGCCAAGGTGGACTCCACCCATGCGGTGCGTATGGTGTCCGCCGCGGGGCGCCGGCTCCCGGCGCACTGCACCTCCGTGGGCAAGATGCTGCTGGCCTCCCTTCCGGAGCCGGAGCTCACCTCGCGCATTCCGGACGACGCCGAGCTCGTCGCGATGACACCCAACAGCATCACCGAGCCGGGTGCCCTGCGCGAGGCCCTCGCGCAGATCCGGCAGCGCGGGATCGCGGTCGAGAGCCGTGAGTCCAACCCGGACGTCAGCTGCGTGGCCGCGCCGGTGCGGGACCGCACCGGGCAGGTCGTCGCCGCCCTCTCCATCTCCGTCCCCATGATCCGCTGGAGCGACGAGCGGCGCGCCGAGCTGGAGCAGCTCGCCGCGAAGGGCGCCGTCGAGCTCTCGGAGCGGCTCGGTCACCGGAGCCTGGCATGACGCACAGGTTCGAGGTGGCGGTACCGGCCGAGGCCGGCCTGGGGGAGGGGCCCACCTGGGACGCCGTCCGGGAGCGGCTGATCTGGGTGGACATCCTCGGCTCGCGCGTGCACACGTACGAGCCGGCTTCCGGGCGCCGCGGCGTCCGCACCACCGAGCAGCACGTCGGCGCCGCGAAGCCGCGGGCCGGCGGCGGGCTCGTGCTGAACCTGCGCGACGGCGTCGGGCTCGTCGACCCCGACGGCACCTTCCGCTGGCTGCACCACGAACCCGTGCCCGGCCGGCGCGGCAACGACGCCGCCGTCGCCCCCGACGGCTCCCTCTGGGCCGGCACCATGCGCTACGACGAGGCGCCGGGCGGCGGCACGCTGTCCCGGATCACCGGGGACGGCGCCGCCGTGACCGTCCTCGACGACGTGGCCGTCAGCAACGGCACCGGCTGGAGCCCCGACGGCCGGCTGATGTACTACGTCGACTCGCCGACCCGGCAGGTCGACGTCTTCCACCACGAGGACGGCCGTGTCGTGGACCGGCGCCGGTTCGCCCAGGTCGAGGAGGGCGCCGGCTTCCCCGACGGGCTGACCGTGGACGCCGACGGCTGCGTGTGGGTCGCCTTGTGGGACGGCGGTGCGGTGCGCCGCTACACCCCCGACGGCGAGCTCGACCGGGTGATCGAACTGCCGACGCCCCGCGTCACGGCCTGCGCCTTCGGCGGCGCGGACCTGACGGACCTGTACATCACGACGGCCCGCGTGGGTCTCGACCGGCCCCACCCGGTGGCCGGTTCCCTCCTGGTCGTCCCCGGCGCCGGAAAGGGCCTGCCCCAGCCGCCGTTCACCGGCTGAGCGGCCCGCGGCGGCAGGGAGCCGCCCCCCCGGCGGCACGGAACTGCACGCGGCGGCACGTCAGGGCAGGGCGGGAGCGTCGCCGTGCTCCCGTCCCGCCGCACCGTCCGCCGCCAACCGCCCCCGTATCGCCGTCAGTTCCTCCGTCCGCCGCAAGGCGCGGGAGACCGTGGCGATGTCGTGGAGCAGATCCGTGGTGTCGGGGTCGTGGGCGGGCTCGGCCCGCGGTGACCGGCGCCGGCTCTCCACCGCGTCCTGGATCGCGGCCGCGGACGCGAGCGCCTTGGCGTCCCCGGGGGTGTGGCCGAGGGCGAGGGCGGTCCGGTACGTCCGGCGGCGCCGGTCCTCGTCGATGTGCCGGGCCAGCGGGAGCAGGACGTCGCGGATGAACGTCTCCCGGCGGATGAGCCGCAGTTCGGGTGCGGTGCGCAGGACGAACGAGATGCCGCCGCCGTCGACGGTGCGCATGAGGACGTAGAGCGGGCGCAGCCTGTGGTGGGCCAGGCGGACGCGCCAGCGTTCGTGCAGGTACTGGCCGGCGTGCGGCAGGATGAAGCCGATCGCGATCAGGATCGCGGAGAGACAGGCCAGGGGCGGCGCCGCGCCGGTGCTCAGCCAGTCCAGGTCCCGCCCGAACCAGCGGGCCACCACGGCGGGGAGTTTGACGGCGTAGAAGGAGAGCTGGGCGGCGTAGCCGACGCCGAGGAACTTCAGGCCCCAGCGCAGCCACGCGTCGAGCCCGTCGGTGCGGATCCAGTTCCAGATCAGCCCCGAGGTGATCACGGTCGCCGCGGTCTGCGCGAGCAGGTAGAGCAGGATCATCTCGCGCATGTACGGCGTGTCGGCGTAGTACGTGTCCAGGTCGCGCAGCCGCTCCACGGGCGCGTCCGCGAGCGCGAACAGCGCCCACAGCGCGACGATCACCCCGAGGGAACCCGCGACCACCCAGCGCACGGCGCGCACGGTCGAGGCGGAGCGGTCGCCCAGGCCGTTGCGCCAGGCGATGATCAGCAGCAGGCAGGAGCCGCAGAACGCGGTCAGCAGCGAATACACCCAGGGCGCCGAGATGTTGGGCACGCCCGTGACCCGGTTGACCCAGGCGATCGTCGACGGCGCCACGGACACGAACACCGCGCAGGCCAGCAGCAGCACACCGCCCACGGCGCGCAGCAGCGGGTCGCTCCACAACCGGACGATGGTGGGCAGTTTGATGGCCAGGGCGGCGATCAGGACGCCGGCCGGGATCCACCAGAAGGACGGGTAGAACTCGTTGACGAACGCCGCGGGGGACCAGGCGAGTGGTGACGCGCCCGGCGTCACCGCGCCGTGCCCCTGCGCCCCCGGTACCCCAGGGACCGCTGGAAGGGGTCGAGCGGCGCCTCCGCGTCCCGCCCGGACAGCAGTGGCCGGAACGCGGCGGCGAGCCGGTGCCCGAAGTCGTCGGCCTCGGCCTCGTCGGCCACCCGGGAGCCGTCGCGCGCCGCCACGGACAGCGCCACGTCGGTCCACGCGCTCCGGCCCGCCAGCGCCGCCCCGGCCACGTGATGGTGGCTGTGCCCGGCGTGCAGATGCCACAACTCGTGCCCCAGGATGACCAGTTGCTGCACCGCCTCGGCCCGCTCCTCGACGATGACCAGGTCGAAGTCCTGGAACTCCACCCAGAGCCCGGTGACCTCTATCTCGTCGGGGAAGCGCTCGAAGCGCAGCTCGACGGGCCGTCCGCCGCGCAGCGCGCTCATCTCCTTGCACAGCACCCGGCACAGGTCATGGGAGCCGGACGGCGGTTCGGGTCTCGCCCGGACGGCGGCGCCGAGGCCCTCGGTCAACTCCCGCATTCCGGTCACCCGCCGCGAGCGCCGCAGTCCAGCAGCGATCCGGACCGCCTTCCTCCGCGCGCCCGCGATGTCCACCGTTCCCCCCTTCCGACGCCTCCCGCCGCTCAACAGGCGGTCCGAGACTACGCGGCCGGTCCGGTCCACGTCAGGTGATCCTGCGCCGGAAATTGAAGCCGGAACGACCTCCCTGGCCGGAAAGTCATGTCCGAAGCATTGACTGGCAAGCGCTTCCTCCTTACGGTCCCGTTCGAAGTTACGAGCATAATTCGACATATCGAACAGCATCACCTCACCCCCGTATCCCGGACGGGCACGGGATCTCGCACGGACAGGGCAGGCAACTCGCACGGATAGGGCAAGGCAATGGGACGACCTGACCTCAGCCGCAGGCACCTCCTGGCAGCCGCCGGCGGAGTCGCCGTCGCCGGCAGCTCCGGCTTCGCCGCACTCGGCGCCGGCGCCGACGCACTCGCGTCCGGTGCGGACACCCGGGTGCGGTACTGGAACCTCTTCAGCGGCGGCGACGGCTCCGACATGATCGCGATGCCGGTCACCGACGGCTACGTCGTCCCGGCGCGGGCACCGACTGCGGGGCCACCCCGCTGCGGCCCGTCTTCGGCGGACGGGCCACCCGCGCCGAGTCGCACTCGTTCGTCCTGCCGCACCAGGCCGGCCGCGGCGGCGCCGCCGACGAGGGCGCGCACCGGCTCGCGGCGCACGTCGTCAAGCACGCCCTCCAGTGGGCGGCCGGCGGCCACATCCCGGCGTACACGCCGACGCTGTCCACGCCCGCGTACCGGAAGCTCACCCCGCGGCACGCGTACGTGTCCGCCATGGACCACCAGGCCACCGAGCCGAAGGCGGGGTTCGCCGGGTCGGCCGGCATCCTCGCCCAGGACCTCGGCCCGATCGTCGTCTCCTCGACGATGGGCTCGGCCAGGCCCGCCGCGGCCGCGCGGCGGATGCGGATGAGGGAGCAGTTCGGCGAGCTCCCCGCCATGAAGAACCCCATGGACGGCCACACCGCCGCGCAGGAAGGTGCGAGCGCATGACGACAAGCGCCCACACGGGCCTGGCCGGCCAGTAAAGGGCGTGCGGGGGCACGGCCGGCCCGAACGCCCCCGCCCCCGCAGCCGCACACGCAATCGAACCGGAACCACCCTCTGCGAAAGGCCACCATGCACAGCGCCCGCTTCACCCTCGACCCCGCCTTCACCGTCGGCGAGGTCAGCCCCCGTCTCTTCGGATCCTTCGTCGAACACCTCGGACGCTGCGTCTACACCGGCATCTTCGAACCGGGCCACCCGGCCGCCGACGAGGCCGGCCTGCGCCAGGACGTGCTGGACCTCGTCCGCGAACTGGGCGTCACCGCGGTCCGCTACCCTGGCGGAAACTTCGTCTCGGGCTACCGGTGGGAGGACTCCGTCGGCCCCGCCGAGGAGCGCCCCCGCCGCCTCGACCTCGCCTGGCACTCCACCGAGACCAACCGCTTCGGCCTCTCCGAGTACATCGCCTTCCTGCGCAGGCTCGGCCCCCGGGCCGAGCCCATGATGGCGGTCAACCTCGGCACACGGGGCGTCGCCGAGGCCCTGGAGCTCCAGGAGTACGCCAACCACCCCGAGGGCACGGCCCTTTCGGACCTCCGCGTCTCCCACGGCGACAAGGACCCCTTCGGGATCAGGCTGTGGTGCCTGGGCAACGAGATGGACGGCCCCTGGCAGACCGGTCACAAGACCGCCGAGGAGTACGGCCGCGTCGCCGCCGAGACCGCCCGCGCGATGCGCCAGGCCGACCCGGGCGTCGAACTGGTCGCGTGCGGCTCCTCCAGCCAGGCGATGCCGACCTTCGCCGAGTGGGAGGCGACGGTCCTGAGGGAGACGTACGACCTCGTCGACTACGTCTCCCTGCACGCCTACTACTGGCCCGAGGACGGCGACGTCGACTCCTTCCTGGCCTCGGCCGTCGACATGGAGTCCTTCATCGAGAACGTCGTCGCCACCGCCGACCACGTCGGGGCGCGGCTGAAGTCGAAGAAGAGGATCAACCTCTCCTTCGACGAGTGGAACGTCTGGTACCTGCCCGAGTGGGAGGCGCGCGCCAAGACGTTCGAGCAGCACGACTGGCCCGAGGCGCCGCGCCTGCTGGAGGACAACTACAGCGTCACCGACGCCGTCGTCTTCGGCTCGCTGCTCATCGCCCTGCTCCGGCACGCGGACCGCGTCACCGTCGCCTGCCTCGCCCAGCTCGTCAACGTCATCGCCCCGATCATGACCGAGCCGGGCGGCCCGGCCTGGCGCCAGACGACCTTCTTCCCCTTCGCGCAGGCCGCCCGGCACGGCCTGGGCCAGGTCCTCGACGTGCGGGTCGACTCCCCGACGTACGAGACGAAGAAGTACGGCGAGACGGACCTGCTGCACGCCACCGCGGTCCGGGCGGAGGACGGCAGCGTCACCGTCTTCGCCGTCAACCGCAGCCGCACCGAGTCCCTGCCCCTCGACATCGCACTGAACCGCCTGGACCTGACGTCGGTGGTCGAGCACAGCGTCCTGGCGGACGGTGACCCGGACGCGCGCAACACCCTCGACGACCCCGGCCGCGTCGAGCCCCACGCGGCCGAGGGCACCGCCCTCACGGACGGCACCCTCAGCACCACACTCGAACCGCTGTCGTGGAACGTGATCCGGCTGGCGTAGGAGCACGGCCCCTGCTTGTGGGGCCGGCCGTCGGGCGCGCACGCGGTCTTCGGGTACGGCCCCAGCCAGCACAATGGTCGTATGAGGATCTCGGCACGGGCGGATTACGCGGTACGGGCGGTTCTTGAACTCGCCGTTCGGCAGGACGGCGGACCGGTGAAGGCGGAGGCGATCGCCGCCGCGCAGGACATTCCGCACAAGTTCCTCGAGGGCATCCTCGGCGACCTGCGGCGGGCCGGCGTCGTCGACAGCCGGCGCGGCGGCAACGGCGGCTACCGCCTCGCGCGCGAGGCGTCGAAGATCACGGTCGCGGACGTCATCCGCGCCGTCGACGGCCCGATCGTCTCCGTCCGCGGCGAGCGTCCCACGGGCCTGGAGTACACCGGCTCCGCCCAGCCCCTGCTCCCCCTGTGGATCGCCCTGCGCGCCAATGTGCGCCGCATCCTGGAGGGCGTCACCGTCGCCGACATCGCAGCCGACGCCCTTCCGGACCAGGTCCGCATGCTGGCGGCGGAGCCGGCGGCCTGGGAGAACCCGTAGCCGCCGGGCGCGCCGGCTCACCGCCGCCGTCTCAAAGGGTGTCCTCAGCTTGACGTCCTAGCATCAGGAGGCGTTGATTCCTACTAGGCCGATGGGAAAACCAGGGAATCAACGGGACGACGACACACGACGGGACCTCCTATGCAGACGCTGATCCTGCTCGCTCTCGCGGGGCTGGGTGCCCAGCTGGTGGACGGCAGCCTCGGGATGGCGCACGGGGTGATCTCCACCGTGCTGCTGCTGGGGCTGGGGGCGAGCCCGGCCGCGGCCTCGGCCGTCGTCCACTTCGCGCAGATAGGCACCGGGCTGGTGTCGGGCGTCTCGCACGCGCGGTTCGGGAACGTCGACTGGAAGGTCGTGGCGCGCATCGGGGTGCCGGGGGCGGTGGGGGCGTTCGCGGGGGCGACCCTGCTGGCGGAGATGTCGACGGCGGTCGCGGAGCCGGTGATGGCCGTGATCCTGCTCACACTCGGTCTCTACGTGGCCTACCACTTCACCGTGCACGGGGTGCCGCGCGGCAAGCTCGGCCGGCCCCTGGGCAAACGGTTCCTCGTCCCGGTCGGCCTCGCCGCCGGCTTCCTCGGCGCCACCGGCGGGGGCGGCTGGGGACTGATCGGCACCCCCGCCCTGCTGGCCAGCGGGCGGCTCGAACCGCGCAAGGTGATCGGCTCCGTCGACGCCAGCAAGGCGCTGGTGGCCGTCGCCGCGAGCCTGGGCTTCCTGTTCTCCCTCGGCTCGCACGGGGTGAACTGGCCGTGGGTGCTCGCGTTCCTCCTCGGCGGCACGGCCATCGCCCCGGTCGCCGCCTGGCTGGCCCGCTTCGTCGCCCCGCGCATCCTGGGCTCGGCGGTCGGCGGGCTCATCGTGCTGCTCAACGCCCGCACCCTGCTGGACGCCTGGGGCGCCGCGTCCGGTGCGCCGGCCGTGTGCGTGTACGCCGTCCTGCTGGCGCTGTGGGCGGTCGCCCTGATCCACTCGGTCCGCGCCCACCGCAGGGAGAGGGCGGGCATGCCCGAACCCGCCGCGGAGCCGCAGCCCGTCGGCGCCTGAGCCTCCGTTACTCCGCCGCCTTCGTCCAGGCGCCCGGCGCCGGGCCGTGGTCGTGGCCGTGGCCGTCCGGGAGGTGGTGGATGTCTCAACACCCCCATTTTTTCCATGGAGTTCGCTCACACGGACGCTCTGTGAAATCCACGGCGGTGAATGGCTTGAGTTCGCCCTGACCGCCGGTTCCGCGCTTTCCTACGATGCGTTCGCCTCCGGTCTTCACAGGAGCCTCACGGGTTCTCCATAGGCCGCGGGCACGTCACCCCCCACTCACAGAAGCCGGAGAGATCATGGCTGGTGGACTCCTGCTGAGCGGTGCGGTAGCCGCTCTGCTCACCACCGCGATACCCGCGCACAACCCTTCCGGCGGGTTCGAGGACCCGCCCCCGGACAAGATCATCATCAAGGTCGCCACGGTGAACGGCTCGGGCTGCCCGCAGGGCACGACCGCGGTCGCCGTCTCCGAGGACAACACGGCCTTCACCGTCACCTACAGCGCGTACCTCGCCCAGGCGGGCGGCGGTTCCGATCCCACGGCGTTCCGCAGAAACTGCCAGCTCAACCTGGTCGTGCACGTCCCGCAGGGCTTCACCTACGCGATCGCCAGCGCCGACTACCGGGGCTTCGCCTCGCTGCAGCCCGGCGCGAGCGGCACGCAGAAGGCCTCGTACTACTTCCAGGGCTCACCGAACACCGCGCAGAAGAGCCATCCCTTCAACGGCCCCTACGACGACAACTGGCAGGCCACCGACTCCACCGACTGGGCCCAACTGGTCTGGGCGCCCTGCGGGGTCCAGCGCAACTTCAACATCAACACGGAGCTGCGGGTGGCGGCCGGCTCCACCTCCCCGGACAAGGTCAGCTTCATGACCATGGACTCGACGGACGGTGACATCAGCACGGTCTACCACCTCGCGTGGAAGGAGTGCCCGGCCGCCTGACGCACGGCCGAGGGGCGGCCCGCGCGCCGCGGTCCGCCCCGGTCGGGCGCCCGCTCGGGAACGCCCGGCGCCCGGCCCGGCGTCAACCCGCCGGGCCGGAGCGGTGGTTGGCCGGTGGCATACGGGCCGGCGGCCGGTGCTCCACCCTTACGGGCTAATCGGCCTTATGTGTGTGCGTTCGGTGAAGAACAGGGTGATATGAAACCCTTTGGCCGAAAGCACAACTTCAGAGGCGGGCATGGGGAAACGGTTCGACACGGGGGAACAGTTCGGTGTGGTGATCGTCGGGGCCGGTCCCGCGGGACTGGTCCTGGGGAATCTGCTGCTGGACCGGGGCGTCGACTGCGTGATCCTGGAGCGCCGGGGCCGCGAGGCCGTGGAGGGGCGGGCCAGGGCCGGTTTCCTCGCGGCCCACTCCGTGCGGGTGCTCGCGGACAACGGCCTGGACGCCGGGGTGCGGGCCCGGGGACGGGAGCACGGAACCTGTCTGTTCCGCAGCGGACGGGGCGAGTTCACGCTCGACTACGGGCGGCTCGGGCAGGGCGAGGTGCACACCGTCTACCCCCAGCAGGATCTGGTGCGGGACCTGGTGGCCGAGTATCTGCGGCGCGGCGGCGAACTCCGGTTCGGGGCCGAGGCCGAGGAGATCTCGGCGGGCCGGGTGCGGGTGCGCGGCGCCGCGGACGTGACCGGACGCTACGTCGCCGGCTGCGACGGGCACCGGGGCGTCGCCCGCCGGGCCCTCACCGCGCAGGGGGTGGCCACGGCCCGCCGGGACCACGGCGTCTCCTGGCTGGCCGTGCTGGCCGCGGCCCCGCCCAGCCTCCCGGCCGTCGGGTACGCCCTGCACGAGCGGGGGTTCGCGGGCCACATGGCGCGTACGCGGACCGTCACCCGCTACTACCTCCAGTGCCCACGCGGCACCGACCCCGCCGAGTGGGACGAGGACCGGATCTGGGCCGAGCTCGCGACGCGGATGCGCACCGCCGAGTTCGGGCCGCTCACGGCCGGCCGCGTCCTGGAGCGGGCCGTCGTCGACCTGCGCTCCGACGTGCTGCAGCATCCGGGCGCCGGGCGGCTGTGGCTGGCCGGGGACGCCGCCGGGCTGATCAGTCCCTCGGCCGCCAAGGGCGCCAACCTCGCCGTGCTCCAGGCCGAACGGCTGGCCCGGGCGTTCGAGGAGGCCCTGGCCCACGGGGACGAGGGCCGTCTGGAGGGGTACGCCGCCGACTGTCTGCCCCGCGTCTGGCGGGCCCATGAGTTCTCGCACTGGATGAGCGGCCTGCTGCACGGCCCGTCCGGTGACGACGCCGAGGCCCGCTACGGGCGGGCCCTCCAGCACGCCCGCCTGGAGAGTCTGCGCACCTCCCGCGCCCACCAGGACCACTTCGCCGAGAACTACACCGGCATCTGACCCGCGGACCACGCGCCGCGGTACACGCACCCCCACGATCACCGGGAACCTCATTGAACCTCCCTGTCGTACAAGCACGCCTGGCCGAAGCCGACCTGGAGCGGATCGGGCGCGCGGCCGACCATGTCCGCACCCACGACACGGACCAGGTCCTGGGCGAGCTGCTGCCCGAGCTGAGCGCGCGGGACCGGGCCGACGTCGCGCGGCACCTCGTCTTCGACCACACCGCCGTGCTCGTCTTCCCCGACTCCCTGGACGGGCTGTGCGAGGAACTGCGCGCCCGTGGCCTGGAGCCGGGGCCCGTCACCCCGAGCGTGGTGGTCCGCGAGCGGCTGTCCCGGCGCTACGGCGCCGTCGTCGGCGAGAGCCCGGTCGGCATCGTGCACGTGGCCGTCGGCGGGCGCAGCGTCGAGATCTTCGCGTTGCCGGTACCGCCCGGCTCCCCGCTGGAGGCCGTCGCCGCCGACGAGCGCGCCGCCGGGCACGAGGCGCACCACGCCTTCGCGCTGACCTCGCCGGGAGCGGTGGTGCCGGCCGGGCTGCGCACGCTGCTTCAGGAGCGGGGCGGCGCGGTGCCCGACGGCGGCGGCTACAACGGCCACGAGGACGTGACCGTCCTGTACTTCCGCAGCAGGCGCCATCAGCGCTTCGAGGTGCGCCTGCCCGGCCGGCACGAGCCGCTGCCGGACCCGGCGGTCTCCCTGCTCGGCGTGCTGACCGGCGCCTGGGCCACCCAGGCCGTCGCGACCATGGCCGCACTGCGGATCGCCGACCACCTCGCCGAGCGGCCGGGCCTGGGCGCCGACGTCCTGGCCGGCCTCACCGGCACCGACCCGGACGCGCTACGACGGCTGCTGCGCTATCTGGCCTCCCTGGGCCTGCTGACGTCGGCCGACAGCACCTACCACCTCACCGCCCTCGGCCAACTCCTGCGCACCGGAGCCGAGTTCTCCCTGCATCCGCTCGCGCTGCTGTACGGCGGCCTGTTCTACGACTCCTTCGCCGGCCTCACCCACTCCGTACGCACCGGCCAGGAGGCCTTCGCCCACCGGTACGGGCAGCACCACTTCCCCTACCTCGCCGAACGCCCCGAGCTGGGAGCGCTGTTCCACCGTGCGATGGCGGCGAGCGCGGAGATGTTCACGCCCGTTCCCGCGCTGGTGGACTTCCGCGGCGTACGGCGCGTGGTCGACGTCGGCGGTGGCAACGGCGCGCTGCTCGCCCGTGTGCTGCGGGCGCACCCCGACGTGGACGGCGTGCTGCTGGAACGCCCGCAGGCGCTGGCGGCGGCCCGGACGGAGCTGGCCGCGCTGGGCCTGGAGGGGCGCTGCTCCTTCGTGCCCGGTGACTTCACCGAGGAGGTGCCGGCCGGCGGCGACGTCTACCTCCTCTCCCGGGTCCTGCACGACTGGGACGACGACCGCTGCCTGACCATCCTGCGCCGGTGCGCGCGGGCGATGCGTCCGGGCGCCCGGCTCCTCGTGGTGGAGCGCCTGTTGCCGGGGCGGGAGGGGGTCCCGTCCCCGGCGGTGGCCTGGGACGTCCACATGCTGTGCAACGTGGGCGGCCGGGAACGGGACGAGCACCACTACCGACGGCTGCTGGCCGCGGCGGGCTTCGAGCTCACGGCCTGCCACGACCTGCCTCTGGGTGCCTCGCTGCTGCACGCGGTGCGCGGCGAGGCGCTCCGCTAGTGCGTCAGCCGGTCTGTCCCATCCCCGCCGCGTTCGGCCAGCTCTGGGCGTTGGGCCAGCCGGTCGCGGGGGCGGGGGAGAGGTCCTGCGGGGGGCCGGTGGTGCCCCGGACCTGGGCTGCCGTGAGACCGCCGCGGGCCGGGACGCCGGGCGGGGTCGGGCCGGTCGGCACGGCGGGGGCCATCGGCGCAGGCATCGGCGCCGGTGCGGGCGCGGGTGCGGGGGCGGGGGCCTGCGGCATCGGGGCGGGGGCGGGCATCGGCGCGGGGATGCCGACCACGGGCTGCGGACCCGTCTGGGCCGTCTGGGCGGCCATCGGCACGGGCACCCCCTGATCGAGCGCCTGGTGCTGCGCGGCCGCCGTGATCGGCATGCCCGCCTCCGCGGGCACACCGCCGGCCATCGCCGCGAGACCGTGCACACCGGCCCCGTTGGTGGCGCTGACCAGGCGGTCCACGGCCGCCGTGCCCGAGCTGTAGCTGGTCCCTGTGCCCAGCTCGGGCACGGCGGCTCCCCTCCTGGTCCCGTAGAGCACCTGTTCCAGGCCGGACACCAGGCGACGCACATCCACCTGGGGGCGCACCACGAGCCTCAGGAAGCGGCTGGACGAACCGATCTTGTTGCCGCACTCACGGACCAGGACGCGGTGCTCGGTGAGCATCCGGTCCCGGACCACCGTGCCTTCGGCGCCCACGGGGAGGCGTACGAAGAGGAAGTTGCCCTGGGAGGGGTAGACGGTCAGGCCGGGCAGCGCGGAGAGCTGGCTCGCCATGTCCAGGCGGTCGCGGCGCACCTGCTGGAGACTCTGCGCGTACTCGGCGCCGTGCTCCTTCAGCATGAACACCACGTGCTCGGCGAAGGAGTTGAGGTTCCACTTGGGGAGCATCGAGCGGACCCGGCCCGCGAGGGCGGGGTTGGCGACCAGGTAGCCGAAGCGTATGCCGTGCAGGCCGAAGTTCTTGCCGAGGCTGCGCAGCACCACGACGTTCGGGCGGATCATCGCGTCCTGGACCACCGACGGTTCGGCCTCCGCGTCCGCGAACTCCAGGAACGACTCGTCGACGACGATCAGGTCCAGGTCGGCCATGGCGTCCATGAACTGCACCAGCGCGTGCCGCGGCAGAAAGCCGCCGTCGGGGTTGTTCGGGTTGCAGATCACCGCGACCCGGGTGCCGCGCTTGCGGATGAACTCGGCGTACTGGGCGAGGTCCAGCGCGAAACCGCTGGACTCCTGGAGCGGGAACATGTCGACCCGCTTGCCGGTCTCCATCGGCTGGTCGGTCCAGCGGCCGAAGGTGGGGACGGGGACGGCGAGGGACTCACGGACCATCAGGTGGTCGATCCAGGTGATCAGTTCCGTCGAGCCGTTGCCCATCGCCACGCACTGCGGAGGCAGCTGCAGCAGGTTGCACAGCTCGGCGGTGATCGTGTCGGCGCTGCTCGGGTAGTACGTGACGATCTCGCGCAGCCGGACCGCCATGTCCTCGAACATCGCCGGGGTGGGGAAGTAGGGATTGCAGGGAATGCAGAAGTCGACCGGACCCGTCCCGTCGCCGCCCTCCCGCGTCAACGCCGCCATCGAAGGGCTGTGTGCCGCGGTGCTGCGGAACAGCGAGGTGACGTTGTCGGGCATGGAACCTCCGTATGAGGCGGGCCCGGCGGTCGCAGCCGGGCCCGTCGTGTTTCGGGTGGCCCGCGCGGGGGAGCGCGGGCCACCCCTACATACGAAGAGGTGCGTGGCGCTGTTCAACGGATGTGAAACTAGTGTGACTTCGGGAACCGGACGGCCTCGCCCGTCGTCCCCGCGCGGGTGCCGGGTGTCACACGCCGAACGAGTGCACCGTCGTCGTCCGGTACGTCTGCCCCGGACGCAGCACCGTGGTGGGCCACGACGGCTCGTTCGGGGAGTCGGGGAAGTGCTGTGTCTCCAGGCACATTCCGTCGCCCTGCCGGTAGGTGCGGCCGGAGGTGCCGACGAGGGTGCCGTCGAGGAAGTTCCCGGAGTAGAACTGCACGCCGGGCTGGTCGGTGGCGATCTTCAGGGTGCGGCCGGAGCGCGGGTCGCGCAGGGTGGCGATGTGCTCGGGCCGGGCGGTGACGCCCTTGTCCAGGACCCAGTTGTGGTCGAAGCCCTTGGCCTGCACCTGTTGGGGGTGGCCGGCGCGGATGTCCCGGCCGACCGGCTTGCCCCGGCGGAAGTCGAAGGGGGTGCCGGCGACGGCCGCCAGTTCGCCCGTGGGGATCAGGCCCGTGTCGGTGGGCGTGTAGCGGGAGGCGGCGATCGTGAGCTCGTGGTCCTCGATCGTGCCGTTGCCCTCGCCGGCGAGGTTCCAGTACGTGTGGTTGGTGAGGTTCACCACGGTCGGCCGGTCGGTGGTGGCCTCGTAGTCGATGCGCCAGTCGCCGTGCCGGTTCAGCGTGAAGGTGACCTTGGTCCTGAGAGTGCCGGGGTAGCCCATCTCGCCGTCGACGCTGGTGTAGTACAGGTGCAGGCCGACGTCGGAGCCGGAGGTGAAGCCCTCCACGTCCCAGACCTTGGTGTTGAAGCCCTTGGCGCCGCCGTGCAGGCTGTTCACCCCGTCGTTGACGCTGAGCTGGTACTTCTTGCCGTCCAGGGTGAACTGGCCCTTGGCGATGCGGTTGCCGTAGCGGCCGATCGTGGCACCGAAGAAGGTGGTGCCGGCGACGTAGGCCGCGAGGTTGTCGTAGCCGAGCGAGACGTTGGCGTGGCGGCCGTGGCGGTCGGGGATCTCCAGGGACTGGATGATGCCGCCGTAGGAGAGGACCTTCAGCCGGGTGCCGCCGTTCTCCAGGGACCAGCGGTGGACCTTGGTGCCGTCGTCCAGCGTGCCGAAGAGCTCCTTGACCGGTCCCCGGCCCCGGGAGGAGGCCTCGGCCGTGCCCGTGCCGAGCGTGGTGGCGGCGATGCCCGCCGCCGCGGCGCCCGCGATGACTGTGCGTCTGTTCAGTTCCATGTGCGGCTCCCGTGAAGGGTGGGGTCCCGCCGTGCCGACGGGGCCCGAGCTGACGTACTACGAACCGGACTTGCGCTTGTTCCACACGTCGAAGCCGACCGCGGCCAGCAGGGCGAGGCCCTTGATGACCTGCTGCCAGTCGGTGCCGACGCTGAGGAGGTTCATGCCGTTGTTCAGCACGCCGAGGACGAGGCCACCGATGATCGCGCCGAGGACGGTGCCCACACCGCCGCTCATGGACGCGCCACCGATGAACGACGAGGCGATGGCCTCGAGTTCGAAGTTCAGGCCCGCCTTCGGAGACGCCGCGTTCAGGCGGGCGGCGACCACCAGACCCGCCAGGGCCGCGAGCACGCCCATGTTCAGGAAGACAAGGAAGGTGACCTTCTTGTCCTTGACGCCGGACAGCTTGGCCGCCGGCAGGTTGCCGCCGATGGCGTAGATGTGGCGGCCGAAGACCGCGTTGCGCATGACGTAGCCGTAGCCGACCACCAGCACACCGAGGATGATCAGGATGATCGGCGCGCCCTGGTAGCTGGCGAGCAGCAGGGTGACCGCCAGGACCGCGGCGGTGATGGCCGCGAGCTTGAGCAGGAAGGCGTTGCGCGGCAGCACGTCCAGCGAGAACTCCTGCTCACGCCTGCGGTCGCGGATCTCCTGGTAGATCACGAAGGCCAGCAGCGCGAAGCCCAGCAGCAGCGTGAGGTTGTGGTAGTTGGTCTTCGGGCCGACCTCCGGCAGGAAGCCGTTGCCGAGCTTCTGCAGACCTCCCGGGAACGGGCCGAGGGTCTGGCCCTGCAGGAAGATCTCCGTCAGACCGCGGAAGAGCAGCATGCCCGCCAGGGTCACGATGAAGGACGGTATGCCGAAGTACGCGATCAGATAGCCCTGCACCGAGCCCGCGGCCGCGCCCACCAGCAGGGACAGGACGAGGGCGATCGGCCATGCCACGCTGTGCTGCACCGTCAGCACGGCCGCGAAGGCGCCCACGAACGCCGTCAGCGAGCCGACCGACAGGTCGATGTGGCCCGCGATGATCACGAGCATCATGCCGATCGCGAGGATCAGGATGTAGCTGTTCTGCAGCACCAGGTTGGAGACGTTGCGCGGCAGCAGCAGGTCGCCGCCGGTCCACACCTGGAACAGGACCACGATCAGCCCGAGCGCGATCAGCATGCCGTACTGGCGCATGTTGCGCCTGAGGCCGCCCAGCATCAGCTGCAGCAGGCCCTCGGAGCCCGAACCCCCGCTCCTGCCGGGCGGCGCCGGGGCCGGGACCTTGTCCGTCACATCCGTGCTCATCGGGTTACCTCTTTGTCCTTCGTCATCTGGCGCATCAGCACTTCCTGCGTGGCCTCGGCCCGCGGAACCTCACCCGTGAGCCGCCCGGCGGCCATGGTGTAGATGCGGTCGCACATGCCGAGCAGTTCGGGCAGCTCGGAGGAGATGAAGACGACCGCCTTGCCCTCGGCGGCCAGCTGGTCGATGACCGTGTAGATCTCGTACTTGGCGCCCACGTCGATGCCGCGGGTCGGCTCGTCCAGGATCAGCACCTCGGGGCCCGCGAAGATCCACTTGCTGAGGACGACCTTCTGCTGGTTGCCGCCCGAGAGCTTGCCGGCCGGCTCGAAGACGGTCGGCGCCTTGATGTTCATCGACCTGCGGAAGCGCTCGGCGACCTGCCGCTCCTCGTGCTCGTCGACCACACCCCGCCGGGCGACCTTGTCCAGCGCGGTCAGCGAGATGTTGCGGTTGATGGTGTCGATGAGGTTGAGGCCGTAGTGCTTGCGGTCCTCGGTGACGTACGCGATGCCGTGCCCGACCGCCTCCGCGACGGTCTTGGTGCGGATCTCCGTGCCGTCCTTGAGGACCGTGCCGCTCGCGTGCCGGCCGTAGGTGCGCCCGAAGACGCTCATCGCCAGCTCGGTGCGGCCCGCCCCCATCAGGCCCGCGATGCCGACGATCTCGCCGCGCCGCACATGGACCGACACGTCGTCGACGACCTTGCGGTGCTGGTCGATCGGGTGGTGCACGGTCCAGTTGCGGATCTCCAGCGCCGGGGCCGCGTCCACCTCGCCCTCGTACGGCGTGCGGTCGGGGAAGCGGTGGTCGAGGTCGCGGCCGACCATGCCCGAGATGATCCGGTCCTCGGTGGTCTCCGGCGCCTTCACGTCGAGCGTCTCGATCGACCTGCCGTCGCGGATGATCGTCACCGAGTCGGCGACCTTGCGGATCTCGTTCAGCTTGTGGGAGATGATGATCGAGGTGATGCCCTGCTTCTTCAGCTCCAGGATGAGATCCAGGAGTTTGCCGCTGTCCTCGTCGTTCAGCGCCGCGGTCGGCTCGTCGAGGATGAGCAGCTTCACCTTCTTGGAGAGCGCCTTGGCGATCTCCACCAGCTGCTGCTTGCCCACGCCGATGTCGGCGATGCGGGTCTCCGGGTGGTCGGACAGACCGACCCGGCGCAGCACCTCGGTGGCGTGCTTCAGCGTCTGCCTCCAGTTGATCAGTCCGCGCGAGGCGTGCTCGTTGCCGAGGAAGATGTTCTCCGCGATCGACAGGAAGGGCACCAGCGCCAGTTCCTGATGGATGATCACGATGCCGCGCTGCTCGCTCGCCCGGATGTCCCGGAACTCGCAGACCTCACCCTCGAAGAGGATGTCGCCCTCGTACGTGCCGTGCGGATGGACGCCGGAGAGCACCTTCATCAAGGTGGACTTCCCGGCGCCGTTCTCGCCGCAGATGGCATGGACCTCGCCCTGACGGACCGTCAGTGTGACGTCCGACAGTGCCTTGACGCCGGGAAAGGTCTTGACGATCGAGCGCATTTCCAGGACGGGTCCCGCCATGGTCGTGCCCTTTCCATCCGTAGGTGTGACCGACAACGACCGGGGCTACTGAAGCTCGCTCGCCTTGTAGTAGCCGGTGTCGACCAGTTCCTTCTGGTAGTTGGTCTTGTCGACGCTCACCGGCTGGAGCAGCATCGCCGGGACGACCTTGGTGCCGTTGTCGTAGGTCTTGGTGTCGTTGACCTCGGGCTTCTTGCCGTTGAGCACGTCGTCGACCATGCCCGCGGCGACGTCGGCCAGCTTGCGGGTGTCCTTGTAGACGGTCTGCGTCTGCTGGCCGGCGATGATCGACTTCACCGAGGCGAGCTCGGCGTCCTGGCCGGTGATGACCGGCAGCGGCTTGCTCGCGGAGCCGTAACCGTCGGACTTCAGCGCGGAGATGATGCCGATGGAGATGCCGTCGTAGGGCGAGAGCACCGCGTCGACCCTGCCGCTCTTGTACGACGAGGTGAGAATGTCCTCCATGCGGTGCTGGGCGGTGGTGCCGTCCCAGCGCAGCGTGGTGACCTTGGTGAGCTGGGTCTGGCCGGACTTGACGACCAGCTTCTTCTTGTCGATGTAGGGCTGCAGCACGCTCATCGCGCCGTTGAAGAAGTACTTGGTGTTGTTGTCGTCGTTGGAGCCGGCGAACAACTCGATGTTGAAGGGGCCCTTGCCGTTCTTCAGGCCCAGCTTGTCGACGATGTAGTTGGCCTGGAGCTCGCCGACCTTGGTGTTGTCGAAGGACGCGTAGTAGTCGACGTTCTTGGTGCCGAGGATCAGGCGGTCGTAGGAGATCACCGGGATCTTCGCGTCGGCGGCCTGCTGGAGCACGTTGTTCAGGGACTTGTTGTCGATGGCCGCGACGATCAGGCCCTTGACGCCCTGCGTGATGAGGTTCTCGATCTGCGAGACCTGCTGGTCGGGGTCGTCCTCGCCGTAGACCAGCTTGGTCTTGTAGCCCTTGGCCTGGAGGTCCTTGACGACGTTGTTGCCGTCGGCTATCCAGCGCTCGGAGGACTTGGTCGGCATCGCGATGCCGATGGTGCCGCCCTTGGCGCTGCCCGCCTCCTCCTTGCTGCCGCCCTCGCTGTTCTGACCGCAGGCGGTCAGGGTGAGCGCGAGCGAGGCGGCTCCGGCCATGAGGGTGAGGGCGCTTCTACGAGTGCGCATAGTGATCGTCCCTGTTCTTCTCTTCGTTGGTATGTCTGGGCGAGGTCGGTGTGAGGCGCCCCGACGGGGCGCGGGGCTGCTTTCGATCTGCGGCTCCGCCGCGTGGGCGCGACCAGCCGCGTACGGCCGGCGGCCCCCGTCGGTCATCCGGCGGCACCGTCGACGGGGAACCGGTTGAGGGAACCCGGGAGCCGGGAACCCGACGGCGCCATGTCCCCGTCGGCCCCGTGCCGGGCCAGCAGGTCGAGCGCCAGGCGACCCCGCCGTACCCGCTCCCGGGCGGTGTCCAGGGTCACGTCCCGCAGATGGGTGCCCCACGGGTAGATGCCGGGAGCCCTGGACAGGCCGAACTTCAGGTAGAGCGGTGCGCCGCGCCGGATCAGCTCGGCGACCTCGTACATCCGGACGTAGCCGCCGAGGTCGTCGGGGGCCTCGATGTACATGTCCATGGGGGCGGCGGACACCCGTCGTATCTCGGTGAGGTGATCGAGCGTCAGGTCGCTCGGCACGTTGACCGAGTCGGCGCCCAGATGCTCGAAGACCGCGTAACTGGCCGGGTTGACCGGCCCGATGAGCGCGGAGACCTTCAGGGTGGTGTCGGCCGGGACGATCCCGGCGGCGCGGGCCCGGTGCAGTGTCCACAGCACGCCCTCGTCGGCGACGAGCAGGCACTTGACGCCCAACTCCGTGGCGCGTACGGCGTCTTCGACGCAGCCGGCGACGGCGTCGTGGCCCCGTGCGCGCAGTCCGGCCCCCCGCGAGTCGGACCGCACGGAGGCGCCGATGTCCCAGCTGCCGCGCGGGCCGGTGAACAGGCAGAGCTCGATGTCGCGTTCGGCCGTGGCCTCGACCATCTCGGTGATCTCGGCGTCGGTCAGCATCCATACGCCGCTGCCCTGGCTGATCCGGTGGATCGGCACGTCCAGGCGCGCGGACTCCTTGAGCACGACGGCCAGCGCTTCGGGACCCTCGCACGAGGGGATCTCGGTGCGCCAGCGGCCGCCGCCGGGGAAGGTGTGCGGCGAGGCGTCGGCGGGGTCGAGGGCGGGCGCGCCCAGGCCGAGCGCGGTGAGCGCCTGCTCACCGGGCCGGCGGGCCGCCGTGGCGGAAGCGTCGGTCGTCACAAGCTGTCCTTCGTGTTCGATATTTCGGACAAGGTTCGCGGCTCTGGGCGAAAAAAAGGGGACCGGGTGTACGCCGGTACGGGGACCGTCAGGTCGCCCCCGTACCGGCGTACGGCTAGGGGCGGAGCAGCACCTTGCCCACCTTCGGATCACCGGACCCGACCAGCTCGATGGCCTGCGGGAAGGCGTCCAGCGGCAGTTCGTGCGTGACGAGCGGCAGCGGATCGAGCAGACCGGCCGCGAACACCCGCACCGTGTGCGCCCAGGCGTCCGGCGGCGCCCCGAAGACGGTGTGCACCTCCAGTTGCCGGACGACCAGGCCGGTCGGGTCGAGGCCCTCGGCGCCGGGCGCCGGGATGCCCGTCAGGACCAGGCGCCCGCCGCGCCTGAGCAGGCCGGCGGCGGTGCGGGCCGCGTCCGCGGAGCCGGCGGTCTCGATCACCACGTCGAGGTCGCCGGGCAGCTCCTGGTCCTTGGTGCGGAACCCGGTGGCGCCGAACCGTCTCGACAGCTCCGCGCGGTCCGGGCGGGTGCCCACGACGAGGAGCCGCGCGGGGGAGCTCGCCCTCAGGAACTGGACGGCGAACATGCCGAGGGTGCCCGTCCCCACGACGCCGACCCGCTCACCGGGCCGGACGTTCGCCTTGAGCGCGGCCGCGGCGATGCAGGCGGCGGGCTCCAGCAGGGCGGCGGCCGTCAGGTCGGCGTCGTCCGGCAGGACGTGCAGCAGCCGGGCCGGCAGGGTGAGCGTGCCGGCCATCGCGCCCGGCCGGGTGAACCCGGTCTCCTCGTACCCCGCGGTGCACAGCGTGGTCTCGCCCGCGTGGCAGCGGTCGCACACCTGGCAGTTGCGGAATCCCTCGCCGACGACCTTGCGGCCCACGAGACTCTGCGGCACCCCGGTGCCGGCCGCCGCCACCGTCCCGGACCACTCGTGGCCGGGCGTGAGCGGGTACCGCACGTACCCCTCGGGCCGGGTGCCCTGGTACACCTCGCGGTCGCTGCCGCAGATGCCCACGGCGTGGACGCGGACGAGGGCCTCGCCGGGGCCGGGGTCACCGGGCGTGTGACCGGTGAGCCGGTGCTCGCCGGGTCCGTCGACGACGACGGCGGTGCTCACCGGTCGCCCTTCGGGCTGCGCTTCTCCCAGCCCTCGGCCCACAGGTCGAAGCGGGCCTGCTGCTGCGGGAACTCGGCCGCCGCGTCGACGTCCAGCTCGACGCCGAGGCCGGGGGCGTGGGAGAGGTGGAAGCAGCCGTCCTCCGGGTCCACCTGCGGGGCGCCCTTGACCACCTTCTTGATCTCCGCGTCCGCGAAGTCGTTGAAGTGCTCCAGGATCTTGAAGTTGGGGGAGGTGAAGCCGACCTGGAGCGAGGCGGCGGTGAGCACGGACCCGCCCACGTTGTGCGGCGCGACGAGCATGTAGTGGGTCTCGGCGGTCGCGGCGAGCTTGCGGGTCTCCCAGATACCGCCGATGTGGCCGACGTCCGGCTGGATGATGTCGACGGCCTGGCTCTCGAACAGCTCGCGGAACTCGATGCGGTCGTGGATGCGCTCACCGGTGGCGACCGGCATGTCGACCTTGGCGGCGACCTTCTCCAGCGCCTTGAGGTTCTCCGGCGGTACGGGCTCCTCCAGCCAGGCGGGCTTGAAGGGGGCGAGCTCCCTCGCCAGCCGGACCGCGGTGGCGGGGGAGAAGCGGCCGTGCATCTCCAGCATCAGCTCGGCCTCGGGCCCGATGGCGTCGCGCACGGCCTCGATGAGGGAGACGGCGTAGAGGGTCTGCTGGTGGTCGAGTTCGAAGTGCCCGGTGCCGAAGGGGTCGATCTTCAGGGCCCGGTAGCCGCGCTCCATGACGCCCTGGGCGGCCTTGTGGTACGCCTCGGGCGTGCGCTCGGTGGTGTACCAGCCGTTGGCGTACGCCTTGACCTTGTCGGTCACCTTGCCGCCCAGCAGCTGCCAGACCGGCACGCCGAGGGCCTTGCCCTTGATGTCCCAGCAGGCCGTCTCGATCACCGCGATGCCGGACATCACGATCTCGCCGGCCCGGCCGTAGTCGCCGTACTTCATCCGGCGGACGAGGTCTTCCACGGCGAACGGGTCGGAGCCCAGAATGTGGTTGGCCTCCGCCTCCCGCAGATAGCCGATCAGCGCGTCGGTGTGGCCCAGCATGCGGGTCTCGCCGACTCCCGTGATCCCTTCGTCGGTGTGCACCTGGACGTAGGTCAGGTTGCGCCAGGGCGTCCCGACCACGTGTGTGCTGATTCCGGTGATGCGCACGGCAGTTGTCCCTCGCTGGTTCGGCGTCTCGTCGATGTCTCGCCACGTGTGTTCGATATTTCGTCACACGTTCGAAATGCTGGCGTGACAGTAAGGACGGGGCGGTGGGGGTGTCAATGGGTCGAACGCATAACGGTTTCGACACCGCTTTCGGTGCGCTGTGCGGCGGCGGTTTCGACGCCCTCGGGGGAGATGCCCGACACGCCCTGCCCGACGAGCTCAACTCGCCGCGCCGGAACGGGTAGTTCCGCACACAACTTTCACAGCTGTGGCTATGACCGTGACCCGGGAGGAACTTAGTCTTCCGGCGTCATGGATTACTGCCACCCGTGCCGACGGCACCTCAACGGCGCCCTCGCCTGCCCGGGGTGCGGCGCGCAGCTCGAAGAACTCCGCGCGCACGCGGGGCGCGACGGCGTGCGCGAGCACGGGGGCGCGGGGTACGGGGCGGTTCCCGAGAGCTCGTACGGCGGCGCGGGGGGTGACGCCTCCGGCGAGGAGGACGGCGAGGACTCCGGCGCGGACGCGGACGACACCGACGCGCCGGTGGGCCGTGCGGCCGCGCGGCGCGCGCAGGGACGGGGCCGCGGGCGCGGTGGCCGGGCCGCCGGCGGGCCCGCGGGTGCCGCCAGCCGCCGTGACCGCAAAGCCGCCGCCCATCGCCGTCGGCGCCGCCGGATCCTGCTGATCACCGTGGCCTGCGCGCTTGCCGCCGGTGGCCTCAGCCTCGCCGAACTGGGCGTCGACGCGCCCTTCTCCACCCCCCGGCCGGCCGCGGCCCGGGACGAGTCGCCGGAGGGCGCGGCGGCGTGGGAGACGGCCGGCACCGAGGCGGGCGACGGCACGGCGGGCGCGGCGACGGACGCCCCGTCCGCGGGCGCGTCCCCCTCCCCGTCGAAGTCGGCCACGGACACGGCCGAGAAGGACAAGGCCGGCAAGGACGCGGAGTCCGCCACGGCGACGGCGGACCCGGCCCCCGCGACGACGCCCCCGGCGGCCACGCGTCCCGCCCCGGCCCCGACCCCGACGGCGGCCCCCAGCACGGCGGCCCCGACCCCGACGCCCGCGCCGACCCACACCTGCAAGCGGTTCCTGTGGTGGTGCAGCTGAGGCGGCCCGGCCTGGAGACCGTGCCCGGGCGGGTCGGCCCGTCCGGCGTGCGAGGACGGTGCCCGTCCAGAGCCGGAGCGGGGGTCCGGGGGCGACGGCCCCCGGTTGACGGCCGGTGCAGCGCACGGTGCCGCCGCGAGCGCCGGACGGCTACGCCGCCAGCATCCGCCGCAGCAGATCCCGCAAGGACCGGCGCTCCTCGTCCGACAGGCCGGCCAGCGGCTCGCGGGCGAAGCGGAGGCCGTCGCGCAGTTCGCGGGCGACCCGCAGGCCGTCGTCCGTCGCGGCGGCCAGCTTCACGCGGCGGTCGGCCGGGTCCGGGCGCCGCTCGACGAGGCCGCGCGACTCCAGGCGGTCCACGATCCCGGTGACGTTCGACGGCTCGCACTTCAGCTTCTGCGCCAGCTTCCGCATCGGCAGCGGCTCCAGCGACAGCAGGCTCAGCAGCCGCGCCTGGGCGCCGGTCAGCGTGTGCTCGCCGGCCGCCTCCTCGTAGTCCGCGTAGAACCGGGCCACCACGGTGCCGATCAGCTCGACGACCTCCATGGTCAGCGCGTCGGGGCGGCGGGTCTTCTCAGGCGTGGGCATGGCACCAGGATACCTCTTTACTTGACAACATGAAATATTCAGGCGCATTGTTGTTTCAGGTACTGAAACATTTCCCCCACGCCCGGAAAGGCGCCCGACATGATCAACCGCGAATGGCACCTGCTCAGCCGTCCCGTCGGCTGGCCCAAGCCCGAGGACTTCGCCCTGGTCGAGACCGAGGTCCCGACGCCCGGTCCCGGTCAGGTGCTGGTGCGGAACAAGTACCTCTCGGTCGACCCGTACATGCGCGGCCGGATGAGCGACGCCAAGTCCTACGTCGCCCCCTTCGAGCTCGGCAAGGTCATGCAGGGCGGCGCGGTCGGCGAGGTCGTCGCCTCGAACGCCGAGGGCCTGGCGGCCGGCGACCACGTCCTGCACGTCTTCGGCTGGCGCGAGTACGCGGTCATGGACGCCAAGAACGCCGTCAGGGTCGACCCGCAGGCCGCGCCGCTGAGCACGTATCTCGGCGTCCTCGGCATGACGGGCCTGACGGCGTACGCGGGCCTGCTGCGGGTCGGCGCCTTCAAGGAGGGCGACGCGGTCTTCGTCTCCGGCGCCGCGGGCGCCGTCGGCAGCCAGGTCGGCCAGATCGCCCGGCTGAAGGGCGCCTCGCGGGTCGTCGGCTCCGCGGGCTCCGACGAGAAGGTCAAGCTGCTCGTCGAGGAGTACGGCTTCGACGCCGCCTTCAACTACAAGAACGGCCCGGTGCGCGAGCAGCTGAAGCAGGCCGCCCCGGACGGCATCGACGTCTACTTCGACAACGTCGGCGGCGAGCACCTGGAGGCCGCGATCGGCGCGCTCAACCTGCGCGGCCGGGCCGTGATCTGCGGCATGATCTCGCAGTACAACGCGACCGAGCCGGCCCCCGGCCCGCGCAACATGGTCAAGATCCTGCAGAACCGGCTCCGCGTCGAGGGCGTCCTGGTCGGCGACCACTACGACCTGCAGCCCCAGTTCGTCCAGGAGGTGGGCCCCTGGGTCGCCTCGGGGCAGCTGAAGTACCGCGAGACCGTCGTCGAGGGGATCGGCAACAACCTGGAGGCCTTCCTCGGCGTCCTGCGCGGCGACAACACCGGGAAGATGATCGTCAAGCTCTGAACCCTTCTCCCGGTTTCCGGCATGCGGTAACTTCTTTCCGAAACCGTCGTCGATCGTGGGCGCGAGTCGCGGCGGACCCGAGGAGGAAGACAACCGCATGTCCATCCAGCAGACCGACGTCCTCTACACCGCCGTCGCCACCGCCGAGAACGGTCGCGACGGCCGGGTCGCCACCGAGGACGGCACGCTCGACGTCGTCGTGAACCCGCCCAGGGAGATGGGCGGCAGCGGCGCCGGCACCAACCCGGAGCAGCTGTTCGCGGCCGGCTACAGCGCCTGCTTCCAGGGCGCGCTGGGCGTCGTCGCCCGCCAGGAGAACGCCGACGTCTCCGGCTCGACGGTCACCGCCAAGGTCGGCATCGGCAAGAACGACGACGGCTTCGGCATCATCGTCGAGATCTCGGCCCGCATCCCGAACGTCGGCGCCACCGCCGCGCGCAGCCTCCTCGAGAAGGCCCACCAGGTCTGCCCGTACTCGAAGGCGACCCGCGGCAACATCACCGTGACGCTGGTCTGAGACCGTCGTTGCGTACGACGGGGGCCGCGCCCTTGGACGTGGGGTGCGGCCTCTGCCGTGCGATGCGGCCCCGTGGTGGCGTGCCGTACCGGATCAGGCGCCCAGTGCCGCCGTGTGCGCCGCGCGTACCAGCCGCTCGTTCTCCGGGGCCGCCCCCTCCGGGCAGGCGCGGCGCCGCCGGGTGTAGCCGTAGGCCAGGCCGCTGCGCGGGTCCGCGAACGCCTGCGCCCCGCCCGCCCCGCTGTGCCCGAACGCCCCCGCCCCCAGGAACGGGTACCAGGTCTCGGCCGTCGCCTGGAAGCCGAGGCCGAAGGCCAGATGGGTGCGGGTCACCAGGTCGTGGCCGACCGAGTGGATCTGGCCGACCTCGGCGACGGTGTCCGGCTTCAGCAGCGGCGGCCGGCCGGCCACCTCGCTGATCGCCGCGGCGTACAGCCCGGCGAGCCCGCGCGCCGCGGCCACCGCGCCCGCCGACGCCGGTCCCCTGGCGCGCACACGACGGGAGTTGGGCTGGTCCGCGGGATCACCCGCCCCGGGCACATGCGTGTTGAAGGCGATCGAGGCGAGCATGTGCGGCCCCTGCGGCGTCGCGTCCAGCACGGCCCGCTGCTTGGGCGTCGGCGCCATCGGCAGCACGGACCGGAAGCGCGGCTCCAGGGCCTCGGGCAGTCCCAGGTGGAAGTCCAGGGCGTACGGCGCCCGGACCCGCTCCTCGTAGACCTCCTGGAGGGTGTGGCCGGTGGCCCGGCGGACCACCTCTCCGGTGAGCGCGCCGATGACGAGCGCGTGGTGGCCGAAGGCCGCGCCCGGACGCCAGAACGGCCGCTGGTCGGCGAGCCGTTCGGCGATCACGCGGTCGTCGGACAGCTCGGACTCGGTGAAGCCGCCGTCGAGGCCGATGAGTCCGGCGCGCTGGGTGAGCAGGTCGCGCAGGGTCAGCGCCGCCTTGCCCTCCGCCCCGAACTCCGGCCAGTAGTAGGTCACCCTGCGGTCGAGTTCGAGTGTGCCGTCCTGCACGAGCAGCGCGACGACCAGGTGGGCGGCGCCCTGCGTGGCGGTGAGCACGCCGTACAGGGACTCGCCGTCGTTGCCCTCGCCCGCCCACAGGTCGACGACCTTGCGCCCGTGCACATGGGCGCACAGCTGTCCTTCGTAGTCCGGCAGTTCCCCCGCGACGAACGCGGCGAACTCCTCCCGCACCGCTTCGAAGCCGGTCGCGACGGTGCCGTGAATCTCTCGCGTCATCCGTTCTCCTCACCCTCGGCCGCCGTTCACCTGCGCCGGGCAGCACGTAGATCCGTACGGCGAGGCGGGCCGGATCGACTCAACCGCACCAACCGGGAGTTCGGGTCACGGACGCCTCGGACGCCACATCCCGGGCTGTGAACAGGGGCATCCTGAGGTCGACCGCCGGCCGCCGACCGTGAGGCGAGGAGTGCCCATGGCAACGATCCCTTCGCTCCCGAGCAGGGACGACATGCTGCGCATGGCCCGCAGCACCACCGACATCACCGGCCAGCTCCTGGACACGGCCGGGAACATCACGAAGATCGCCATCAACACCTTCGACCCGCGGGACGGTTCGGGCACCGAGGTGCTGCGCGTGCTGCGCGAGACCACCGCGGAGCTGGCCGAGGCGAGCGCGTCGCCCCAGGCGCAGGAGGCGTTCTACCGGATCGTCGACACCCTGACCCGGCTGGGCACGAGCGGGGCGCCGCTGGCGGTGCATCCGGTGAGCGAACCGGCGCAGGCGCTGCTGACCGCGCTCGGCGACAGCCTGCTGCCGGTCCTGGACGCGGTGGAGCCGGCCGTCGAGGAGTTCGCGGACGCGCTGGGCGACCTGGTCGAGGCGACCTCGCCGCTGCTGCCGGCGGCGGCGGGTGTCGCCGCGGGGGCGCTGCTCGCCGTGACGCCGGTGCTGCGCGCGGCGGCGGACGTGCTGCGTGACTCCTCGCCCGAACTGCGGCGCGTCGCGGACGCGTTGACGGCCGCGCTGGCTCCGCTGATGCCGTTGCAGGTGGCCCTGGCGGAGCGGTCGGCCGCCGCCGGGGCGGGGCTGGTGCGGGCCTCGCTTCCGCCGCTGGCCGATCTCGCGGAGGCGGCGGCCGCCACCACGAAGGCGGCGCGGCCGCTGCTGGTGGCGGGGGAGGAGATGCTGGTGTCGGGGCTGGAGCGGGTCCAGCCGGCGCTGCTCGCCGTGGCGGCCCGGGCGGGGCGGGTCGTGCGGGCGGGCGCGGTGCGGGTGTCCGCGGCGGTGTCGCCCGCGGCGGAGCAGGGGGTCGTGGTCGCCGTCACGCCGGTCTGACCTGGCCCGGGTGTGACGGCGCGGCCTGGGTAGAGTTCCCCCCATGCGCGATCTCGGGGCCGGCTTCACCTATCTCCTGAAGGGCCAGCGGTGGGTGGCCCGGCACGGGAAGCAGTACGGGTTCGGGCTGCTGCCCGGCCTGATAACCCTCGTGCTGTACGCGGCGGCGCTGGTCGCGCTCGGGTTGTGGGGGGAGGACGGGGTCGCCTGGGCGACGCCGTTCGCGGACGGCTGGGCGAGTCCGTGGCAGGGGCTGTTCCGCGGATTCCTCACCGCCGTCCTGTTCGCCCTCGGCCTGCTCCTCGCGGTCGTCACGTTCACCGCGATCACGCTGCTGATCGGCCAGCCCTTCTACGAGAACCTCTCCGAGAAGGTCGACCGGGACGTCTCCCCGGACGGCACCGCCCCCGCATCCGGCCTCCCCCTGTGGCGCGAACTGTGGATCTCGGGCCGCGACAGCCTGCGGATCGTGGTCCGCGCCCTGCTCTGGGGCATCCTGCTCTTCGCCCTGGGCTTCCTCCCGTTCGTCGGGCAGACCGTCGTCCCGGTGATCGGCTTCTTCGTCACCGGCTTCTTCCTCACCGAGGAGCTCACCGCGGTGGCCCTGCAGCGGCGCGGTGTCGAACTGCGCGCGCGCCTCGGCCTGCTGCGCTCCCGCAGGACCCTGGTCTGGGGCTTCGGAACGCCCCTCGGACTCGCCTTCCTGGTCCCCTTCGTCGCGGTGTTCCTGATGCCGGGCGCGGTCGCGGGGGCCACGCTGCTGGCACGGGAGCTGCTGGGCGAGGAGACCGACAGGGGCGGGATCGAGGACGAGCGGGTCACGTCCTGACGCTCACGTCCCGACGGTCACCTCCCGAAGGTCGTGTCCGCCGCCACGGTGATGATCGCCCGGGCCTGCGCGACGATGTCCAGCCGGTTGCGCACGAACTCGGGATCGGTGATCTCCGTCGTGTTCCCGCTCGCGAACTGCAGCACGGGCGTGTGCACATGGCCGCCCGGCAGCGCGTCGTGCAGCCCCAGCCGGTCCCGCAGCAGCGTCGCGCGATAGGCGATCTCGTTGGAGAGGTAGTCGCCGCCGCCCCCGGCCCGCGCCGTCGACCCGGGCGTCGGCCCGTTCGGCCGTACGACGGGATCGGTGCCGCCCGCCGGGATCTCGGTGACCTCCGTGTGGTCGTACACCGGGAAGCGCCCCGTGTCCGCCGCCACGATCTGCCGGTACGGCAGGGTCGTCGTCGTCCACTGCGGCTGCGTGGCCGGGTCGGTCACCGGGACGGTCTCCGTGCGGCTGACGTCGTCGTTGTCCGGGAACCCGCCCCGCCAGGCCCCGTTGGTCCGCTCGACGTCGAACTGGCCGACCCGTCCCTGGCTGACGGTGGTGAAGAGGTCCACCTTCCCGAGGTAGGGCCGCAGCGTCCGTTCCACGGTCCCTTCCGCGAAGTCCTGCCAGCGCACCGGGAACACGACCGTCTCGATCCGCGCCGGACCGTGCGCGGTCCGGACCACCGTGCCGTCGAGGGCGAGCGCGGTGGCTCCGGAGGGGTTGGAGATACGGATGTCCCGGTCCAGGGTGAAGGGGTCGAAGCCGGTGACCAGGATCCGCCCGACCGCCCTGCCGCGCGGGAGGCGGATGTCCCGCTGCCCTCGTGAGGTCCGCTCCAACGCGTCCAGCAGGCGGGCGCGTTGGGCGTCGGTCAGGGCGAACCTCGGCGCCCAGGTGCGCACGTCCCTCGTCAGGCCGAGCCGCGCCCAGTACAGCGGGCGGTCGTCGTCGCGGCTGAGATCGCCGCCCGCCGGGCCCCGGCCCTGCGCCCGGTCCACGGCCCGCCGCCACAGCGCCGATCCCTCGCGCACGACCAGGCGGCGGGCGTCGCGGTAGGAGCGCGCCGTGCCCAACCCGGCCGCCAGGCGCGGTGCCGCGTCGTCGAAGCCGGAGCGGTGGAGGATCTCGCGCGGTGCCGCTTTGTCGAGCCGCTGCTCCTCGACGGTGGGGGAGGGGGCGGCCTCGGCCGTCGCCGTGGTCGCCGGGGCCGCGAAGCCCGCCATGAGGGTGAGTCCGAGGATGCCGATCCGAACGCGTAGGCAGTTCAAGGCCTTCGGGTCCTTCCGTCGCCGTCGTGGGGGAGCGTGGTGCGGACGGTCGGAGTATCACCCGCGTGAAGTGGTCTACGCCATGGGGCCGTTGAGGCAGGTGGGAATCCTGGCCACCGCCGCCCGCAGCGCCTCGACGAACGCCGCCGCGGCCGGGGACGCCGACCGGCCCCGTACGGTCGCCGCGTACACGGCCCGTGCCGGGGCGCCCTCGTCGAGCACCGGCAGCAGGGCGACGTCCGGGCGCACGGACTCGGCGGCCAGGGCCGGGACCAGGGTGACGCCCAGGCCGGCGGCGACGTAGCCCTGCTTGGCGGTCCACTCGCCGACGACATGCGTCACACGCGGGCGGAAGCCCTGGCGCAGGGCCGCGTCCAGGAGGGTGCCCTCGGGCTGAGGGCTGCCGGATATCCAGTCGGCGTCGGCGAATTGGCCGAGACGCACCGGCTGCGGGCGGGCGGCCAGGGGGTGGCCGGCGGGGACGGCGACGTACAGCGACTCGTCGAGGAGGTGGTGGAGTTCGTAGGCGTCCAGCGGCGCGCCGCCGGTCGTCGAGACGACCGCCAGGTCGAGGTGGCCCGCGGTCAGACGGTCCAGCAGCCCGGCCGTGAAGCCCTCCTCGCGGGAGATCCGGACCTGGGGGTGGCGGGTGCGGAACGCGGCCAGCGCGTGCGGCACCAGGGCAGCGTCGGCCGTGGCGAACGCCCCGAACCGCAGCCGTCCGCCCGCCACCTCACGCAGCGCCCTGAGATCGCGGGCCGCGGCGTGCAGCGTGCCGGCGACCGTCTCCGCGTACGGGACGAGCACGCGGCCGGCCTCCGTGAGGCGTACGCCGCGCGGCAGCCGGTCGAAGAGCTGTGCCCCGCCCAACGCCGCTTCCAGCGTGGCGACCTGGCGCGAGACGGCGGACTGGGTCCAGCCGAGCCGCCGCGCCGCCACCGTGAACGAACCGGTCCGGGCGACCTCCAGGAACACCCGCAGCCACAGGGTGGACAGATCCGGTTCGTCATGCGTCTTCGGCATGGCAGCCATGCTAGACATTCGCTTGTGGCATCGGGCGGCGCCCGCCTAGCGTCGGCGCATGAAGGTCACCCTGGACAGTCCGCCCGCCGCGCCGCAGCCCGCCAGTCCCTCCTACTCGCAGGTCGCCCGCGTCGAACACGCCGACGGCAGCGCCCTGTTGTTCGTCTCCGGCCAGATCGCCGAGGGCGACACGCTCGCCGCGCAGACGCGGGGCATCTTCGAGGGCCTCGTCGCACTGCTCGCGGCGCACGGCGCGACCCTGGACCATGTCATCAGCATCCGCTCGTACCTGACCGACATCGGCGGGCTCCAGGAGTACGGCGCCGTGCGGCGGGAGTTCCTCACCGGGACACCGCCGACGAGCATGACCTTCGAGGCCGCGCGGCTCTTCCGCCCCGAGGCGCGGATCGAGATCGAGGTCGTCGCCGCCGTGCCCGCCGCGGAGTGATCCCTTCCGGGTGATACTTCCGCCATGAAGGCTGCGAACCTCGGCGTCCTCTTCCTCATCGAGCTCGGCGCCCTCGCGGCCGTCGGCGTCTGGGGCTTCACGCGAGACGTGGCGGCCCCGCTCGGCTGGCTGCTGGGCCTCGGCGCCCCGGCCGTACTCGTCGTGCTGTGGGCGCTGTTCGGCTCGCAGAAGGCCACGTACAAGACGCGCGGCGCGGTCCGCGTCGGCTTCGAACTGCTCTGGTTCGGGGCCGGCGTGGTGGCGCTGTGGGCCGCCGGGGCGGCGGGCTGGGCGATCGCCTTCGCCGCCGTGTGCGCGGTCAGCAAGACCCTCGCCGTCGTCTGGCACCAGTAGGGGGCGGTCAGGTCTCCTCGCCCAGCAGCGCGAGGAAGTCCCGGAACGCGCCCGGCATGTCCACCGCCTCCGGGTCCAGCAGCCACTGGTACTGCAGGCCGTCCATGACCGCGACGAGGAGCGGGGCCGTGCGCTCCGGCGTGAGGCCGTTCGGCAGCCGCTCGCCGTACTCGGCGCGCAGCACCCCCGCCATGCTCGCGCGCACCCGGCGGTAGCGGTCGGTGAAGTACTCCCGCGCCGGATGCCCCTCGGTGACGCTCTCGCCCAGCAGCGCGGAGAAGGTCTGGATGATGCCGGGCCGCATCGCGTTGTACTCCACCAGCGAGGCGAGCAGGTCGACGCGCCACTGCGTGGCCGGCACCGCGTCCCACTGGTCGCGCTCCTTGAGCACGGCGACCAGCAGCGCCTCCTTGGACGGGTAGTGGTGCAGCAGCCCCTGCTGGGTGAGCCCGACCCGCTCGGCGACCGCGGCCAGGCTGGTGCCGCGGTAACCGCGCTCGGCGATCACCTCCAGCGCCGCCCGGACGATCTCCGCGCGCCGCTCCTCGCTCCGGACCCTGGCGTTCATGGCGTCACCGTACGGCATCCCCGACCCTCTCATATTACGGCACGATAACGAAACCTACCGCGTTACAGGTACCGGGTGCACGATGTGTCCCAGCACGACAGGACTCGACGAGGAGGCAGCCCGATGGCGGGAAACCCTGGAACCTCTCCGGCCGACCAGGCGCGCGAGGTGGCCGTCGAGGCGGCGCTCGGCAAGCTGGACCTGGACGCGAAGACACGGCTGCTGGCCGGCCAGGACACCTGGTCGCTGCCCGCGCTGCCGGAGATCGGCCTGAGGTCCCTCGTCATGTCCGACGGCCCGATCGGCGTCCGGGGGGTGCGCTGGACCGCCGACGACCCGTCCGTGGCGCTGCCGTCCCCGACCGCGCTCGCCGCCACCTGGGACCCGGACCTCGCCCGCCGCGCCGGCACCCTGCTCGCGCAGGAGGCCCGCCGCAAGGGTGTGCACGTGCTCCTCGCCCCGACCGTCAACCTCCACCGGTCCCCGCTCGGCGGCCGCCACTTCGAGGCGTACAGCGAGGACCCGTATCTGACCGGCGTGATCGGCGCGGCCTACGTGAACGGCGTGCAGGCGGGCGGTGTCGGCACCACCGTGAAGCACTTCGTCGCCAACGACGCCGAGACCGACCGCTTCACCGTCAACAACCTGGTCTCCGAGCGCGCACTGCGCGAGCTGTATCTCGCCCCCTTCGAGTTCATCGTCGGCAACGCCCGCCCCTGGGGCGTCATGACCGCCTACAACACGGTCAACGGCACGACCATGAGCGAACACCGCCACCTGGTGAACGAGGTCCTGCGCGGCGAATGGGGCTTCGACGGCTACAACGTCTCGGACTGGACGGCCGCCCGCTCCACGACCGGCGCGATCCGGGGCGGCCTCGACGTCGCCATGCCCGGCCCGCACACCGTCTACGGCCCGCCCCTCGCGCAGGCCGTGCGGGACGGCAGGGTCGAGGAGGCGCTCGTCGACGAGGCCGTACGCAACGTGCTGCGGCTCGCCGCCCGCGTCGGCGCCCTGGAGAGCGCCGAGCCGGCCGTCAGCGAACCGCCGGGGGCCGTCGACGGCACCGCGCTGGCCCGCGAGATCGCCCGCCGCGCCTTCGTCCTCGTGAAGAACGACGACGCGGCGCTTCCGCTGAAGCCGGGCACGGTCGCCCTCGTCGGCGCCGCCGCCCGTGACGCCCGTGTCCTCGGCGGCGGTTCCGCCACCGTCTTCCCCGCCCGCGTCGTCTCCCCGCTCGACGGCCTCGTCGCCGCCCTGCCCGAGGGCGCGCTCAGCTACGCCGTCGGCGCCGACCCCGCCACCGAACTCGCCGTCGCCGACAAGGGGTTCGCGCTGCGGGCCGTGTGCCGGGACGTGGCGGGGAACGTCATCGGCACCGGCTCGGCCCCCAACGGCGCGATCCAGTGGATGGGTTCGGACCTCCCCGAGGGCGTCACCCACGACCGGCTGCACACCGTCGAGCTGACCGGCACCTTCACCCCGCGCGAGAGCGGCCCGCACACCTTCGGCACCAAGGGCAGCGGGCACTTCACCCTCACCGTGGCGGGCACGACGTACTACGACGACGTCCAGCATCCCGCCGAGGACGGCGACCGCTTCGAGGCGTTCTTCGGCGCCCCGGTGGCCCGCGCCGAGGCCGAACTCACCGCGGGCGAACCGGTCGAGGTCTCCCTCACCTTCGTCGTCGCGCTGCCGGACGACATGCCCTTCAAGGTCGTCGCCTTCGCCCTGTGCCACCAGGAGCCGCAGCGCGACGCCGACGAGCTGATCGCCGAGGCCGTGGCCGCCGCCCGCGCCGCCGACACGGCCGTCGTGGTGGTCGCCACCACGGAGCGGGTGGAGTCCGAGGGCTTCGACCGCACGGACCTCGCCCTCCCCGGACGCCAGGACGACCTGGTCCGCGCGGTCGCCGCCGCCAACCCCCGCACCGTCGTGGTGGTCAACTCCGGCTCCCCGGTGGAACTGCCCTGGCGCGAGGACGTGGCCGCGGTCCTGCTCAGCTGGTTCCCCGGCCAGGAGGGCGGCGCGGCCCTCGCGGAGGTCCTCACCGGGGCGCACGAGCCGGGCGGCCGCCTGCCCACCACCTGGGGCTCCCTCGCCGACGCCCCGGTCACCCGGGTGGTCCCGGAGAACGGCGAACTCCCCTACACGGAAGACCTCTTCATCGGCTACCGCGCCTGGGAGAAGGCGGGCAGGACCCCCTCGTACCCCTTCGGCCACGGCCTCGGCTACACCGACTGGACCTACGACTCCGTCGAGGTCGACGGCACCACCGCCAAGGTCCGCCTGCGCAACACCGGTGAGCGTCCGGGCCGCGAGGTCGTCCAGATCTATCTGGCCCCGGTGCAGCCGGACCCCGCCCGCCCGGCGCGCCGCCTCGCCGGCTTCGCGGGCGTCCAGGCCGGGCCCGGCGAGAGCGCCGAGGCGGTCGTCGAGCTGCCGCGCCGCGCGTTCGAGGTCTGGGACGAGGCGGCCCACGCCTGGTCGTTTGTGAAGGGTTCGTACGAGATCCAGGTCGGACGCTCGATCACGGACCGCAGGATCACGGTGACGATTAACGTCTGATCCGGGACAAGCCTCCCCACGAACAGCCCCGGCCCGGGACCTGACCCCTGGGCCGGGGCTCGCGAGGTGCACCGCACGGTCAGCGGATGCCGAACCGGTACGTCGTGCGGGACCGGAACACCTCGCCCGGCCGCAGCACCGTGCTCGGGAAGTCCGGCCGGTTCGGGGAGTCCGGGTAGTGCTGGGTCTCCAGCGCGATGCCGTCGCCGGGGGCGAAGGGCTCGCCCAGGTGGTCCGCGGTGTAGAGCTGCAGGCCGGGTTCGGTGGTCTCCACGGTCACCTTTCGCCCGGACGCGGGGTCGTGCAGCTCGGCGACCTCCCGGGGGGTGTCGGTGACCCCGCCGTCGAGCGCGAAGTTGTGGTCGTAGCCCCCGCCGGTCTTCCGCGCCTGACGGAAGTCGAAGCGGGTGCCCGTCACGTCGGCGAGGCCGCCGCTCGGGATCAGGTTCTCGTCGACCGGGGTGAAGCGGGAGGCGGCGAGCCGAAGTTCGTGCCCGCCCGCGTTGCCCGAGCCGCCGAGGTTGAAGTAGCTGTGGTTGGTCAGGTTCACCACGGTCGGCGCGTCCGTCACCGCCTCGTAGGAGAGCGCCAGCGCGCCGTCCGCCTCCAGCGTGTACGTCGCGGAGACCTCCAGCCGGCCCGGGAAGCCCTCCTCGCCGTGCGGGCTGACGCGGCTCAGCCGCAGCCCGTGCGCCCCCTCCGGCGTCACGTCCCACACCCGCTTGTCGAAGCCGCCGTCGCCGCCGTGCAGGGAGTTGGGGCCGTTGTTCTGCGCGAGCGCGTAGAGGGCGCCGTCCAGCGGGAAGCGGCCGCCCGCGATCCGGTTGGCGTACCGGCCGATCAGGGCGCCCAGGTACGGCTCCGGGTGCGTGAGATAGCCGTCCAGGTCGGCGAACCCCAGCACCACGTTCGCGGCGCGCCCGTCCCGGTCCGGGACCTCCAGCGACTGCACGATCCCGCCGTACGACAGGATCCCGACCCGTATGCCCGCCCGCTCCAGGGTCCAGCGGTGGACCGGAGCGCCGTCGGAAAGTGTGCCGAAGAGTTCGTTCATGTTCGGAACTTTAAGTCACGCCCCTGTGCCGCGCCTGCCTCAGGACCTCTTCGCGGTGACCTTGCGGTAGGCGATCTCCGCCAGCCGGGCCTGGCCGTTCACACTGGGGTGGAACCAGTCCCACTTGCTCAACTGCTCCGTGCCGAAGCGGTAGTCGTAGACCGCGTCGTCGTCGAAGCGGCACCGGACGTCCTTCGCGCAGACCTCCTTCAGGGCCGTGTTGTACGCCTCCACCCGCTTCTGCACCGTGTCCCGCCGCAGCATCGCCGCCGAGTCCAGGGCGTCCGCGTCGCTCAGCATCGAGGGGCAGATGCCGAGCTTCCACACCTGCTTGCCCAGCGGGTTGGTGCGCCCCTGCGACCACAGCCGCTTGAGGTTCGGCACGCTCGCCACGTAGACCTGTGTCTTGGGCAGGGACTCACGCAGCGTGCTCAGCGCGTCCTCGAAGTCGGCGCGGAAGCTCTCCACCGAGGTCATGGCCGAGGTGCTGGCCCGGCAGGCGTCGTTCGCCCCCGCCATCACGGTCACCAGCTGGGGCCGGCGTGTCGCCGCCTGGGCCATCTGGCCGGGCAGATCCGCCATACGGGCCCCCGTCACCGCGTAGTTCCAGCTGTGCTCCGCCGCGCGGGCCCTGCCCAGCAGCCGGACCGCGAGGCTGTCCACGTCGGAGCTGGTGCCGGTCGCCCAGGAGACCTCGGGGCAGTCGGACAGGACCGTACAGGCGTCGAAGCCGCGCGTGATGGAGTCGCCGACGGCGGCGATGGAGCGGGGGCTGACGTCCCACACGGGGGCCGGCTTCGCCCTGTGCGCCGAGGCACTCGCCGGTCCGGAGGAGTTGCCACCGACGGCGTCGCACCCGGCGAGGCCCAGCACGATCGCCGCCACGGCGGCGAGAACGGTCCGTGAGCGGTGGCTTGTCTTCCGCATGCGCCGGAGATCCCCTCGGTAGTCGTACGGACGTGTCCCTTCATGACAACGTGCGAGGGTTCCCGCTCCGCGCCCTCCTGGAACGGTTCACCCCCGTACAAGCGTCCTGCCGGGTGAATGGCGGACGTTTCAGCGCATCGGGACCGACGGTACGTCACACTCCTTGCGCCGCCGCACGGTAGCCTCGCCCTCAACGTGGCTGCCCGGCCACGCGTCCGCCAGTTCGCCAGATCGACCTGCTCTGCCCGGAGGTGCCGGTGACGACACGTGGGGTTCTGTACGTGCACTCCGCGCCGCGCGCGCTGTGCCCGCACGTCGAATGGGCCGTCGCCGGAGTGCTCGGCACGCGCGTCAACCTCGACTGGATCCGGCAGCCCGCCGCGCCCGGTACCTGGCGCTCGGAGTTCTCCTGGCAGGGCGAGGCCGGCACGGCCTCCAAACTGGCCTCCGCGCTGCGCGGCTGGCATCTGCTGCGCTTCGAGGTGACCGCCGAGCCCTGCCCCACCGCGGAGGGCGAGCGCTACAGCTGCACCCCTGACCTCGGCATCTTCCACGCCGTCACCGGCATCCACGGCGACATCCTGATCCCCGAGGACCGCCTGCGCGCCGCCCTGAGCCGTGCCCGGCAGGGCGAGACCGACCTCGAGGCCGAGATCGCCAAGCTCCTGGGCAAGCCGTGGGACGACGAGTTGGAACCTTTCAGATACGCGGGCGAGGGAGCACCGGTGCGCTGGCTGCACCAGGTCGTCTGAGGCACGCACACGCGAAGGGCCCCCACCGTCCGGTGGGGGCCCTTCGGTTCGCCGCGGGCGCCGCTCAGATGGTGCGGAAGGCCAGCACCACGTTGTGGCCGCCGAAGCCGAACGAGTCGTTCAGCGCGGCGATCCGGCCCTCGACGGGCAGCTTGCGGGCCTCGCCGCGGACGATGTCCGCGTTGGCCTCGGCCTCCGGGTCGAGGTTCTCGACGTTGATGGTCGGCGGAGCGATCCGGTGGTACAGCGCGAGGATCGTCGCCACGGACTCCACGCCGCCCGCGCCGCCCAGCAGGTGACCCGTCATCGACTTCGTCGCGGAGACCGCCATGTGGTCGGCGTCGTCGCCGAAGACCTTGCGCAGCGCCTTCAGTTCGGCCACGTCACCGGCGGGTGTCGAGGTGGCGTGCGCGTTGACGTGCACGATCTCGGCCGCGTTCAGGTCGGTGCGCTCCAGCAGGTTCTGCAGGGCGTGCGAGATGCCCTTGCCCTCGGGCTCCGGCTGCACTATGTCGTGACTGTCGGCGGAGATGCCCTGGCCGACCGCCTCGGCGTACACCCGGGCACCGCGCCCCGCGGCGTGCTCGGCGGACTCCAGGACCAGGACGCCGGCCCCCTCGCCGAGGACGAAGCCGTCCCGGTCGACGTCGTAGGGACGCGAGGCACCCTCGGGGTCCTCGTTGTTCTTGGACATCGCCATCATGTTGCCGAACGCGGCGATGGGCAGCGGGTGGATCGCCGCCTCCGTGCCACCCGCGACGACGACGTCGGCGCGGCCGGTGCGGATCATCTCGATGGCGTAGCCGATGGCCTCGGCACCCGACGCGCACGCCGAGACCGGCGTGTGCACGCCCGCACGGGCGCCCACGAGCAGGCCCACGTTGGCCGAGGGGCTGTTCGGCATCAGCATCGGGACGGTGTGCGGGGAGACGCGGCGGACGCCCTTCTCCTTGAGCACGTCGTACTGGTCCAGCAGCGTGGTCACGCCGCCGATTCCGGAGGCGATGACCGCACCGAGCCGTTCGGGGGCGACGTGGCTGTCCTCGCCCGCCTTGTCGGTGAAGCCGGCGTCCGCCCAGGCCTCCTTGGCCGCGATCAGCGCGAACTGCGCCGAGCGGTCCAGCCGGCGGGCCTGCGGCCGGGGAATGACCTCGGTCGGTTCCACGGCGACAGGCGCGGCGATGCGGACCGCCTGCTCGGCGGCCCACTCCTGCTCGAGCGGCTTGACACCGGACTTGCCGGCGATCAGGCCTTCCCAGGTAGAGGCTGCGTCGCCACCCAGCGGTGTGGTTGCGCCGATACCGGTGACGACCACGGTGCGATTGGTCGGGCTCACGGGAATTCTTTCTCCAACGGATCGGGATTCAGCGGCGCCACCGCCGGGTGGCGGGGCAAGGCAACCGGACCTGGAAGATCAGGCCTGGTGCTTGAGGATGTAGTCGGTCGCGTCGCCGACAGTCTTGAGGTTCTTGACGTCCTCGTCGGGGATCTTGACGTCGAAGCGCTCTTCGGCGGCGACGACGACCTCGACCATGGACAGCGAGTCGACGTCCAGGTCGTCGGTGAAGGACTTGTCCAGCTGGACGTCCTCAACCGGGATGCCGGCGATCTCGTTCACGATGTCGGCGAGACCGGCGACGATCTCTTCCTGAGTGGCGGCCATGTCAGGCGCTCCTTCTTTGTGGTCCAGAGGGTTTGGCTGGGTGTCCCGGGCCGGACCGGGTGTCGGTCCGGCACGGAGTGCCTAGGGGAGAGTAACGACCGTCGCGGCGTACACGAGACCCGCCCCGAAGCCGATGACGAGCGCGGTGTCGCCGCTCTTCGCCTCGCCGGTCGCCAGGAGCCGCTCCATCGCGAGCGGAATCGAGGCGGCCGAGGTGTTGCCGGTGGTGCGTACGTCACGCGCGACCGTGACGTGCTCCGGCAGTTTCAGCGTCTTCACCATCGAGTCGATGATCCGCTCGTTGGCCTGGTGGGGAATGAAGACGTCCAGGTCGTCCGGGGTGATTCCGGCCGCGTCCAGCGCCTGCTGGGCGACCTTCGCCATCTCGAACACGGCCCAGCGGAACACCGCCTGGCCCTCCTGCGTGATCGCAGGGAACTTGCCCGTGGAGCTGTCGTACTCGGTCCACGGCACGGTCTGCTTGATGGTCTCCGACTTGTCGCCCTCGGAGCCCCAGACCGTCGGGCCGATCGCGGGCTCCTTGGCCGGGCCCACCACGACGGCGCCCGCGCCGTCGCCGAACAGGAAGGCGGTGGCCCGGTCCTCGAGGTCGGTGAGGTCCGACAGCCGCTCCACGCCGATGACGAGGACGTACTCGGCGGACCCTTCGACGATCATGCCCTTGGCGAGCGTGAGGCCGTAACCGAAGCCGGCGCAGCCCGCAGAGATGTCGAAGGCGGCGGCCTTGGCCGTGCCGAGCTTGTCGGCGATCTCCGTCGCCACGGCCGGGGTCTGCTTGAAGTGCGACACGGTCGAGACGATCACGCCGCCGATCTGCTCGGCGGAGATACCGGCATCGGCGATCGCCTTGCCGGAGGCCTCGATCGACATCGCGGCCACGGTCTCCTCGTCCGAGGCCCAGTGGCGGGTCTCGATGCCGGAGCGCGAACGGATCCACTCGTCGGACGAGTCGATCTTCTCGAGGATCACCTCGTTCGGCACCACCCGGGTCGGACGGTAGCCGCCCACGCCGAGGATGCGCGCGTACGGGGCGCCCTTGCTGGGCTTGATCTTCGACATGTTCGTACGGCTCCTTAGGCTCAGGCTTCGGCGCCCGCCGCGCCGGCAGCGGAATCAGATGCTGCGGCGATGAGCGCGCGGGCCGCGTCGAGGTCGTCGGGGGTCTTCAGCGCCAGGGTCTGCACACCCGGCAGCGCGCGCTTGGCGAGGCCGACCAGCGTGCCGCCGGGGGAGACCTCGATGATCGCGGTCGCGCCGAGCTCCTTGAAGGTCTCCATGCACAGGTCCCAGCGGACCGGGTTGGCGACCTGGCCGACCAGCCGCTCGACGATCTCGGCGCCGGTGGCGACGGTCCGCCCGTCCTTGTTGGAGACGTAGGTGAGCCGCGGGTCGGCGGGCTCGAGCTCCTTGGCGGCCTCGGCGAGCGTGTCGACCGCGGGGGCCATGTGGTGCGTGTGGAAGGCGCCGGCGACCTTCAGCGGGACGACCTTGCGCACGCCCTCGGGCTTGTCCTCGTTCAGCGCGGCGAGCTGCTCCAGCGTGCCCGCGGCGACGATCTGGCCCGCGCCGTTGACGTTCGCCGGAGTCAGGCCGAGCTTCTCCAGGTGCGCGACGGAGACCTCCGGGTCGCCGCCCAGCAGCGCCGACATCCCGGTCCCGGTGATCGCGGCCGCCTCGGCCATCGCCAGACCGCGCTTGCGTACGAGGGTCAGCGCGGCCGTGTCGTTGAGGACGCCGGCGAAGGCCGCCGCGGTGATCTCGCCGACGCTGTGACCGGCGACGGCGCCGGGCGTCACGGCACCGAGTGCCGCGGCGGACAGCATGCCGGCGGCGACCAGCAGCGGCTGGGCCACCGCGGTGTCGCGGATGGCGTCCGCGTCGGCCTGGGTGCCGTAGTGGGCGAGGTCCAGTCCGATGGCGTCCGACCAGGCACCGACGCGGTCGGTGGCACCGGGCAGTTCGAGCCAGGGAGTCAGGAAGCCGGGCGTCTGGGCGCCCTGGCCGGGAGCGACGAGTACGAGCACTCTCACACTCTCTCTTGAGGGCGGCCCAAGCCGCCCGTGGGGACAGGGACGAAGAACACGAGGGGGTTTTGTGGACCCCCGACAAAAGCCTAGGCCGGGAGATCTCCGTCGGCCAGACGCCCCAGGATCAGCGCGATCCGCAGCGTGAACGCGGAGCGTACATCGGAAGGCGACCAACCGGTGACGTCAGTCACACGTCGGAGCCGGTAGCGCACGGTGTTGGGGTGAACGAAGAGCATCCGGGCGGCGCCCTCCAGACTGCTCGCCTGCTCCAGATAGACCGAGAGCGTCTCCAGGAGAGCCGATCCGGCCTCCTCCAGTGGTCTGTAGATCTCCTCCACCAGCTGCTCGCGTGCGCTCGGATCGCCGGCGATGGCGCGCTCCGGCAGCAGATCGTCGGCGAGCACCGGCCGCGGGGCGTCCTGCCAGGCGAAACAGGCCTTGAGGCCGGCGGCGGCGGCCTGCGCGGAGCGGGTCGCGGTGAGCAGATCGGCCACCACGGGCCCGGCCACGACGGGCCCGGCGGCGTACGGCCCGATCAGCGACTTGGCCACGCCGAGGGGATTGTCGCTGCCGCCGGCGATGACCACGAGGCGGTCGCCGAGCACGCCGGTGAGCACCTGGAGCTTGGCGTGCCGGGCGGCCCGCCGGATCGCCTCCACGGTCAGCTCGGAGTCGCCGTCGGGGGCGGTGCCCAGGACGACGCAGACGTGCTCGGGCGCGTTCCAGCCCAGGGCGGCGGCCCTGCTGACCGCGCCCTCGTCGGCCTCACCGCTGAGCACGGCGTTGACCACGAGGGACTCCAGCCGGGCGTCCCAGGCACCGCGTGCCTCGGCGGCCTGGGCGTAGACCTGGGCGGTGGCGAAGGCGATCTCGCGGGCGTAGACGAGCAGTGCCTCGCGCAGCACGCGCTCGTCGCCCGGAGCGGCCACCTCGTCGATGGCGCTCTCCATCACCTCGATGGTGGTGCGCACCATCTCCACGGTCTGGCGCAGGGTGATCGCCCGGGTCAGCTCGCGCGGAGCCGTGCCGAACACGTCCGTCGAGATCGCCTGGGGCGCGTCGGGATGCCGGAACCACTCGGTGAAGGCGGCGATTCCGGCCTGGGCGACCAACCCGATCCAGGAACGGTTCTCCGGCGGCATCGCCCGGTACCACGACAGCGTCTCGTCCATGCGCGCGATGGCCTGCGCGGCGAGAGAACCGGAGGACTTCTCCAGTCGCTTCAGGGTTCCGGCATGCGGGTGCACATCGGGAGCAACGGTTTCGGGCTTGCTCGTTTCGGGTTCGGGCACGGGACAAGACTGCCTTATCCGGACGGGAGTGCGCGTCGCCGGGTCGCCGGTGCGCCCCACGGCGCGGTGCGCGCGCCGCTACCGTGGGGTGCGTGATGGACGTACGGCGCGCCGCGGAGCGCTACCCGGGAGGTGACGCGGCGGCCGGCATCGAGTCCCGGCACGCCTTCTCCTTCGGCCCCCACTACGACCCCGACAACCTCCGCTTCGGCGCGGTGATCGCCTGCAACGAGGAGCGCCTGGCCCCGGGCGCGGGCTTCGACGAGCATCCGCACAGCCACACGGAGATCGTCACCTGGGTGGTCGAGGGCGAACTGACGCACCGTGACTCCGCGGGCCACCGGACCGTGGTGCGCCCCGGCGACGTGCAGCGCCTCAGCTCCGCGGCCGGCGTACGGCACGTGGAGCGCAACGACGACGACCGGCCGCTGGTCTTCGTGCAGATGTGGCTGGCCCCCCGCGAGCCGGGCGGCGACCCCGGCTACGAGATCGTCCGCGGCATCGCCGACTCGACGCCGTACGCGGTCCCGGAGGCCGGCGCGATGCTGCACGTCCGTCGCCTGCGGGCCGGGGAGCGCACCGCGGTCCCGGACGCCGCCCACGTCTACGTCCACGTCGTCCGCGGCGAGGTGGCGCTCGGCGCCGAGCGGCTGGCCGAGGGCGACGCGGCCCGCATCACGGACGCCGAGCACCTGGAGGCGGAGGCGCTGACCGAGGCGGAGCTGCTGATGTGGGAGATGACGGCGGCGCCCTGACGCCGCCGCGGCGAACGGCGGACCCTCACCGCAGCTCCGAGAGCACCGCATCCGTGAACGTCGGCCACGCCTCGACCGCCCACGGCCCGAAGTCCCGGTCCGTCAAAGCCGCGCACGCGAGCCCCGCGTCGGGGTCGATCCACAGGAACGTGCCCGACTGGCCGAAGTGGCCGAAGGTGCGCGGCGAGGAGGAAGCGCCCGTCCAGTGCGGCGACTTGGAGTCGCGGATCTCGAAGCCGAGGCCCCAGTCGTTGGGGTTCTGGTGGCCGTAGCCCGGCAGGACGCCCTTGGTGCCCGGGTACTGCACCGTCATCGCCTCGGCGACCGTGCGCGGGTCGAGCAGGCGCGGTGCCTGGATCTCGGCCGCGAACCGCAGCAGGTCCGCCACCGTCGAGACGCCGTCCTTCGCCGGGGAGCCCTCCAGCGACGTCCCCGTCATGCCGAGCGGCTCCAGCACCGCCTGGCGCAGATACTCCGCGAACGGGATGTCCGCCGCCTTGGCGATGTGGTCGCCGAGCTGCTCGAAGCCGGCGTTCGAGTACAGCCGGCGCTCGCCGGGCGGGGCCGTCACCCGGTGCTCGTCGAAGGCGAGGCCCGAGGTGTGGGCGAGCAGATGGCGCACCGTGGAGCCGGCCGGCCCGGCCGGCTCGTCGAGCTCGATCGCCCCCTCCTCGTACGCGACGAGGGCGGCGTACGCTGCGAGCGGCTTGGTGACCGAGGCCAGCGGAAAGCGCCGGTCGACGGGGCCGTGGGTGCCGGGGACCGTCCCGTCGGCACGCACCACGCCCGCCGCGGCAGCGGGAACCGGCCAGTTTTCGATCAACGCGAGGCTCTGCAAGGACATGCCGACGAGCCTAAGCGGCCCGGCGGCCCGGGAGCACCCAGGGGGGCGATGGCCGGTCCCGGGGGAGCACCCCGCCGATTTCTTACCTGTTCCGCTTGCTTGGAGTGCACTCCAAGGCCATAGCGTTGAGGGCATGACGGTGATGGAGACCACGCCCACCAGGACCGACGCCTGCGGCGCCCCACCCCACCCGCACAGGCGCCCCGAGGGGCAGGACAGCTACACGATCAGCGAGGTCGTCGCCTTCACCGGGCTGACCGCGCACACCCTGCGCTGGTACGAGCGGATCGGTCTGATGCCGCACGTCGACCGCTCGCACACCGGACAGCGGCGCTACAGCAACCGCGACCTCGACTGGCTGGACCTCGTCGGCAAACTCCGGCTGACCGGCATGCCGGTCGCCGACATGGTGCGGTACGCGGAGCTGGTGCGCGCGGGCGACCACACGTTCGGCGAGCGCTTCGAGCTGCTGGAGGCCACCCGCCGGGACGTGCTGACCCGGATCGCCGAGCTCCAGGACACCCTCGCGGTGCTCGACCGGAAGATCAGTTTCTACGCGGACGCCGACCGCGCCCGCGCCCACGAGGCAGAGAAGGTTCGATGACGCACCGCACGATCCCGACCGCACGGCTCGGCGCGACCGGCCCGGAGGTCGGCGTACAGGGCCTCGGCTGCATGGGCATGAGCTTCGCCTACGGCCCGGTCGACGCGAAGGCGTCGCGCGCCACCCTGGAGCGGGCCCTGGAGCTGGGCGTCACGCTGTACGACACCGCGGACGCCTACGGCATGGGCGAGAACGAGAAGTTCCTGTCGCCGTTCTTCAAGGCCCACCGCGACCGGCTGGTCATCGCGACCAAGTTCGCCCTGTCGATCCCGGCGGACGACCCGACCCGCCGCGTCATCCGCAACGACGCGCCCTACATCCGGCAGGCCGTCGAGGCCAGCCTGAGGCGCCTGGACGTCGACGTGATCGACCTCTACTACATGCACCGGCGCGATGTGAACGTGCCGATCGAGGAGACCGTCGCCACCATGGCCGAGCTGGTGCGCGAGGGCAAGGTCAAGCACCTGGGCCTGAGCGAGGTCACGGCGCGGGAGCTGCGCGCGGCCCAGGCCGTGCACCCCATCGCCGCGGTCCAGTCCGAGTGGTCGCTGTTCAGCCGGGACATCGAGGCGAACGTGGTGCCGGCCGCCCGCGAGCTGGGTGTGGCGCTGGTGCCGTACTCCCCGCTCGGCCGCGGCTTCCTCACCGGCTCCTTCACCAACGCCGACAAGGAGCTCACCGCGGACGACTTCCGCCGTCAGCAGCCCCGCTTCACGGGGGACAACGCCGCCGCGAACGCGGCCCTGCTGGAGCCGGTGCGCTCGTTGGCCGAGGCCCACGGCGCCTCGCCGGCCCAGATCGCCCTGGCCTGGGTCCAGCGGCAGGCGGCCGTCCACGGCCTGCCGGTGATCCCGATCCCCGGCACCCGCAAGCCCACCCGCGTCGAGGAGAACGCGGCGGCCACCCACCTCGCCCTCACGGAGGCGGAACTGGCCCTCCTGGAGCCGATCGCGGCCGGGGTCGCGGGCGAACGGTACGCGGACATGACGTTCACGTCCGCGGGCAGGGAGTGACCGGGCCCCGGAACTGCCAGGGCGTCACACCCCCTAGAGCTCGGCCAGCAGCTCGGCCTTCTTCGCCGAGAACTCCTCGTCCGTGACCAGGCCCGCCTGATGCAGTTCGCCCAGGTGGCGGATGCGGTCGGCGATGTCGGCGGGGTCGCGCCGCGCCGGCCCGGCGGGCACGGCCGCGGCTGCGTTCCGCCGCACCGCGGCCAGGACCGCGGCGGCGAACGGAAGCGACTCGTGGACGGGCCCGTACCCGAGCCCGAAGACCACGGCGGCCGGATCCTGGTCGGGCTGCGCGGGCGCCGCCGTCCCCTCGCGGCGTATCAGCCGCAGATGTCCCTCGAAGGCCTCGGGCGAGCGCCACTCCACCCCGCTCAGCTCGGCGACCGGGAAGCTCTGGTCGCCGGCCTTCCACTTCGCCGAGGACGCGCCCGTCCAGAACCAGCGGAAGTTCACCGTCCTGCCGTCGAAGGAGGCCTTCGCGTCGTACGCCTTGAACTGCCGGGGCGGCTCGGGAGGGTCCACCAGATGACGCTCGGCGGGCTCGCCGTCGTCCTTCAGCCGGGTCCGCAGCTCGTCGGCGTAGTACTCGGCGAGGGTCTCGCGCTCGGCGGGCAGCACCAGCCGGTAGGGATCGCACCCTTCCTTCAGCTGTCCCGCGGCCGCCTCCAGGAGCGGATCGGCGCCGGGACGCAGCTCGGCGCGCAGGACGACCGTGCCGCGTCTGCCGGGGGCCAGCGTCACCCCGGAGATCGCCTCGATCGGAACATGACGCTCACCCAGTGCCTGGAAGAGCTTGGGTGTTCGAATCCCCCGTTCGTAACGGATGAGCACGGAGTCGGACTCGAACTCCCAGGCGGCATGAAATCCGGCCAGTACGTCACCCATGCGGCTCATCGTATGCGGGTCCTGCTCTTTCGTCGCCATCCTGCGCGGACCGCAGTTTCTGCGCCTCTACGCGCGTCCGACGGCGGCGGCGCCGGACAAACCCGTCCGGCACGCACCGTCGTTCCGTGCACAGTGCACCGAGCGGTATGCGCCAACTCCGATCTCGGCGAAGTTCTCAAGACTCCGCGTGCCCGGCTCGAAGTAGCCGGCATGCCCCTTCGCGCCTTGCGCCGACAGCACCCGCGCCCCGAACCCGGCCGACACCGGGTCGGCCCCGTGGCCCAGCCCGCCGACCTCCATGTACGGCACGTCCTGGATCCAGTCCGTGGCGTCCCGCATCGCCCACACCTGGGCGGAGGTGTGCAGGTGGGAGGCGTTCTTCACGCGCATGCCGGGGCTGGCGGCCACCGCGATGTCGGCCACCCGGCGCGGCAGCTCGTGCGCGGCGAGCCCGCACACCACGGAGCCGTAGCTGTGGCAGAACAGCGACACCGGCGCCTTGCCGGGCAGGCCGCGCACGAGGGCGTTGAGCCGCACCGCGCCGTCCTCGGCGCGCATCGCCGTCGCCGACTCGATGCCGAGCCCGGCGGGCGCGGTGTAGTCGGCCCAGGCGATCACGGCGGTGCGCGTGGACGGGCTCGCCTCCTGCTCGGCGCCGTAGAGCGACTGGGCCATGCCGACCGGCGCCGAGTACTGGCGGTTGGTCTTCTGGAAGGTGAGCAGGTCGGTGTCGACGCCGGGGACGACGACCGACACGCGCTCGGCCGTGCCGAGGTCTCCGAACACCTCCGCGACCCGCCCCGATCCCGCGGGGTCGAAGGCGAGGATGTGCCGGTCGCCGCTCATCAGCGCCTCGTAGCGGTGCATACGGCGGCCCGCCTCCTGCTGCCCGGCGGGCGACAGGCGGCTGTCGTGCATGCGCTTGAGCTCGACCTTGCGCTGCTCGGCGAGCGCGTGGTGGTTGGCGCGGTAGCGCAGCTCGACCGGGGCGCCGTTCATGTTGCCGACCGCCAGCGCGTAGCGGCGCGCGAGATGCGCGCGCTCCTGTGCGGTGAGCGAGGCGAAGAAACGGGCCAGGCGGGCGGGGGAGGCGTCGGGGTCCGGCAGGTGGTGTCCGTGGAGGTGGCCGTGCTGCCAGGAGGAGACCGACGCCCGGAGCGGGGTCTGCGCGCGGTGGCTGCGCAGCGCCGTCCAGCCGGTCGTGGCCAGCATGACGAACACGACCGCCAGGGCGAGCAGTGCTCGCCCGACGCTCAGTTGCGGGGGAGTTTCGAAAGAAGTCACTGGGAGGACACACTAAAAGAACGGGAGGGTCTCGCGTGAGCCGAGTGACAGGGATCACGTTTCGATAACGCGGCGAGCGGCTCGGCGTGTCCGTATGTGTATCAGGTTGTCCGCCAGTTCTGTGTAAGCGCGGGTCCCACCTGTTCGAGGTACGCGATCGTCAACGCGCGCATCGCGTCCAGACCGAGCTCCCCGCCCGCGCTCCAGCGCCGCTCCGTCACCCGCATCACCCCGCCGAACACCGCCACCGCCAGCCGCGGCCGCGGATCGGCGTCCACGTCGACGCCCTCGCGACCGGCGAGCACGCGTGCCAGTGTGTCCTCGACCTCCTCGTTGCGCCGCAGGTGGGCGGCGAGCAGGACCGGTGTCGACTCGATCACCCGGTACATGCGCAGATACAGCTCGACCGGGACGACGGATTCGATGACCTCGCCGAGCGTGTCCCACCCCTCCAGGACCGCCTGGCGCAGCGCCTCCATGGGCGCCTCGCCGGCCGGCCGCTCGCGCACGGCCTCGACGAACCGCGCCACGGCCAGCTCCTGGAGGGCGAGGGCGGCCTCCTCCTTGCCGGCGAAGTAGCGGAAGAAGGTGCGCTGCGAGACGTCGACGGCCTCGGCGATCTCGTCGACGGTCGTCCGCTCGTAACCGCGTGTGGTGAACAGTTCGACGGCGGCCCGCAGCAGCGCGTCCCGGGTGCGCTGCTTCTTGCGTTGGCGGAGTGTTTCCATACGCGTCAGTTACTGACGTGTGATTTGGTTTGTCAATTGTCAGCGGCTGTCATTAGCCTCGATCGCATGACTAGTCAGACCACCATCGACACGACGGGGTCGGGGGACAGGGCACCGGCAGCCCCGTCGGACGCGTCGCGGGCCTCCGGGCTGCGCGGCCACCCCTGGTTCACGCTCATAACCGTCGCCGTCGGGGTCATGATGGTGGCCCTCGACGGCACCATCGTGGCCATCGCCAACCCGGCCATCCAGAAGGACCTCAAGGCGAGCTTCGCCGACGTCCAGTGGATCACCAACGGGTACTTCCTGGCCCTCGCGGTCTCCCTGATCACCGCGGGCAAGCTCGGCGACCGCTTCGGGCACCGCCAGACCTTCCTGATCGGTGTGAGCGGCTTCGCCGCGGCCTCCGGCGCCATCGGGCTGTCCAGCAGCATCGCCGCGGTCGTCACCTTCCGCGTCCTGCAGGGCCTGTTCGGCGCGCTGCTGATGCCGGCCGCGCTCGGCCTGCTGCGCGCGACCTTCCCGGCCGAGAAGCTGAACATGGCCATCGGCATCTGGGGCATGGTCATCGGCGCCTCCACCGCGGGCGGCCCGATCCTCGGCGGCGTCCTGGTCGAGCACGTCAACTGGCAGTCGGTGTTCTTCATCAACGTCCCGGTCGGCGCCCTCGCGCTGGTCCTGGGCCTGCTGATCCTGCGCGACCACCGCGCCGAGAAGGCCCCGCGCTCCTTCGACCTGCTGGGCATCGCCCTGCTCTCGGGCGCGATGTTCTGCCTGGTCTGGGCCCTGATCAAGGCCCCGGCGTGGGGCTGGGGCGATGGAAGGACATGGGCCTTCATCGGGGCCTCGGCGGTCGGTTTCGTCCTCTTCTCCTTCTGGGAGACGAAGGTCGCCGAGCCGCTGATCCCGCTCGGCCTGTTCCGCTCGGTCCCGCTGTCGGCGGGCGTGGTGCTGATGATCCTGATGGCCATCGCGTTCATGGGCGGCCTGTTCTTCGTGACGTTCTACCTGCAGAACGTGCACGGGATGAGCCCCATCGACGCCGGCCTGCACCTGCTGCCGCTCACCGGCATGATGATCGTCGCCTCGCCGCTGGCGGGCGTCGCGATCACCAAGCTCGGCCCGCGTGTCCCGCTGGCCGGCGGCATGATCGCGACCGCGGTCGCCATGTACGGCATGTCGACGCTCCAGGCCGACACCGGCAGCGCCGTGATGTCGGTCTGGTTCGCCCTGCTCGGTTTCGGCCTCGCGCCGGTGATGGTCGGCGCCACCGAGGTCATCGTCGGCAACGCGCCGATGGAGCTCTCCGGCGTCGCCGGCGGTCTCCAGCAGGCGGCGATGCAGATCGGCGGCAGTCTCGGTACGGCGGTGCTGGGCGCCGTCATGGCCTCCAAGGTCGACAGCGACCTGGCGGGCAACTGGCAGGACGCCGGGCTCCCGCGGCTGACCCCGGCGCAGCTGGGCCAGGCCTCCGAGGCGGTCCAGGTCGGCGTCGCCCCGGTCGCCAAGGGCACCCCGGACACGATCGCCGCCAGGATCGCGGACGTCGCGCACGACACGTTCATCTCCGGCATGAGCCTCGCGTCACTGGTCGCGTGCGGTGTCGCGACCGTGGCGGTCTTCGTCGCCCTGCTCACCAGGCGGGGCGAGAACGCGGAGGCGGGTGCGGGCGCCGCCCACATCTGAGCCGGCGCACGATGAGGGCGCATTCCCGTACAACTCGGCGGATCTCGAACCGACTTCGCCTATCAGGGTGAAGAGGCTAAAGATCCGCCGCTCCGGCAGCGCACCGCAGGTCACAGTGGTCACACCCGCCGTACGGCACGTTCCGCCGGCACATCCGTACGGATCTGCGGGCGACCGGTGCCGCGGCGCGCCGCCGGAGGGGGGCGGCGCGCCGGCGGCCCGGGGATGGGGGAGCGGATCGGGGGTACCCGCTGTGGGAACCCCGAACAGACCCCGGGGTTCAGGGAGTTGATGATGGCGGGCTTCGGACGAGGAACGCGCAGGCACCCCCGTTCGCGTGGCCGGACGTGGTCACGGTCCGGGCCGGATCGCGCAACGCTCGGAATCATCGGAGTCATCTGCGCGGTCGCGGGATTCTTCGTGCTGGGGATCATCCTCGGCCCCGTGGCGATGGTCTGCGGCCGGCTCGCGATGGGCCGCCAATGGGTACGCTCCGGTCCCGTTCCGGCCTTGGTCGCCCTGGTGCTGGGCGCCATCGACACGCTCCTGGCGATCATCTGGCTCGCGGGAGCGGCCACCCCGGGCAACGGGCCGCTGTGACCCGGGGCGTGTGAGAGGGAAGGGCCCCCGGTGGGACGACCGGGGGCCCCGCTCTCATCCCTCGACCCGCTCGACGGGCGCCGCCCTCAGCTCCGCCACCTCGGCCCGCAGTGCCCGTACCTCCTCGGTCAGCGCCTCGATGGCCTCCGTCTGCCGCCGCTCCTCCACGTCGTCCTTCTCGAACCGGGCGAGGAACCACGCGGCGATGTTCGCGGTCACCACACCGAGCAGCGCGATCCCGGACAGCATCAGCCCGACGGCGATCACCCGGCCCAGACCGGTCGTCGGCGCGTGGTCCCCGTACCCCACGGTCGTCATCGTCGTGAACGACCACCACAGGGCGTCACCCAGCGTCCGGATGTTCCCGTCGGGCGCGTCCCGCTCCGCCGAGAGCACGGCCAGCGAGCCGAACATCAGCAGTCCCACGACCGCCCCGGCGACGTAGGTCGTCAGCCTGATCTGCTCGGCCATCCGGGCCCGCCGCCCCACCAGCAGCAGCGTCGCGACCAGCCGCAGCAGCCGCAGGGGCTGGAGGATCGGCACCACCACGGCGCACAAATCCAGCCAGTGCCTGCGGACGAACGCCTTGCGGTCGCCCGCGAGCGCGAGCCGCGCCAGGTAGTCCGCGGCGAACGCGCCCCACACCATCCACTCCACCACCGTGCAGGCCGCGGTCAGCGAATGGCCCGCCGAACTGTCCACGATCGGCACGGCGTAGGCGACGGCGAACACCAACGCGAGCGCCAGCAGAGGCCGCTGGGTGTGGTGTTCCCAGCGTGCTTGCGCCGTTTCTTGCTCCATGCCCGCATCGTAAGGAAAACGTGAAGGGCGGCGGACCCGCACGTCCGCCGCCCTTCACGCCACCGCGTCCCGCTCCGGCCGCCGGCCGGAGCGGGACACCGCGGTTACGCGTCGCCGCCGGCGGCCCCCGGGTCCGCCGCCGTCACGTCGAGCAGCTGGTACCGGTCGATCGCCTGCTTGAGCACCGAGCGGTCGACCTTGCCCTCGCGGGCCAGCTCCGTCAGCACCGCCACCACGATCGACTCCGCGTCGATGTGGAAGAAGCGCCGCGCCGCGCCGCGGGTGTCCGCGAAGCCGAACCCGTCGGCGCCCAGCGACTGGTACGTCCCCGGCACCCACCGTGCGATCTGGTCCGGGACCGATCGCATCCAGTCGGAGACGGCCACGAACGGGCCCTCGGCCCCGCTCAGCTTCCGGGTCACGTACGGCACCCGCTGCTCCTCCTCCGGGTGCAGCAGGTTGTACCGCTCGGCCTCGACGGCCTCGCGCCGCAGCTCGTTCCAGGACGTCGCCGACCAGACGCCGGCCCGGACGTTCCAGTCCTCGGCGAGGATGCGCTGCGCCTCGACCGCCCACGGCACGGCCACGCCGGACGCGATGACCTGCGCCGGGACCGATCCCGCCGTGCCCTCGGCGATGCGGTGGACGCCCTTGACGATGCCCTCGACGTCGACGTCCGCCGGCTCGGCCGGGTGCTGGATGGGTTCGTTGTAGACGGTGAGGTAGTAGAAGACGTCCTCGCCGTGCGGGTGCTCCTCGGAGCCGCCGTACATCCGGCGCAGACCGTCCTGCACGATGTACGCGATCTCGTACGCGTACGCCGGGTCGTAGGCGACGCAGGCCGGGTTGGTCGAGGCGAGCAGCTGCGAGTGGCCGTCCGCGTGCTGCAGCCCCTCACCGGTCAGCGTCGTACGCCCGGCGGTCGCACCCAGCACGAAGCCGCGCGCCAGCTGGTCGGCCATCTGCCAGAACTGGTCGCCGGTGCGCTGGAATCCGAACATCGAGTAGAAGACGTAGACCGGGATCAGCGGCTCGCCGTGCGTGGCGTAGGCCGAGCCCGCCGCGATCAGCGAGGCCGTGCAGCCCGCCTCCGAGATGCCGTCGTGCAGCATCTGGCCGGTCGGCGACTCCTTGTAGGCGAGCAGGAGCTCGCGGTCCACCGACTCGTACTGCTGGCCGAGCGGGTTGTAGATCTTCGCGCTCGGGAAGAACGAGTCCATGCCGAAGGTGCGGTACTCGTCGGGCGCGATCAATACGAACCGCTTGCCGATCTCCTTGTCCCGCATGAGGTCCTTGAGCAGCCGCACGAAGGCCATCGTCGTGGCGATGGACTGCTGACCGGACCCCTTCTTCACGGATGCGTACGCCTTGTCGTCCGGCAGCGCGAGCGGCTCGGAGCGCACCACGCGCGTGGGGACGTAGCCGCCGCAGCCCTTGCGGCGGTCGTGCATGTACTGGATCTCCTCGGAGTCGCGCCCCGGGTGGTAGTACGGCGGCGCCCCGCTCTCCAGCTCCTTGTCGGAGATCGGCAGGTGCAGCCGGTCGCGGAAGCCCTTGAGGTCGCCGACCGTCAGCTTCTTCATCTGGTGCGTGGCGTTGCGGCCCTCGAAGTTCGGGCCCAGCGTCCAGCCCTTGATCGTCTTGGCCAGGATCACCGTCGGCTGGCCCTTGTGGGCCTTGGCCGCCGAGAACGCCGCGAAGATCTTCCGGTGGTCGTGACCGCCGCGCCCCAGGTGCAGGATCTGGTCGTCGGTCATGTTCTCGACCATCGCGCGCAGCCGCTGGTCGTCGCCGAAGAAGTGGTCGCGGATGTACGCGCCCGACTCGGTGGCGTACGTCTGGAACTGGCCGTCCGGCGTCGTGTTCATCCGGTTCACGAGCAGGCCGTCGCGGTCCTGGGCGAGCAGCGGGTCCCAGGAGCGGTCCCAGATGAGCTTGATCACGTTCCAGCCGGCGCCGCGGAAGACCGACTCCAGCTCCTGGATGATCTTGCCGTTGCCGCGTACCGGGCCGTCCAGGCGCTGCAGGTTGCAGTTGACCACGAAGGTCAGGTTGTCCAGGCCCTCGCGGGCGGCGATGGACAGCTGGCCGAGCGACTCCGGCTCGTCCATCTCGCCGTCGCCGAGGAAGGCCCACACGTGCGACTGCGAGGTGTCGGCGATCCCGCGCGCATGCATGTAGCGGTTCATCCGCGCCTGGTAGACGGCGCCGATCGGGCCGAGGCCCATGGAGACCGTCGGGAACTCCCAGAAGTCCGGCATCGAGCGCGGGTGCGGATAGCTGGACAGGCCGTCGGGGTACTTCGACTTCTCCTGGCGGAAACCGTCCAGCTGCGCCGCGCTGAGCCGGTCGAGCAGGTAGGCGCGGGCGTAGATGCCCGGAGAGGCGTGCCCCTGGAAGAAGACCTGGTCACCGCCGAGGCCGTCGTCCTTGCCGCGGAAGAAGTGGTTGAAGCCCACGTCGTACAGCGACGCCGAGGAGGCGAAGGTCGCGATGTGGCCGCCGACGCCGATGCCGGGGCGCTGGGCGCGCGAGACCATGACGGCCGCGTTCCACCGGGTGGCGTTCAGGATCCTGCGCTCGATCTCCTCGTTGCCCGGGAAGAACGGCTCGTCCTTGGTCGCGATCGTGTTGACGTAGTCCGTGCTGCGCATCTCGGGCACGGCCACGCGCTTCTCGCGGGCGCGTTCGATCAGCCGCAGCATCAGATAGCGGGCACGCTCACGGCCTCGCTGGTCGACGGCGGCGTCGAGGGAGTCGAGCCACTCCTGGGTCTCCTCGGGGTCGAAGTCAGGAACCTGACTCGGAAGGCCGCCAATGATGATCGGGTTGCGATCGGATCCGGAAGCCACGCTGATCCTTACCTGTCAGAGGGCTGTTCGAGCTGTATGTCGGTATGCCTGCACCGTTCCCCATCGTGTACCTCGGGCGGGCAAACGTCATCTCTACTGCGAGGTAACCGAGGTCCGCCTCAGCGACTTCGGGTTCCCAAAGCCGCAAAGGGGGCACAAAGGTGTGGTGTAGCTCACGCGGGGCGGCGGCCTCGTGCCTGGAGTTGCGGTGAGACGGCCAGGATCGTCACCGTTTCGGCGGTCTGAACGGCTGGGTACTTGCGCGATCCGTCCCGCCCGTGTGGACTACGGCCAATGCTTCGCGCACGCGCGTGGCTGAGACTCCTCCAAGCTCCCAGGGAGTGTGGAGGGAAACCCGTCCAAGACATGATCAGGAGGCAACCCGTGAGCGCGACCGCGGACCACGCGGAGACGAGCCCTGCCGTGAGGCTGGGGTTCCAGCCCGAGCAGGTGGTCCAGGAGATCGGCTACGACGACGACGTAGACCAGGAACTCCGCGAGTCCATCGAGGAAGTCATCGGCAGCGACCTCGTGGACGAGGACTACGACGACGTCGCCGATGCCGTGGTGCTCTGGTTCCGCGACGACGACGGCGACCTGACGGATGCGCTGGTGGACGCCACCACGTACATCGAAGAGGGTGGCTCGATCCTGCTCCTCACGCCGAAGACCGGCCGTGACGGCTACGTGGAGCCGAGCGACATCTCCGAAGCCGCGACGACGGCGGGACTGTCCGCCTCCAAGAGCGTCAGCGTGGGCAAGGACTGGAGCGGCAGCCGGCTGGTGACGCCGAAGGCGGCCAAGTCCAAGAGGTGACCTCGCCGGACGGGCCGGGCCTGCCGCCCGGCCCGTCCGTCGTACCCCGGTGATCGCTGCGTAGGGTGGGTGCCACCCGAACAGCCCCACCGAAAGGGACGTACTGCGATGGCCATCCAGGTCGGCGACAAGGCCCCCGACTTCGAGCTCAAGGACAACCACGGCGCCACGGTGAAGCTCTCCGACTTCCGCGGCCGGAAGAACGTGGTCCTGCTCTTCTACCCGTTCGCCTTCACCGGCGTGTGCACCGGTGAGCTGTGCGAGGTGCGCGACAACCTGCCGAAGTTCGCCGACCGCGACACCCAGGTGCTCGCCGTCTCCAACGACTCCATCCACACCCTGCGCGTCTTCGCCGAGCAGGAGGGCCTGGAGTACCCGCTGCTGAGCGACTTCTGGCCGCACGGCGAGGCCAGCCGCGCCTACGGCGTCTTCGCCGAGGACAAGGGCTGCGCGGTGCGCGGCACCTTCGTCATCGACAAGGAGGGCGTGGTCCGCTGGACCGTCGTCAACGCGCTGCCGGACGCCCGTGACCTGAACGAGTACGTCAAGGCGCTCGACACCCTGTGATTCTTCGGCGTCAAGCCCTGCGTGGTTCGGGAACCCCTCACTAGGATCGACTCGTTGATCCGATGTCATACGCACGGCGGGGCGCTCCGCCCCTGGACACCAATGGAGGGACTCGTGGGAGTCAGCCTCAGCAAGGGCGGCAACGTTTCGCTGACCAAGGAGGCCCCGGGCCTGACCGCGGTCATCGTCGGTCTGGGGTGGGACGTCCGCACCACGACCGGCACCGACTTCGACCTGGACGCCAGCGCCCTGCTGCTGAACGCCTCGGGCAAGGTCGGCAGCGACGCCAACTTCGTCTTCTTCAACAACCTCAAGAGCCCCGACGGATCGGTCGAGCACACCGGTGACAACATCACCGGTGAGGGCGAGGGCGACGACGAGCAGATCAAGATCAATCTCGCCGCCGTCCCCGCGGACATCGAGAAGATCGTTTTCCCGGTCTCGATCTACGACGCCGAGAACCGCCAGCAGTCGTTCGGCCAGGTGCGCAACGCGTTCATCCGCGTCGTCAACCAGGCTGGCGAGACGGAGATCGCGCGGTACGACCTCTCCGAGGACGCCTCGACGGAGACCGCCATGGTCTTCGGCGAGCTGTACCGGCACGGTGCGGAGTGGAAGTTCCGCGCCATCGGCCAGGGCTACGCCTCGGGCCTGCGCGGCATCGCGCAGGACTTCGGCGTGAACGTCTGAGCCGGACGGCCACGTCACAGGCTCGCACCGGCCGGCGCCGCACCGTTTGCGTGCGGCGCCGGCCGCGCAGGACAACGGAAAAAGCACCATCTCGGGGAGGACCAGCATCATGGGCGTCACGCTCGCCAAGGGGGGCAACGTCTCCCTGTCCAAGGCCGCACCCAACCTCACGCAGGTGATGATCGGGCTCGGCTGGGACGCGCGCTCCACCACGGGCGCACCCTTCGACCTGGACGCCAGTGCCCTGCTGTGCAACGGCGGGCGGGTGCTGGGCGACGAGTACTTCGTCTTCTACAACCAGCTCAAGAGCCCCGAGGGCTCGGTGGAGCACACGGGCGACAACCTCACCGGTGAGGGCGAGGGCGACGACGAGTCGATCCTGGTCGAGCTCGGCCAGGTGCCCGCCCAGTGCGACAAGATCGTCTTCCCGGTCTCGATCCACATGGCCGACGAGCGCGGCCAGACCTTCGGGCAGGTCAGCAACGCGTTCATCCGCGTCGTCAACCAGGCCGACGGCCAGGAGCTCGCGCGCTACGACCTCAGCGAGGACGCCTCCACCGAGACCGCGATGATCTTCGGTGAGCTCTATCGCTACCAGGGCGAATGGAAGTTCCGTGCAGTAGGTCAGGGGTACGCGTCCGGCCTGCGGGGCATCGCTCTAGACTTCGGAGTCAATGTTTCGTAAAGCCGAGTACGGCGCGGGGGAGACCCGTACCTACAGGATTGGGTAGCCAGTGCTTCTGAAAACCTTCGGCTGGTCGTTCGCGATTACCGCGCTCGGTCTGGTCGCGGCGGTCTTCTACGGGGGGTGGGAGGCCTTCGGGATCGTGGCGATCCTGGCCGTCCTGGAGATCTCCCTCTCGTTCGACAACGCGGTGGTCAACGCCGGGATCCTGAAGAAGATGAATGCCTTCTGGCAGAAGATCTTCCTCACCGTCGGCGTGCTCATCGCCGTCTTCGGCATGCGGCTGGTCTTCCCGGTCGTCATCGTCGCGATCACGGCCAAGATGGGCCCCGTCGAGGCCGTCGACCTCGCGCTGAACAACAAGGACCGCTACCAGGAGCTGGTCACCGACGCCCACCCGGCGATCGCGGCCTTCGGCGGCATGTTCCTGCTGATGATCTTCCTCGACTTCATCTTCGAGGAACGGGACATCCAGTGGCTGCGCTGGATCGAGCGGCCGCTGGCCAAGCTCGGCAAGGTCGACATGCTGTCGGTGTGCATCGCCCTGGTCGTCCTGCTGATCACCTCCTTCACCTTCGCCACCCACGCCCACCAGCACGGCGGCGGCCACGTCGACAAGGCGCAGACGGTCCTGATCGCCGGCATCGCCGGCCTGATCACCTACATGGTGGTGGGCGGCCTGTCGGGCTTCTTCGAGGACCGGCTGGAGGAAGAGGAGGAGCGCGAGCACGAGGCGGAGGAGGAGGCCGAGCGCACCGGCCGGAAGAAGCCGCCGATCGTGCTGGCCGGCCAGGCCGCCTTCTTCATGTTCCTCTACCTGGAGGTCCTGGACGCCTCGTTCTCCTTCGACGGCGTGATCGGCGCCTTCGCCATCACCAACGACATCGTGCTGATGGCGCTGGGCCTGGGCATCGGCGCGATGTACGTCCGCTCGCTGACCGTCTACCTGGTCCGCCAGGGCACCCTGGACGACTACGTCTACCTGGAGCACGGCGCGCACTACGCGATCGGCGCCCTGGCGGTGATCCTGATGGTCACCATCCAGTACGAGATCAACGAGGTCATCACCGGCCTCGTCGGCGTCATCCTGATCGCCTGGTCCTTCTGGTCCTCCGTCCGCCGCAACCGCGCCCTGGCGGAATCCGAGGGAAACGCGGGCTCGGACGAGAAGGCCGAGGTCTCGGCCCCGCTGTAGGGCACGGCCTCTCCACCGGGTTCGATCCAGCCCGCTTCGCCCGTCGGGTGTGTCGCACCGGCGGGTGAGGGAACGCTCTGTGCGGGGCGGCCGGCCTCCGGCCGCCCCGCCGGTACTTTCGAGGGACGGCCGGGTCCGCCGGGATCCGGGTGAGGGTGGGGGCGGGAATGGGTTTCTTCGACGGACTCTGGCGTGGACGCGACGCCGACTTCGACTCGGGCAGCGCGGCCACCAACTCCATCGAGCTGACCAAACGGCACCATCAGGTCTCGCTCACCAAACAGGGAGCGGCCACGGGCCATCTGCGGGTCAACCTCAGCTGGCGGATGCGGACCTCGGACATAGGCGGCTCCCCGCGGGAGTCCCTGTTCCGCCACCCCTTCAAGGCGCTCAAGCCCGCCGAGATCATGGGCCACGGCCAGAGCATGGTCAACGTCGACCTCGACCTGGGCTGCCTGTACGAGCTCATGGACGGCACGAAGGGGGTCGTGCAGCCCCTCGGCGGCTACTTCGGGGACGTCAACGCGGCGCCGTACGTCAAGCTCAGCGGCGACGACCGGTTCGGATCGGCGTCCGGCGAGACGATGTACGTCAACCTCGACCACCGGGAGCAGATCAAGCGCCTGCTGGTCTTCGTCTACATCTACGACCAGACACCGGCCTTCGACCGCACGCACGCGATCGTCACGCTGTACCCGAGCAACGGCCCGCGCGTCGAGATCCACCTCGACGAACGCCACCCGCAGGCCCGCTCGTGCGCGGTCGTGATGATCGAGAACGTCAAGGGCGAGCTGGTCGTCCGCCGCGAGGTGAAGTTCGTCTACGGCTTCCAGGCCGAACTGGACCGCCTGTACGGGTGGGGGCTGCAGTGGGGCCGGGGCTACAAGTCCACGGCGGACCGCTGACCCCCCGCGGGGGACACCGGCCGCCGCGGGCCGTCCGTGGCCGGTCGCGCGGTTCCCCGCGCCCCGCCGGGGAGGCCGGTCAGCGGCCGATGAACTGCGGGCCCTGGGGCGGCAGCCGGAAGTCCGGGTCCGGGGCCGAGGTGACCGGGGGCGGGTAGCCGTAGCCGGACTGGGTGCCCGCCGCGGCCGCCGCGGGCTGCGGATAGCCGTAGGCGGGCTGGGTGGCGAGCGGCGGCTGCGGATAGCCGTACGCCGGCTGGGGCGGGACCGCGGTCGGCTGCTCCGGGGGCAGCGGCTGGGCGAACTCGGGCCCGGCCGTGGTGGCCGGCGGAGCCTGCGTGGAGCCGGCCGCGGCCTCCGACTCGTCCACCGAGATGCCGAACTCCGTGGCCAGTCCCTTCAGGCCGTTGGAGTAGCCCTCGCCCAGCGCGCGGAACTTCCACAGCCCGTCCCGGCGGTAGAGCTCCCCGCAGATCAGGGCCGTCTCCTGGCCGGTCTGGGGCTTGATGTCGAAAAGCAGCAGCGCCTCGTCCTCGGAGCCCGCCGCGTCGTACAGCAGGATGCGCAGCCCCTGCACCCGGTCGAAGGTGACGTCGTCGGCCGATGCGACCAGCAGAATCCGGCTCACGTCGGACTCGACTCCCGCCAGATCCGTCTGGATCGTGTCGGTGAGGCCGTCGGCGACCCTTTTCTTGCCGAGCCACCTCGCCTTCCCGGAGGGGTGCCGGGGCTGGTTGTAGAAGACGAAGTCCTCGTCGGAGCGCACACGGCCGTCGGGGCCCAGGAGCAGCGCGGAGGCGTCGACGTCGGGGACCCCCTGCCCGGGCGTCCAGCGCAGCACCGCCCGGACCGTGCCGGCCTCGAGCGGGACGTTCGACCCCTTCAGCATCGCGTGCGTCATGCGGTCATCCTGCCCTCTCGGTCCTGGTCACGACAATGCGGGGTGCCCGCACCGCGGCCCCTTCGGCGGTGCCCCGCAGCGCCGCCGCCATGGCCGAGTTACCAGAAATTCATGCCCGGCGGGAACCCCCGACATGGATCTCTACGTACTATTACCGGCCACCTCTTTACGAATCCACAGCTTTACCTTGCGCCACGGGGGAGTCCAATGCGTCATTTCGGGCACATCGCCCCTGAGGTGCGGCAGCGCCTCTTCCACCAGCAGCCGTGCGAGTTCGACGCGAACTTCCCGGCCCGGCTGCTCGCCGCGGCCCTGGGGGCCACCCTCTACAGCCCGAGCACCCGCCCGCGCCTCGCCGACGACATCCTCAAGCAGGCGGCGCACGGCGTGGTCTCGATGGTGCTGTGCCTGGAGGACTCGATCGACGACGCGGACGTGGTCGCGGGCGAGGAGAACCTCGTCCGCCAGTTCGCCGAGCTGGACGCGCGGGACGACGCCGGCCTCCCGCTGCTGTTCGTCCGGGTCCGCACCCCCGAGCAGATCCCCTACCTCGTCGATCGGCTCGGGCCGTCGGTGCGGGTGCTGTCCGGCTTCGTGTTCCCCAAGTTCACCGAGGAGCGCGGCATCCCCTTCCTGGAGGCCCTGGCGAGCGCCGAGGCCGCGAGCGGGCGGCGGCTGTTCGCGATGCCGGTGCTGGAGTCGCCCGAGCTGCTCTACCGCGAGTCGCGGGTGGAGAGCCTGGAGGGCATCGCCCGCGTCGTCGACAAGTACCGCGACCGCGTGCTCGCGCTGCGGCTCGGCGTGACCGACTTCTGCTCCTCGTACGGCCTGCGCCGGGCCCCCGACATGACCGCGTACGACATCCATGTCGTGGCCTCCGTGATCTCCGACGTGGTGAATCTGCTGGGCCGGGTCGACGGCACCGGATTCACGGTGACGGGTCCGGTGTGGGAGTACTTCCGGGTCCCGGAGCGCATGTTCAAGCCGATGCTGCGGACCAGTCCCTTCCTCGAGGGGCAGGCCGTCGAGCTGCGCGAGAAACTGATCGAGCACGCCATGGACGGGCTGCTGCGGGAGATCTCCCTGGACCAGGCCAACGGCCTGCTCGGCAAGACCTGCATCCACCCCTCCCACGTCCTGCCCGTGCACGCGCTGTCCGTGGTCAGCCACGAGGAGTTCGGGGACGCCGTCGACATCCTGCGGCCCGGGCGCGGCGGCGGGGGTGTGCTGAGATCGGCGTACACGAACAAGATGAACGAGGTGAAGCCGCATCGCGCGTGGGCCGAGCGGACCATGCTGCGGGCCGAGGTGTTCGGCGTCGCACGCGAGGACGTCAGCTTCGTGGACCTGCTCGCCGCCGGCGTGACCGGCTGAGCCTCACTACCTAGGGACGCATGATCAACGCGGTGAACAACGGGGTCTGGTCCGGCAGCTGGGTCGCGGAGCGGCTCGGCGTCGAACTCATGGGGGACGACAGGCTGACCGACCTGCTCGGGCTGGCGCTGCGGCGCAACCCCAAGCGGGCCCATCTGCTGGTCTCCCACGTGCTCGGCAAGCACGTACCGCAGTCGCCGTCCGTCGTGTACGGACACGGCTTCACGCTCGGCCGCCGGGTGCGGTACCTGCTCGGTGAGGAGGCCCGCGCGGCGGTCGTCCTCGGGTACGCGGAGACCGCGACGGGTCTCGGCCACTCGGTCGCCGACGGTCTGGGCCTCGCGCCCTATCTGCACTCCACACGCCGCCCGGTCGCCGGAGTGGCGGCCGCCGGCGGCTTCGAGGAGTCGCACTCGCACGCCACGTCCCACCTGCTGCTGCCCCAGGATCCCGCGCTGCTGGCGGGGGACGGGCCGCTGGTGCTGGTCGACGACGAGTTCTCCACGGGCAACACGGTGCTGAACACCGTCCGGGACCTGCACGAGCGGTATCCGCGCCAGCGGTACGTTGTGGTGGCCCTGGTGGACATGCGGTCGTCCGCCGACACGGGGCGGCTCGCGGACTTCGCGGCGGAGATCGGCGCGCGGGTCGACCTGGTGGCCGCCGCGTCCGGGACGGTGCGGCTGCCGGAGGGGGTGCTGGAGAAGGGGCGGGAGCTGGTGGCCCGGTACGAGTCTGCCGGTGCCGGGTCGGGCGGTTCGTCCGCTGCGGGTGCGTCGTGGCCGGTCGCGCAGCTCCCCGCCCCCCTGAAAGACGCCGGCGTGGCCGCCGACCCCGACGGCAACCCCCCAGGGTCGCTGGGAACTGCGCGACCGGCCCCCACACGCCCGCACCCGGCCACGCGTGTGGAGCTGAACTGGCCGCGCAACCTCCCGGACGGCGGCCGGCACGGCTTCACCCCCGCCCACCGGGCCCGTCTCGAAACCGCGCTCCCCGCCATGGCCGCCCGTCTCGCGGAGGCGCTCCCGGTGGACGCACGCCGCGTGCTGGTCCTCGGCTTCGAGGAGCTGATGTACGCGCCGCTGCGGCTCGCCCGCGAGCTGGAGCAGGTCGTCGACGCCGAGGTGCGGTACTCCACGACCACCCGCTCACCGGTCCTCGCCGTGGACGACCCCGGCTACGCGATACGCAGCCGCATCGTCTTCCCCGCGCACGACGACCCCGCCGACGGCCCCGGCGAACGGTACGCCTACAACGTCGCCGGCGCCGGGTTCGACGCCGTGGCCGCCGTGGTCGACTCCACCGCCGACACCCCCGAACTGCACGCGCCGGACGGCCTGTTGGCCCGGCTGGCGGAGCACACCCCGCACGTCGTCCTCGCGGTCGTGCCCTCGTACGTCCCCGAAAGGCCCGCCATGCTGCCCGAGCCCCTCCGCGGCCCCGCCTTCTCCTCGTACGCGCCCGAGGAGGTCGGCTGGCTGCTCCAGGACCTCTCGGACGTGACGCTGGAGGCGCCGACCGAGGAGCGGGAGGAGGCCATTCAGAGCGGTGGCGCGCACTACGCCGAGTCGCTGCCCGTCGAGTACCAGCCGAGCGAGCAGTACCAGGAGCTGTACCAGACGGCGCTGGAGGCGACCGCCGGCCGGCTGGCGCAGGCGGTGGGCGCCGTCACCGAGATCGTGCTCGCCGAGCGCCCCCACTCCCGGCACCGCCCCGGCGGGGGGACCTCCACGGCCCGGCCCGTCCTGGTGTCGCTCGCCCGCGCCGGCACCCCCGTGGGCGTCCTGATGCGGCGCTGGGCGCAGTTCCGGCACGGACTGGACCTGCCGCACTACGCCGTCTCCATCGTGCGCGGCCGCGGCCTCGACGCCAACGCCCTGCGCTGGCTGGCCGCCCACCACGACCCGGCCGACGTCGTGTTCGTCGACGGCTGGACCGGCAAGGGCGCGATCACCCGTGAATTGACCGCCGCGATCGAGGAGTTCGAGGCGTCCGACGGCATCACCGGGTTCGACCCGGAGATCGCGGTCCTGGCCGACCCCGGCTCCTGCGTGCGGACGTACGGCACCCGGGAGGACTTCCTGATCCCCTCCGCCTGCCTCAACTCGACCGTCTCGGGCCTGATCTCGCGCACCGTGCTGCGCGCGGACCTGGTCGGCCCGCACGACTTCCACGGCGCCAAGTTCTACCGCGAACTCGCGGGCGCCGACGTCTCGGTGGGCTTCCTGGACGCCGTCGCCGCCCGCTTCCCCGAGGTCGCGGACGCCGTCGACACACAGGCCAAGGAGCTGCTGTCCGGCGACCGCACCCCGAGCTGGGAGGGGTGGGCGGCCGTGGAACGCATCAGCGAGGAGTACGGCATCCACGACGTGAACCTGGTCAAGCCGGGCGTCGGCGAGACCACACGGGTGCTGCTGCGCCGGGTGCCGTGGAAGATCCTGGCCCGCGCCGGCGCGGGCGCCGACCTGGACCACGTACGGCTGCTGGCCGAACAGCGCGGTGTCCCCGTCGAGGAGGTCGGCGAATTCCCGTACACCTGCGTGGGGTTGATCCACCCCCGCTACACCCGCGGCGCGACGGGTGCCGACGGCAGGGCGGTGAACGTCTGATGCCGGTGCTGGTGGCGAGCGACCTCGACCGTACGCTGATCTACTCCGCGGCGGCCCTCGCGCTGACCATGCCGGACGCCCGGGCGCCCCGGCTGCTGTGCGTGGAGGTGCACGAGAGCAGGCCGCTGTCGTTCATGACGGAGACGGCGGCCGGGCTGCTGACCGACCTCGGTGACGCGGCCGTGTTCGTGCCGACGACGACCCGGACCCGCAAGCAGTACCAGCGCATCAATCTGCCGGGACCGCAGCCGACGTACGCGATCTGCGCCAACGGCGGCCATCTGATGGTGGACGGCGTCTCCGACCCCGACTGGCACGCCCGGGTGACCGCACGCCTCGCCGAGCGGTGCGCGCCGCTGGAGGAGGTGCGCGAGCGGCTGCTGGCGACCGCGGACCCGGCGTGGGTGCGCAAGCACCGGATCGCCGAGGACCTCTTCGCCTACCTCGTCGTCGAGCGCGAACTGCTGCCCGAGGACTGGCTCAAGGAGCTCGCGGTCTGGGCGGAGAACCGCGGCTGGACGGTCTCGCTCCAGGGCCGCAAGATCTACGCCGTCCCCAAGCCGCTCACCAAGAGCGCCGCGATGAGGGAGGTCGCCCGCCGTACGGGCGCCCACCTGACCCTGGCCGCCGGCGACTCCCTCCTCGACGCCGACCTGCTCCTCGCCGCCGACAAGGGCTGGCGCCCGGGCCACGGCGAACTGGCCGAGGCGGACTGGACGGCCCCGGCCGTCACGGCACTGCCCGAGCGTGGAGTGCTGGCAGGAGAACGCATCCTCCGGCAGTTCCTGACGGAGACCCGGGCGGCCGCGTCCTAGGGGGCCCGGGGCGCGGGGCCCGGGGCCGGCGTACGGCCGCCGCCGCGCGGACGCGGGTGCGCCCCCCGCGCGCGGACGCGGGTGCGCCCCCCGCGCGCGGACGCGGGTGCGCCCCCCGGGGTCTCCCGCGTCGGCAACGCCCCGGGTCACTGCACCCAGGGCGTGTCGCGCCCTAACCGCAGCACCCGCCACCACAGCAACCGCCCCCGCCGCCCCTCGGCGCCGCGGCCGGGGCGGACGTGGTTCCGCCCACGGCCACCGTCGACAGCAGCTTGACCGTGTCCGCATGCCCGGCGGGGCACACCGCGGGGGCGGACGACTCCGCCATCGGCCGGCTCATCTCGAACGTGTCGCCGCAGGTCCGGCAGCGGTACTCATAGCGAGGCATGCCACCAGACTAGCCGGGCGCGCGAGCGGCAGACGCGATCCGCATCCCACGGCCCTCAAGTGCCGAACCGATCGCCGGGTGAATCCCGTTGCGGGATTCGGATACGGAGATTTCGCGAAGATCGCTGGTAGCTTTCGCGCGTGACCGGGACAGCGCAGGGAAAGGGCAGGCGCCGCCTCGCCCCCCCGCAGTCGCCCGACCGGCCGACGGTCGTGAGGTGAAACACCCCCACCGCAAGGAGAGACCCAGTGAGACCGAGCAAGACCGTCGCGGGCACCGGCCGTTGCGCCGCCCTCGCCGCCGTGTCCCTGTCCGCCACCCTGCTGCCCCTGCCGGCCGCCCACGCGGCCGAGCCGGCACCGGCCCTGACGGCGGCGACCACCGACAGCTTCGGCCGCGCCGCGAACGCCCTGCTCACCAACCGCACGAAGGCCCTCGTCGCAGGTGCCCCGACCGCACGCAAGGCCCCGACGACCGCCGGCGGCCTGCCGCTGTCGGCCGCGGAGTCCACCTCCGAGACCGCCGCCCTGACGTCCCTGCACGGCACCCGCTCCCGCCTCGCCTCCCTCGGCGAGGCCTACACCGGCTCCGACACCGAGGTCACCGTCGACAGCATCCGCCTGCAGGGACGCGTCGCCGCCGTCCAGGTCACCGAGAGCACCACCCTGACGTACGCGAGGATCCGCGGCGACGAACCCGACACCACGGCCTTCGTCGCCCACCACGAACTCACCTTCGCCGCACGCCAGGACGGGACCTGGCAGCTCACCGGCGAACGCCTCACCGGCCAGGGCCCCCGCCCCGTCAACGCGCCCCTCCCGGTGGGCCTGGGAGCCGTGGTCCGCCCGGACGACGTGATCGACGCACCCCGCTCCGCCCTCACCCACCCCGCCCCCGCGAAGGCCAAGAGGCTCGGCAGCGGCGCCAGGTACCGGTACACGGCGATGGCCGCGTACGCCGAGAAGTACTGGAAGAACTACAACACCGCCTACCGTCAGTACAACGCCGACGGCGGGGACTGCACCAACTTCCTCAGCCAGTCCCTCCACGCCGGCGGCTGGAAGCAGGTGACGCACTCGACCACGGACTACGGCACCTGGTACTCCAAGAAGGCCGCCGACTCCGACACCTGGATCGGCGTCAACGAGTGGTCCTGGTTCACGCAGACCACGAAGCGGACCACTGCGCTCGCCTACGCGTACCAGATGGACGTCGGCGACGTGCTGCAGATCGACTTCGACAAGGACGGGGCCAAGGACCACTCGATGATGACCACCTACCGCAGCGCGAGCGGCATGCCCTACATGACCTACCACAGCTACGACACCTACCGGCGGTCGCTGTCGAGCGTCATCGCCGCAAACCCGAACGCCGCCTACTACGCCTACCGCAGCTAAGGGATGTCCGCTGCGAAGCTCCCGCCTGCCCGGCGGACGGACGACGCCGCCTTCGAAACACGCCCCGGCACCGCGACCGGAACGGCGCACCGGCCCACGACACCCGGCACGGCGCTGCCCGGCGCGCCGGCTCAGTGCCCGCCCCCGCGCTCCTCCCGGATCTGCGAGACCACCCGCGCCGCCGTCTGCCGCACCGCATCCGTCTCCGTCAGGAAGTGCCAGTAGTCCGGATGGCGCCCCTCCAGACCCGCGATCGCCCGGTCCAGCCGCGCCACCGCGTCGTCCAGCGGACGCGCATGCTCCGGGTCCGGCGTGCTGCGCCCCGTCATCGCCAGGCGCTGCGCGTCGCGGATCGCGAAGCGGGTGCGCTCGATCTCCTGCTGCGGGTCCTTCTGCACCGCGTTGAGCCGCTGCAGCCGGTCACGCGCCGCCGACACCGACTCGTCCGTGGTGTTCAGCAGCGCCCGCACCGTCGACAGCAGCGAGGTCGCGTCCGGCCAGCGCTGCTCGTCCCGCGCGGCCTGCGCCTCCTTCAGCTTCAGCTCGGCCTGCCGGACGTTCTCCCCGGCCCGCTCCGGCACATGCTGCAGGTCCTGCCAGCACGCGGCCACGAACCGCCGCCGCAACTCGCTCAGCACCGGATCCACCTGCCCGGCGCGCGTCGTCAGCGCCTGCGCGCGCGTACGCAACGACACGAGCCGGTGGTCGATCTCCGCGGCCTTCGCCGGCAGCCGCTCGGCCTCCGCCCGGACCGCCGCGGCCTCCCGCGCCACGCGCTCGGCCCGCTCCACCGTCTGCGGCACCCCGTGCTGCCCCGCCCCCTGGTTGAGCAGGGTCAGCTCGGGGGCGAGCGCGGCGAGCCGGGCCGCGAGATCGTCCGCCTTCAGCCCCGTCTCCCGTACGGCGTCCAGGGCGTTGGACGCGGCGAGCAGCCCCTGCCGGGCCCGCTCGACCGCCGGAGCGAGCCGGGCGAGCTGGGTCTCGGCCTTGCCGAGCAGCGGCCCGAGACCGTCACCGAAACGATCCAGCTCCCGCTTGACGTCCGTCAGCTCGTCCTTGGCCCGGGTGAGCGCGGTGCGCGCCTGCGCCGCGGCCGCGGCCTCCAGGTCGTCACGGTCGAGGTCGTACGCGTCGACCGCCTCGATGTACCGATGGCTGACCTCGTCGATCCGCCGCCCCAGCGCCTCGAAGTCGGTGACCACGCGCCGGGCGGCGGGGGAGTCGTCCACCGCCACGATCGTCTCGATCGAGATCCGCAGATCGCGCTGGGCGGTGTCCAGCTCGTAGAACGCGGCCGCCGCGGCGTCCTTCGCGGCCTGCGCCTCCGCCCGCTGGCTCTCGGCCCGGCCGCCGAACCAGCGCCGGGTGCCGCCGCCGGCGAACGCGGCGGCCAGCGCCGGCGCGGCCAGCAGCGGCAGCCCGACCAGAGCGAGGGTGTCCCTGAGCGCCTGACCGTGTGCGAACGCCCGACGGTGTGCGCGCGGCACCGACGGCCGGTACGGCTGCGAAGGTGTCGCCGTCACATCCCTCTCCTGTGCTGTCATCCGTCCTGGCCGGTGCCTCGCTTCATTCTCCCACCGGTTGAGGACGAACACACAGGCCGGTCAGTTCGCCGTCCGGACCGTGACCTTTCCGTCGCCGGTCCGCGCGGACACCACGTGCCCGCTGGAGTCGGAGCGCGGCACCGACACGTCCACCGAGCCGTCGCCGGTCCTCGTGGTCACCCGGTAGGTGGCCTCGGGCAGCGTGACGGTCACCGAGCCGTCGTGGCTGACGGAGTCCACCAGGTCGGGTACGGCCCCCAGTTCGAGGTGCACGGAGCCGTCACCGGTCTCGGTGCGCACCTTCCGCGAGGAGACCTCCGCGTGCACGGACCCGTCGCCGGTGTGCACGTCGAGCGGGCCGGAGGAGTCCGTGACGTGCACGGAGCCGTCGCCCGTACGCACGCTCAGCGCGTCCTCGAAGCCCCGCGCCCGTACGCTCCCGTCGCCGTCCCGCACCTGCACGGTGACCCCGCGCGGCACCTCGATCCGGTGCTTGGCCGAGCAGTCGGCGACGACACCGGAGCACCTCATCCGCAGCGTCAGCCGGTCGTCCTTCATGGACCAGGACACCTTGGGATCCTTGCCGAACACGACCGACCCCTGGAACCAGCGCGTGACCTCGACCTTCCCCCGCGGATTCCCGTCCGCGGCGACGATCTCCAGCGCCGAGTCGTCCGAGTCGACGGTGAGGGTGTGCCCCGACAGCGCGAACGACCGGTGATCGGGATCCTTGTCGTCCCCCGCGGACGCGCCACAGCCGGCGACGGCCCCGGCAAGAACCACGACGACCCCGGCGGCGAGGGCCGCGCGGGCGGTGACGGAACGGACCATGACGATCTCCCCTGAGACGCTGATGTGACGCCGACGTGAGGCGTTTCGGAACGTGCTGACGATGAAGGCACTTAGAACGTACGGACCGGGAGACGGCAGCGGGATCCGGGCCGCTCCCGGATCCGGGGTGGGGTAAACCCCCGCATTGACCGGGCCTGATACGGGTTTGCGGGGCACCGGCCGCGGCAAGGTAGGCTGTCGGCCTGTCACGGGTGCGTAGCTCAGTGGTAGAGCGCCTGCCTTACAAGCAGGATGTCGGCGGTTCGAAACCGTCCGCGCCCACACCGGAGGAGGACCCCGGCCGATCGCGGCCGGGGTCCTCCTGTGTCAGGTCTCGCGGGCGTGCTTCAGTCTCGTCCGGGCGTCGACGCGGTCGGCGCCCGTGATCTGCGCCCAGAAGCGGTGGGTGCTGACGAAGACGGCGAGTTCGTGCTCGCGCTGCCGGAGCTTTTCCACCTCGGCCTGTTCGTCGGCCGTCCAGCCCGGGGAGGCGGGGCGCTCGATCTTGCGCCAGCCGCTCTCGTCGCTGAAGCCGTCCAGCGGCACCACCGACCAGGGGAGCCGCTTGAGCAGGGCCGACAGCTCGGCCCGGACCTGGTGCAGCTCCTCCTGACCGGCCAGGAGGTCACTCGGAAAGTCATAGGTCGCTGCCACGACGCAATGCTACGCCTGTTCGATTTTGGGATGCGAGTTCCTTCCCGGGGTTCACGCGAACGAGTTGTCAGCCGAGCTCCTCCGCCAGCCCGACGACGATGCCCTCGGGGCCGCGGACGTAGCAGAGCCGGTAGACGTTCTCGAACTGCTCGATCGTGCCGACGAGTTCGGCGCCGTGGGCGCGCAGGCGGGCGACGGTGTCGTCGATGTCGTCGACGGCGAACATCACGCGGCGGATGCCACGCGTGTTCGAGGGGGCGTCGTCCGGGACGCCGGCGACCGCCTTCGGCGTGTGGAACCTCGCGAGCTCGATGCGGCCGGGGGCGCCCGGGATGCGCAGCATGGCGACCTCCTGGCGGACGTCCTCCAGCCCGATGACGCGCCCCGCCCAGCGTTCGTCGAGCGGGAACCTGCCCTCCTCCTCCATGCCGAGTGCGACGAAGAACGCGATCACGGCCTCCAGGTCCTCGACCACGACGAGAACGTTGTCCATCCGCTGAATCGCCACGCTGGATCTCCCTTGTCCGGGGGTGGTGGGGCCGCGGCGGCCCGCCCGCGCCTGGGACGGAGCCGCCGGACCGGTCTCGACATCAGCCGCGGGTGTTGTCCCTCGGTTCCCGTACGACCCGCTGCGCCACCGGTACGCCGATGCCGAGCCGCCCGGCCGCGCGGAGGACCTGGTCCGTGCCGGGCAGGCGTCGTAGCGCGCCATGGCCCGGCCGGGGTCGCCCGGGCCGCCGGACGCGCGGCTGACGGCGGCCGCCTCGTCGGTGGCCGCCTGGCAAAGGATCATCGCAGGCGCGCGGGAGTTGGGCGAGACTGGTGTCATGTGCCGAAGCATCAAGACACTTCGCCCGCCCGCGTTGCCCGAGGAGGCGACCGAGGAGGAGATCAGGGCCGCGGCCCTCCAGTACGTCCGCAAGGTCTCCGGTTTCCGGGCCCCCGCCGCCCACAACCAGGAGGTCTTCGAGCAGGCGGTCGCCGCCGTCGCGGAGGCGACGGCCGAGTTGCTGGCGGGGCTGGAGGTGCGCGGCCAGAAGGTGCGGGCCTGAGGCCGGCGTCCTCGGGTGCCGTCAGGCCTTCGCCGGGCGGCGTACGACGAAGGCCGCGCCCGCCCCCGCGGCGAACAGGGCCAGGACCGATACGCCCGTCGCCAGCCAGGTCGTGCCGAGCCACTGGCCGCCGTAGTAGCCGAGGGCCACGCTGTAGACGGCCCAGGTCACGCCGGCCAGGGCGGACCAGGGGAGGAAGTCGCGGACGCGGCGGTGGGCGGCGCCGGCGCCGAGCGAGACGACCGAGCGGCCGGCCGGGGCGAAGCGGGCGAGGACGACCAGGGCGCCGCCGCCGCGGGCGAGTGCCGCGCCGAGACGTTCCTGCGCGCCGGTGAGCCGGCGTGAGCGGGCGATCGCCCGGTCCAGGCGTTCGCCGCCGCGCCAGGCGAGCCGGTAGGCCACCAGGTCGCCGAGGACGGAGGCGACGGCCGCGCAGGACGTCAGCGTCAGGATGTCGGGGACCCCGTGCGGCACCTTGCCGGTCGCCGAGCCGGCGGCCGCCGCCGTGGCCGCCGTGATCACCAGCACCCCGCTGGGCAGTACCGGCAGGAACACGTCGAGCAGGACCGACAGGGCGACCATCGCGTAGATCCAGGGGCCGCCGGTCAGCGACTCCACACTCTCCAGCACCGCTTACTCCCCGTGACTCCCCCGTGGGCCTCCCTGTGCCGCGACGTCGCGAGGGAGCGGCGGGGGCGGCCATGACAGCCATACAGCGTACGCCCGGAGTGTGGCAGGAGATTCATGGGGGGCACGTGTGATCGGCACAGATCGTTCACGCCGGTGCCTCACTCCGGCGTCAGCGTCGTGTCCGCCACCGTCACCAGCGTCCCGGCCCCGCGGGCCTGTTCCAGCCGCAGCCGTGCCGAACGGCCCCGCAGCGTCAGCGTCATGAGCTGGTTGCCGAACCAGGGTCCGCCCTTCTTGCGCCACGTGACCGGCGGCCGCTCGCACCGGCCGTGCCGGGCGAGGCGGCGGCCGAGGGCGCGGGCCGGCGCGCTCCAGCCGAAGCGGAAGCCCCAACGCATGTACCCGGGAACGGAGTTGTGGACGGGTGAGCAGGTCAGCTGGAGGACGCGGGCGTCCGGCCCGCCGTTCGGCCATCTCGGCTCGGCCACGTAGGCGTGATGGACGTCTCCCGACAGGACCAGCACGCTCGCGGGCGCCTCCGGCCCGGAACCCGCCTCGGCGAACAGGCCGGCCAGCGCGGCGAAGGAGGACGGGAAGGCCGCCCAGTGCTCCAGGTCGGCCGTGCGCCGCAGCTTCTCCCCGAACCGCGCCCAGCGTTCTCCGCGCTCCCCGCGGGACAGGGCCGCGTCCCATGCCTCGGCGTCGTGCACGAGGTGCGGCAGCAGCCAGGGCAGCGAGGTGCCGACGAGGAGGTGGTCGTAGGAGTCGCGCTCGGCCAGTGTCTGCTCGCGCAGCCATGCGGCCTCTCCCGGGTGGAGCATCGAGCGGCCGTCCTCCTGGAGGACGCGGGCCGCCCGGCTGTCCACCATCAGCAGCCGTACGCGGCCGAAGTCGCGCCGGTAGCTCCAGCGCACGGAGGTGGCGTCGGCGTCCGCCCTGCAGGCGAAGGCGCGCAGCTCGTCGGTGGCGTCGGGGGCCTCGCGCACCGCCGCGTAGAGCGGATCGGCGGCGAGCTCGGCCGGTGAGAGGTTGCCGAGATGCTGGTGCACCCAGTACGACATCAGCCCGCTGAGCAGGCGCTCCCGCCACCACGGCGTGGCCCGCATGTCCTCCAGCCATGCGGCGGAGGTGTTCCAGTCGTCGATGACGTCGTGGTCGTCGAAGATCATGCAGCTCGGCACGGTGGACAGCAGCCAGCGGATCTCGGGGTCGAGCCAGGACTCGTAGTAGAGCCGGGTGTACTCCTCGTAGTCCGCGACCTCGCTGCCGGGCGGGTCGCTCAGGTCGCGTCGTGCGGCCAGCCAGCGCCGGGTCTCCTCGGAGGTCTCGTCGGCGTAGACCTGGTCGCCGAGGAGCAGGAGCACGTCCGGCCGTTCGCCGTCCGGGTCGGCCGCGATGCGCCCGGCGAGGGTGTCGAGGGCGTCCGGGCCGACGGGGTCGTGCACGTCGGCGTCGGGCGCGGCCCAGCGGCAGGAGCCGAAGCAGACGCGGAGGTCGCGGCTCTCCAGCGAGGTGCGGATGACGGAGGGCGGGAAGGAGGAGTCCGGCAGCGGCCACACGTGCGTGCCGTCCAGGACCACCTCGTACGGTGTGGTCGTGCCCGGGGTCAGCCCGGTGACCGGCACCAGCGCGTAGTGGTGGCCCGCCACCTGGAAGGTGCGCGCCTCGCCGCGGGCGCCGTCCGCGCAGCGCACCTCGGCGGTGCACGGGCGGCTCGCCTCGACCCATACGGTCGCGGTCGAGCCGTCGGCGTACCTCAGCAGTGGACCCAGGCGCAGTTCGGTCACGTGATCACCCTCCTCCGTCGACCCGTACGGTACGGAACGACGGAGGTGGGCGGGGAGGTCCGGTGCGTAACGATCAGCAGGACGACAGGTAGTTCGTGAGTGCCGTCTTCTCGGCGGAGTCGACCGAGAGCTTGTAGTAGTGCTTCACCTGGACCCAGGCGCGGACGTAGGTGCAGACGTACGCGGACCGGGGCGGGATCCAGTCGGCGGGGTCCCGGTCGCCCTTGGACTGGTTGACGTTGTCCGTGACGGCGAGGAGCTGGGGGCGGGTGACGTCGTTGGCGAAGGCTTCGCGCTGGGCGGTGGTCCACTTGCCGGCCCCGGAGTCCCAGGCCTCGGCGAGTGGGACCAGGTGGTCGATGTCGACGTCGGAGGCGGCGGTCCAGGTGGCGCCGTCGTAGGGGGAGTACCAGCTGCCGCTGGTGGCGGTGCAGGCGGAGTTGGTGACGACGTTCGTGCCGTCGCGCTTGAGGATCCACTCGCGGGTGTTGCAGGTGCCGCTGATGGTGTCCCAGGTCGGGAAGAGGCTGCGGCTGTAGCCGGTGCGGTTCTCGGCGGCCACGGTGAGGGAGGCGAGGTAGCTGCGGGCGGTGGCGGCGCTCACCGGGGTGGGGAGGGCGGCGGAGGCGGTCGGGCCGTTGAAGAGTCCGACCGAGGCCACCATGCCGGTGAGCGCGACGAGTATGCTGAGGCGTCGACGCGCGTAGACTTTCGACATGCGAACTCCCTTGCTGTGTGGGGGCGTTGGCGGGCGAGCGAGGGAATGCTCGCCGCGCCGTGTTGCGGGAGAGTGAGTGTTCGGTTAGAAGCTAGTGACGTGTTCATGACACGACAAGGTTCGGGTTCGAACTTCTGTCGCGTACCATGGGCGGCGCAGAAGGGGAGTAGCTCTTCGCCGGACCGTCGACACACTGCTCAGCTCGTCTGAGCCGGCGCCCGGAGGCAGGTCCTGATCAGGACCGGCCAGCGAGACCTTCGGCAGAGCAGTGCACATCCGTGTGTGCTGCCGTGCCGAGGTGTCCTCTTCGATCACGCACTCTCGGTGGGGCAGCCCCGACCGATTGAGGAATCTTGATCAGCATCACCGTCACCGCGCTCGTGTTCGGCGTGATCTTCCTGGCCGAGCTGCCGGACAAGACCGCCCTGGCCGGACTCGTGCTCGGCACCCGCTATCGCGCCTCGTACGTCTTCGCCGGCATCGCCGCGGCCTTCCTGCTGCACGTCGTGCTGGCGGTCGCGGCCGGCAGCGTGCTGACGCTGCTGCCGCAGCAGATCGTGCACGCGCTGACGGGCGTCCTGTTCCTGGGCGGCGCCGCGGTGCTGCTGACGAAGAAGGGCGAGGACGACGAGGAGGTCCGCAAGCCCGAGAACCAGACCTTCTGGAAGGTCGCGAGCGCCGGGTTCATGCTCATCCTGGTCGCCGAGTTCGGGGATCTGACGCAGATCATGACGGCGAACCTGGCCGCCCGCTACGACGACCCGCTCTCCGTCGGCCTCGGCGCCGTGCTGGGGCTGTGGGTCGTGGCCGGTCTCGGGATCGTCGGCGGGAAGGCCCTGATGAAGCGGGTGCCGCTGGCGCTCCTCACCAAGATCGCGGCGCTGCTGATGACGGTGCTCGGGGTGTGGAGCCTGTGGGAGGCGGTGGCCGGCTGAGCTGAACGGCGGGTGAACTGTCGCCGGAAGCGGTGGCGCATCCCGGCCAGGTTTTGTACCGTAGAGAAACAAAGTAGCTCCCGCCCGTTTTCCCTGACCGGCGGGCGGGGCGCTTTGTCTTCCCGGGCCCCGCCCGGGTCCCGCCCGCGCCCCCCGCCGCTGCGTCTTGGAGCTGCCGATGACGGTCACCACCGTGCCCACCGTCCTCACCGCCCGTGCCCTTCTGCTGGACATGGACGGCACCCTCGTGAACTCCGACGCCGTCGTCGAGCGCGTCTGGCGGCGCTGGGCCGAGCGGCACGGACTGGACGCGGGCGAGGTCATGAAGGTGGTGCACGGGCGCCAGGGCTACGCCTCCATGGCGCTGCTGCTGCCCGACCGCCCCGTGGAGCACAACCGCGCCGACAACGCGCGCATGCTCGCCGAGGAGACCGCCGACACGGAGGGTGTCGTCGCCGTCCCCGGCGCCCCCGAGTTCCTGGCCTCCCTGCACGGCCTGCCGCACGCCCTGGTCACCTCGGCCGACGAGGCCCTCGCGACGGCGCGGATGACCGCCGCCGGTCTCGGGCTGCCCGGCGTGCGCGTGACCGCCGAGTCGGTCGGCGCGAGCAAGCCGGACCCCGAGGGCTTCCTCAAGGGCGCCGCGGAGCTGGGCGTCGACCCGGCCGACTGCGTCGTCTTCGAGGACTCCGCCGCGGGGATCCTGGCCGGGCGCTCGGCGGGGATGCGGGTGGTCGGCGTCGGGCCCCGCGCCGATCTGCATGAGCCCGACGTCGTGGTGCCGGATCTCACCCGGGTGCGGGTGGAGGCGGCGGCGAACGGGACGATCGAGCTGTACGTGCGGTAGACGGCACGGCCCGGCCGCCCCCGGGGGCCCCTGCCCCCGGCCCCTGGTCCGGGCCCCCAACCCCTGGTCCGGGGCCCCTGGCCCTGACCCTGGCCCCTGGCCCTGACCCTGGCCCCTGGCTACGGCTTGCGGGTCTCCGACTCCAGTCGTGCCCGGGTCTCGGCTCCGTAGACCCCCTGCTCGTCCCCCTGGATGCCGCGGGCCCACTGGTACCGGCCGACCGCGCTCTCGACCCACTTGTCGTAGAAGCCGCGCGGCTTCCTCGTGTAGAGGCCGAGCTGGGTCAGGCGCAGTTCGAGTTCCGTCACCTCCGGGCCCTGCGAGCCGGGGCGCAGGACGGGGGCCGAGGTCGGCTGCAGGCCGGGCGTCAGGCTGGGTGTGGCGGTGGCCGTGGGGGAGGCCCGGCCGGCCGAGCCGGACGGGTTCGGCGAGGTGCTCGCCGAGGAGGACGCGGACGCGGACGGGGACGCCGAGAGCGAGGGACTCGTACTGCCGGTCGGCGCCGGCGTGGCGGACGACGACGCGGACGGCCGGACCGGGACCGCGTTCTCGGGCGAGGGCGCGGACGCCGCACTCGTCGACGCGTCCGGCACGCTCGCCCGTACGTCCTCGGGCAGCGCGCCGTCCCGCGACGGCTTGTCGTAGGAGAACAGCCCGCTCGCCAGCCCGGCCGCCGCCACCACCGCCACCACGGCCCCGCAGGCGCCGAGCAGCACGAGGCGGCCTCTGCCGCGCGGCCGCCTTGCCGCCTCCTCCGCGCGGGCGTACGCGGTCTCGGGGCCCGCCCCCTCGAACAGGCGCAGATCGCCGGGGCTCGGTGCCTCGCCGGAGACGGCCCGCAGCGGCATCGTCGCCTCGGCCGCCGCGACGGGTGCCGCCGCGTGCGCGGCCTCGTCGTGCTCCAGTTCCACGTACGGCCGTATGCGCAGCGGATCGAAGTCCTCCGCCGCGGCCTGCTCGGCCGTGCGGGCGTCGCGCAGGGCGTCGGACGCCTGCCGTGTGCAGCCGCAGGACGGGGTGTGGTCCGCACCCCTGGGCGCACCGCACTGCGGGCACCGGTGACCTGTCGGGTCTGTCACGTGTCCGTCCCTCCCTTCACACGCTCCCCCCACGAACTCCAGAGGTTATCCAGATCATTTGGCCGCCCTTGTCACCGGCCCCCGGAATATCGCCTTCCAAGGGGACTCGACAGGCCATAACCGGTCACACCGATCACCATGGACGTGTAACGAGAGCGTCGGGAGGTCTTCATGGCCGGGGATGCGCACGGTATGACGGGAGATGTGCGAGACGCACAGCCACCCGCCGAGCCCCCGCAGCGCGGCAGCGCCGCCCAGGAGCACGTGCCCGGGAACGTGCTGGTCTCGATCGGCGCGCTGCTCCTCGGGATGCTGCTCGCCGCCCTCGACCAGACCATCGTGTCGACCGCGCTGCCCACCATCGTCAGCGACCTCGGCGGCCTGGAGCACCTGTCCTGGGTGGTCACCGCGTATCTGCTGGCCTCGACGGCCGCGACCCCGCTGTGGGGCAAGCTGGGCGACCAGTACGGGCGCAAGAAGCTGTTCCAGACCGCGATCGTGATCTTCCTGATCGGCTCGGCGCTGTGCGGAATGGCACAGAACATGCCCGAGCTGATCGCGTTCCGGGCGGTGCAGGGCCTGGGCGGCGGCGGGCTGATGGTGCTGTCGATGGCGATCGTCGGGGACATCGTCCCGCCCCGTGAACGCGGCCGCTACCAAGGGCTGTTCGGAGCCGTCTTCGGCGCGACGAGCGTCCTGGGGCCGCTGCTGGGCGGCCTGTTCACCGAACACCTCTCCTGGCGCTGGGTCTTCTACGTCAACCTGCCGGTCGGCGTGGTCGCGCTCGCCGTGATCGCGACCGTCCTGCACATCCCGCGCAGGTCGGCGCGGCACGTCATCGACTACCTCGGCACCCTGCTCATCGCCGCGGTCGCCACCTGCCTGATCCTGGTCGCCTCGCTCGGCGGGACGACCTGGGGCTGGGCCTCGCCGCAGATCATCGGGCTGATCGTGCTGGGCGTCGTGCTGGGTGTGGCGTTCGTCGCCGTGGAGCGCCGGGCGGCCGAACCGGTGCTGCCGCTCAAGCTGTTCCGCATCCGCACCTTCACGCTCTCCGCGATCATCAGCTTCATCGTCGGCTTCGCCATGTTCGGCGCGATGACCTACCTGCCGACCTTCCTCCAGGTCGTCCAGGGCGTCACGCCGACCATGTCCGGCGTGCACATGCTGCCGATGGTCTTCGGCCTGCTGCTGTCGTCCACCGCGTCCGGGCAGATCGTCAGCCGCACCGGCCGCTGGAAGGTGTTCCCGATCACCGGTACGGCCGTCACCACGATCGGGCTGCTGCTCCTGCACCGGCTGGACGAGAACAGCTCCACCGCCGCCATGAGCGTGGACTTCTTCGTCTTCGGCCTCGGCCTCGGCCTGGTCATGCAGGTGCTGGTGCTCATCGTGCAGAACGCGGTCACCTACGAGGACCTCGGCGTCGCCACCTCGGGCGCCACCTTCTTCCGCTCCATCGGCGCCTCGTTCGGCGTGGCCATCTTCGGCACCGTCTTCGCGAGCCGCCTCGGCGACAAGCTGGCGGCCGCCTTCGAGGGCGTCCGGCTGCCCGGCGGCGTGTCGCCGGACGCGCTCAAGGCCGACCCGCGCGGCATCGGCTCGCTGCCGCCCGCGCTGCGCCCGGCCGCCCTGCACGCGTACGCGCAGTCGATCACCGACGTCTTCCTGTACGCCGCCCCGGTCGCCCTGCTCGGCTTCGTGCTGGCCTGGTTCCTCAAGGAGGACAAGCTGCGCGGCTCGGTCACCGCGCCCGACATCACGGAGACGCTCGCCAGCAACCCGGTCGAACGCTCCTCCGCGGACGAGGTGTGCCGCGCGCTGTCGGTGCTCGGCATCCGCGAGGGCCGCCGGGAGGTCTACGTGAAGATCACCGAGCGGGCGGGCTACGACCTGCAGCCGGCGTCGAGCTGGCTGCTGCTGAGGATCAAGAAGTACGGCTGGGCCGAGCCTGCCGTGCTCGCCGAACGCACCTCGCTGCCGATGCAGGTCGTCATCGCCGCCGCGCGCCAGGTCGAGGAGCGCCGCCTGGCCCGTCGCGAGGGCCTGGACCTGGTCCTCACCGCCCGGGGCCGGGCGGTGGCCGAACGGCTCCACCAGGCGCGTGAGCAGTCGCTGGCGGAACTCCTCGGCGACTGGTGGGGCCCGGACCGGCCCACCGACCTCATCCAGCTGGTCGGGGAGCTCAACGACGAGCTGTGCGGCTCGGATCGTGAGCAGCCGCGCAGCGGGGCGCCGGAGCAGGCCGTGTGAGGTCCTTGCGGAACCAGTGCTCGGCGTAGACGTCGTCGTTGTGCGGCCCGGTCTCCGTGTAGCCGAGCCGCGCGTACAGGGCGCGCGCCTCGACGAGGTCGCCGCGGGTGTCGAGGACGACGGCCCCGGCGCCGAGATCCCGGGCGGCGTCCTCGGCGGCCCGCACGAGCAGCGGGGCGCCGCCCGTGCCGCGCCGGGCCTCGGCCACGAACACCCGGGTCAGCTCGGCGGTCACCGCGTCCAGCAGCCGCACTCCCGCCGTGCCGGCCGGCTCGCCCCCGTACCGCGCGACGAGCAACTGCCCGGTGGGTGGCGTCAGTTCGCGCCCCGGGCGGGCGGCGATCTCCCGCTCCAGCTCGTCCGGGTCGGTGTGCCGCCGCTCGTGCAGCAGATACCACCGGTCGCTGACCTCGGTGTAGTACGCCCGCCACAGCGCGAGGGCGGCGGGGGAGTCGTAGGGCTCGGGGGCGACGGTCCAGGTCATGCCCGCCATTGTCGGGAGGCGTCCGGCACGCGCCGCAACCGAATATGGGCGGCCCCGGGGGTCCGTGCCCCGGCGGTGCGGGGCCGGCCCGCCGTCCGCGGAGTCCCGGTGCCGCCGTTTGAGCGGGGACGTGCGGGCAACCCGGACGGAGAACCGGCCCGTTGGGCCGACCGAGCCGACCCATCGGAAGGCATCATGTCCACAGGCTTGATCATTGCTCTGATCGTGATCGTGGCGGCCGTGGCCGTCGTCGCGGCCGTCCTCGGCATGCGAGCACGCGGCTCGCACGGCGGCCGGGACCTGAAGCGGCGCTTCGGCCCCGAGTACGACCGGACGCTGGCCCGGCACGACGGGGACACCAAGGCGGCCGAGCAGGAGCTCGGCGGGCGCGTGGAACGGCACGGCTCGCTGCGCGAGCGGCCGCTGGACCCGGCGCAGCGCGAGCAGTTCACGGACCGTTGGACGGCCGCGCAGGAGCGCTTCGTCGACACGCCGCGGGAGGCGGTGGCCGAGGCGGACCGGCTGCTCGCCGAGCTGGCCGAGACGCGCGGCTTCCCCAACGGCGCGCAGTACGAGGAGCAGCTCGCCGCGCTCTCCGTCCACCACGCCCACCACGTAGAGGGCTACCGGCACGTCCACCGCGTCGCGGGCGCGAGCGGGCAGGACGGCGACCGGGCCGACACGGAGGAGATGCGCGAGGCCATGGTCGAGGCCCGTGCGCTGTTCGAGGAGCTGACGGCCCCGGACCGGCACGGCGCCAGGACCGACCGCACGGACCGGACCGAGAAGGCGACGGCGCGGAGCGCGGACCGGGCGGACGGCCGCCGGGAGAGCCGCAGCCCGCTGCCCTGGGCCTTCAACCGACGACACGCGAAGGGGAGTTGAGCGAGATGACGGACGCGACGACCGGACGCGGTGCGGGCGACGCCCCGGACCGCGAGACCACGCAGGGCCACGACAGGACCGTGGCACCCACCCCGCACGAGGCGGCCGGCACCGAGACGCAGGCTCCCGGCACCAGGTCGACGCGGGACATCGAGAAACCCGACCGCCCCGGCACCACCGAGCGCCCCGGTACCACCGAGCGCCCCGGCACCACCGGGCGCACGGCCACCACCGAGCGCCCCGGCACTACCGGGCGCACCGCCACCACCGAGCGCGACGACCTCACCGAGCGCGACGACCTCACCGAGAGTGCCGGCGCCGCCCAGCGCGACGACCGCACCGGGCGCGAGAGCTCCGCCGGGCGCGGGCACCGCGCAAGCACCGGCACCGGCACGGGTCTGCTGCCCCACGACGAGTGCGACAAGCTCGAACTGCGGCTGCGCAACGCCGTCTCCGGGTTCGTCGACGGTCCCCGGCAGGCCGTCGAGGAGGCCGACCACGTGGTCGAGGAGATCGCCGGCCGCTTCACGGAGGCGCTCACCCGGCGCCGCCGCACCCTGCGCACCTCCTGGCAGGACGGCGAGGCGGACAAGGCCACCCCCTCCGACACCGAACAGCTCCGGCTGGCCCTGCGCGACTACCGCGAGCTGGCGGAACGGCTCCTGCACAGCCAGTGACTACGCGGACGACCCGTCCGCATCCGGCGCCCGGCGCTCCCGCCACTGCCGTACGACCTCTTCGACGTCGTAGGGCTTCATACCCAGCGGGGGGCCGGGCGGCGGCTTGAACATCATGTCGCGGATCTTGGCGTTGACCTCGGTGACGATCTTCCGCGCGATCCGCTCCGAGGGGGCCGCGTACGCCGCCGCGAGCGCGTCCTCGGCCTCCTTGCGCAGGGCGAGGCCCGGTGGCAGCACGGAGAGGCCCTCGCGGGCCATCTTCCCCTTGATCCACCACAGTTCGTCGTACGCGGTGTCGGCGGGCAACGGCTTGCCCGCGCCGGGCAGTCGGGCGAACTCTCCGCGCCCCTCGGCGTCACGGATCTGCTTGTCGACCCAGGACTCGAACGGGACACCCGGTGGCTTTCGCTCGGTCATGACTCCATTGTGCCGGACGCGATGTGCTCGGGCGATTTAGTATGCGGCCGCTGTGTCACGACACTTCATGAGGAGCAGCGCGTGCTCGAACTGACCATGGCCACCGTCTCCGGGGAAGAGGGGGCCACGGCAGGCATGCTGATGGCCGATGCGCCGAGCGAGCCCGGTGCCGTGCTGCGGGTGGGCCGGGACAAGGCCGTGTGCCGCCTGGTGACGCCCGACGACTGGCTGTTCGTCTCACGGGTCCACCTGGAGTTCCAGTGCGGCCCGGAGGGCATCTGGCAGGTCACCTGGCTGCGTGGCTCGCAGCCCGACCCCTCCTCCGAAGTCCGCCTGGTCGTGGGGGAGTACGCCCAGACCCTCGTCTACGGCGGGACCGTGGCACTGCCCCGCGGCGGCAACGGCGAGATCGTCGTGCAGGACCGCAGCGCGCCGCGCAGCGTCAACATCGGCTTCTACCACGAGTTCTGAGCGGCGGCGCTCCGGTGGCGGCCGGCCGGGGTCACGCCAGCACGCGTGCGAGCGCGAAGCCGTCGTGGCCCTTGCTGCCCACCGTCTGCAGCGCGGTGCCGCTCAGCCTCGGGTGGCGGGCGATCAGTTCGACGGCGGCGCGGCTGCCGACGACGTCCAGGTCGGTGCTGCCCGCGTCGGCGACCCTGCCGCCGCGTACGACGTTGTCGACGACGATCAGGCTGCCCGCGCGCGTCAGGCGCAGCGCCCAGTCGACGTAGTGCGGGTTGTTGCCCTTGTCGGCGTCGATGAAGACCAGGTCGAAGGGGGCGGGGTTCTCGTCGGCCAGCTTGGGCAGCGACTCCAGGGCGGGTCCCACGCGCACCTCGGCGATCCGGTCGAGGCCCGCGCGGGCGATGTTGCGGGTGGCGACCTCGGCGTGCCGGGCGCTGTACTCCAGCGAGACCAGACGGCCGTCCCCGGGCAGCGCGCGGGCCAGCCAGATCGTGCTGTAGCCGCCGAGGGTGCCGATCTCCAGGACGGTACGGGCGCCCTGGATCTGGGCGAGGAGCTGCAGGAACTTGCCCTGCGGCGCGGTGACCGCGACCGGCGGGAGGCCGGCCGCCTCACTGTCGCGCACGGCCGCGTCGAGGGCCTCGTCGTTCGGCGAGAGCTGGGTGGTGAAGTAGTCGTCCACGTCGTGCCACAGCTGCGACTCGCTCATTCACCTGTGCCTTTCGTAGGGCTCGTTACGGCTGTCGGCCTGCCGGCCTGGCGCACCCCAGTATGCGCCGGTCGCGGGTGGCGCGGCGGCGCGGCGCGAACCCGGCCAGGCCCGTCACCAGGGCCGCGGGCGGGCCGATGACGGTCAGCGGCCCGGCGGGGACAGGCGCGTCGGACGGACGGGGCCGCCGGAGGCGGAGGCGAGGCGCGGCGGGTCGAGCGTGCCGGTGGGCGGGCGCCGGTGCGGTCGGGGCGCGGGCCGGTCTCCGGACGCCGGGGGCGGGGGTGGCCGGGGCGTGATCGCGGAGGCGCGGTGAGCGGGGCGCGCGGCCGGGAGGCGCGCGCCCGGTCGGCTACTGTCGCCCTTACGGGTCGCACACACGTTGTTGCGCAGTGCACGTAAACGCCCTGCTACAGGCCCATACACCCAGGTGCCGATCAGTGCCCCCGTGTCCGGGCTGTGATCCTTCTCGCGTCCGGACGGGGCAACCGACCCCCCGGCGCACTATCGTCTTTCCGACAAAAGCAGGACGGACGCCAGGTGAAGCAGGGGTAGCCTGCGTCTGCCTCAGAGGGCACGGAGAAGAGCGGGGCGGGAGGCCGACGGGGCGTGGCGAACGTGGAGCACAGCGGGCGACCGGCGGAAGCCTTCGGAGCGACGGCCGTGGGCGGCGTCAGAGGCCGCCTGCGCGCGGCGCGCCTGGGCCTGTGGCTGGTCGCGGCGGTCCTCGCCGTGCGCCAGGTGGCCGTCGTCCTCAGCACCCCGAGAGCCGAGCGGCTGACCGACCTGGAGACCTGGGTCGGACCGCACGGCGTCCTGCATGTGAAGGGGTCGCTCTACGACTCCACGCAGTTCACCGGCACACCGTTCGCGGGCCTCGTCCTCAAGCCCCTCACCCGCGCCGCCGAACAGGCCCTCGGCTGGGGCTGGACCTTCGGCACGCTGCTGCTGGTCGTCGCGCTCGGCCTGGTCGCGGCCCGTGCGCTGCCGCAGCCGGTGAGCCGGCGGACCTCGCTGCTGGCCGCGCCGGTCGCCGTCAGCCTGCTGATGCTGTCGCTGCCCGTGCGCAACGCGCTCTGGCTCGGCCAGATCAGCATCCTGCCGGTGCTGCTCGTCCTGGTCGGCTGCTTCATCGTCCGCGGGGAGCGCACCAGCGGCCTGCTCATCGGCGTCGCCGCCGCCCTGCAGCCGCCCGTGCTGCTCTTCGCGCCGCTGCTGTGGTTCACCGGCCGCCGCCGGGCCGCCGTCTCCGCCGCCGTCACGGCCGCCGCGTGCACCGCGCTCGCGTGGGCCGCGATGCCGGACGACTCGTACACCTACTGGGTGCACCACATGGCGGGCACCGGCCTGGGCGGACCGGCCGACGACCTCGCCAACCAGTCCCTGCACGGCGGCCTGCTGCGGCTGGGCCTGACCGGCCCGCTGGAGATCGCCCTCTTCTTCACGCTCGCCGCCGCGGTCGCCGTCCTCGGACTGCGCCGCGCCGTGCGCTACGCGCGCGACGGACAGCTCCTCCTCGCCGTCGCCCTCACCGGCTGCGCCGCGATCGCCGTCTCCCCGACCACCTGGCAGCACCAGCTGCTGTGGGTGCTGCTCGCGGTCGTCGGGCGGGTCGGCCGGCGGGCCTCGGACCGGTACGTGTGGCCGGTGGCCGTCGTGCTGGTGATGACGCTGCCCGCGAAGATGATCCTGCCGAACATGTCGGCGCTGTACACCCTGCGCGACGACATCGTCCTGCTCGCCGCCCTCCTCGCGGCGACCGCCGTGCCGTTCCTGTCCCGGACCTCGCCGTACTACCGCTCGCCGGTCCCGACCGACTACGCCGCCCCGGTGCCCGCGCGCTGGAGACGCGTCCCGCTGCTGCCGTTCCTGCGCCGGGTCCTCACCCGCCCGAACCTGCTGCTGGAGCTGCTGCTCATCCGTGTCACCTACGCCGCCTACCAGCAGGTCAGGCTCGCGGCGACCGGCGGCTCCAACGAGGCCGGGCGGGCGCGCGCCGAGCACCACGGCCACCAGATCCTCGACATCGAGCGCGCCCTGCACCTCGACATCGAGCACTGGGTCAACCACGCCGTGGTCAAGGTCGACTGGCTGCGCGGCTTCTTCGACTTCTACTACGAGTCCTTCCACTTCGTCGTCCCGCTGACCGTGCTCGCCGTCCTGTACTGGCGCCGCCCGGTCGACTACCGCTGGGCCCGCTCGTCCCTCGGCTTCGCCACCCTGCTGGCCCTGGTCGGCTTCTGGCTCTACCCGCTGGCCCCGCCGCGCCTGCTGCCCGGCCTCGGCATCATCGACACGGTCCACGGCGTCCAGGACTTCTCCAAGCCCGACTACGGCACCCTCACCGCGCTCACCAACCAGTACGCGGCGATGCCCTCGCTGCACTTCGGCTGGGCGCTGTGGTGCGGGGTGGTGATCGCCGTCATCGCGCCCAGGTGGTGGATGAAGGCGCTCGGCCTGCTGCACCCCTTCTTCACGGTCTCGGCGATCGTGGCCACCGGCAACCACTGGGTGCTGGACGCGGTGGGCGGCGCGGCGGTCGTGGGCGCGGGCTTCGGCCTCTCCTACCTGTTCCAGGGCCCGCGGGCGAGACTCGCCACGGCGACGGCCGCACGCCGGGAGGCCGCGGCCGAGAAGCAACCGACACCGAGCTGACAAGGGTGCCCCGCTTGCGGTGAAATGTGAGCGGAGGCGCCATGGACTGGGACGCACGGGTCGTACGAGGGCGGGCGGCCGCCCGCGCGCTGGCCTGGACCGACGCCTACGAGACACTGGGCGCGGCCGACGCCGAGCGGCCGCTGGCGACCGCCGACCTGGAGCTGCTCGCCGAGGCCGCGGACATGCTGGGCCGCTGCGGCGACGCGGTGGCGCTGCTGCGGCGCGCCTACCTCGCACACGCGGAGTCCGGGGCCGTCGGGCAGGCGCTGCGCTGCGGCTACTGGCTGTGCAAGGCGCTGGCCTGGAGCGGCGAGTTCGCGCAGTCGGGCGCCTGGCTGGCCCGCGCGCGGCGGCTGGCGGCGACGGAACCCGGCTGCCCGGAATGCGCGTACGTGGTGCTGCTGGAGGTCGAACTCCACCTGCGGGCAGGCGAGTTCACGCAGATGCTGGAGGCCCTGAAGCGTCTGCCCGAGGCGGCGTGCTCCGGCACGGACCGCGACCTCGCGGCCGGGGCGACGATGACGCGCGGCCTCGCGCTCGTCAGCAACGGCGACGTCGCCGCCGGGCTCGCCGAGCTCGACGACGCCATGATGACGGTCGCCGAGGGCGACGTCTCCGCACGCTGCACCGGGATGATCTACTGCGTGGTCATCGGAGCCTGCCAGGAGCTGCAGGAACTGCGCCGCGCCCAGGAGTGGACCGAGGCGCTGGCCGAGTGGTGCGCCGCCCAGCCCGACTTCACCGGCGCCTACCGCGGACTGTGCCGGGTGCACCGGGTCGCCCTGCTCCAGCTGGGCGGCGCCTGGCCGGACGCGGTCCGCGAGGCCCGTCTGGCCTGCGCCCAGCTGACCGCCGGCTACGGCCAGGGCGCGGCGGGCGGCGCCTTCTACCAGCTGGCCGAACTGCACCGGCTGCGCGGCGAGTTCGGCGAGGCCGAGCAGGCCTACCGCGACACCCTGCACCACGGCTGGGACGCCCAGCCGGGCCTCGCGCTGCTCTGGCTGGCCCGCGGCCGGCGCGAGGAGGCGACGGCGGCGATCCGGCGGGCCCTGGCGGAGACGAGGGAGCCGATGCGGCGGGCGCGGCTGCTGCCGGCCGCGGTGGAGATCCTGCTGGCGGATCCCGCGGAGGGCCCGCGCGGGGCGGAGCCGACCGCCGACGAGCTGCGCGTGATCGCCGCCGACCGCGCAACCGTGGCCCTGCGGGCCATGGCCGGGCAGGCGGCCGGCGCCGTACGGCTCGCCGGCGGCGCGGCCCGGGAGGCGCTGCCGCCGCTGCGGGAGGCCGGGCGGCTGTGGCGGGAGCTGGACGTGCCGTACGAGGCCGCGCGGGTCGGGGTGCTGGTGGGCCTCGCCTGCCGGGCACTCGGCGACGAGGGGTCGGCGGGGCTGGAGCTGGACGCGGCCCGGCAGGCGTTCGAGCGGCTGGGCGCGGGTCCGGACGCCACCCGGGTCCGGCGCCTCGCCGCGGGCACCGACGGGGCATCGCTCTCCCCCCTCTCCCCCCGCGAACTGGAGGTCGTCCGGCTGGTCGCCCGCGGCCGCAGCAACCACGCCATCGCCGCCGAACTGGTCCTCAGCGAGAAGACCGTCGCCCGTCACATCAGCAACATCTTCGCCAAGCTCGACGTCACCTCCCGCACGGCGGCCGCGGCGTACGCCTTCGAGCACGGACTGGTGGAGCGCGACGCTTCGGCCTAGCGGGCCTGGAGCCGTGCCTGCGTAGAACCACCCATGCGCCCGCCGCGCGGTTGGGCATTCCTGTCGATGCGTCCGGGGCCGCCCCGGGCCGAGCATCGACACGTGTCCGACGACCAGACCCCGCACAGCCTGCGCGAGCAGGTCCGCAGCGCACGGCTCCGGCTCGCCGACAGCGCCGCCGACCTCGGCACCCTGCTGCGGCTGCTGGGGGAGTACGCCGAGGCCGAGCGGCTGCTGCGGCAGGCGCTGGAGATCTACGAGGCCGACCGCGGGACACCTGCCGTTCACCACCGCACCACCGAGGAGCTGTCATGAGCACCGAGCGCATCGAGACCGTCGTCGTCGGCGGCGGTCAGGCGGGACTCGCGACCGGGTACCACCTGACCCGGCGGGGCCGCCCGTTCGTGATCCTGGACGCGGGCGAGCGCGTCGGCGACGCCTGGCGCGCCCGCTGGGACTCGTTGCGGCTGTTCAGCCCGGCGAAGTTCGACGGCCTGCCCGGCCTGCCGTATCCCGGCCCCGGCTGGGCCTTCCCGACCCGCGACGAGTTCGCCGACTACCTCCAGGCGTACGCGGCCTGGGCGGAACTCCCGGTGCGGACCCGGACCGCGGTGCGGCGAGTGTCGTGCGAAGGCGGCCGCTACGTCGTCGAGACGGACGGCGACCTGCGCTACGAGGCCGAGAACGTCGTGATCGCGGCCGGTTACGACCGGCTGCCGAAGACACCCGAGTACGCCGGCCGGCTCGCGCCGGACATCCGCCAGGTGCACGCGGTCGACTACCGCAACCCGGACCAGCTCCAGGACGGTCCCGCGCTGGTCGTCGGCGCCGGCAACTCGGGCGCGGACATCGCGCTCGAACTCGCCCGCACCCACCGCGTGCTGCTCTCCGGCCCGCACCCGGGACAGCTCCCCTGGCACATCGACCGGCGCCCCTCCCGCGTCCTGGCCCCCGTCCTCTTCTTCCTCTTCCGCCGCGTGTTCACCGTCCGCACGCCCGTCGGCCGCAAGCTCCGGCCGAAGGTCCTCGCGCACAGCGCGCCGCTGATCCGTGTGAAGTCCGCCGACCTGACGGCGGCGGGCGTCGAGCGCGTGGCGCGTACGACCGGCGTGCGCGACGGGCGCCCGGTGCTCGCCGACGGCACGGCGCCGGACGTCGCCAACGTGGTGTGGTGCACGGGCTTCCGGCCGAACACCTCGTGGATCGACCTGCCCGTCTTCGGCCCGGACGGCGAACCGGCCCAGCAGCGCGGCGTGCTGGAGGGGCAGCCGGGCCTGTACTTCGTCGGCCGGCTCTTCCAGTACGCGATGGCCTCGTCGATGATCCAGGGCGTGGGCCGGGACGCGGAGCACGTCGTACGGCATCTGGTGGCGCGTGCGACGCAGCGGCCGGCTCCCGCCGGGACAACGCCCCTTGACGCGCACGACCGTTCGTCGTCCGGGTGAGGCCCGCGACAGCGCGCGACGGGCCGGCGGCTCCGGGATGCCGCCGGCCCGAGTTCGTCAACCGGCCTGGACCTGAAGGTGCTTGACGCCGTTGATCCAGGCGGACCGCAGGCGGTCGGGGTCGCCGGTCAGGGTGAGGCCGGGCAGCGCGTCGGCGATGGCGTTGAAGATCAGGTCGATCTCCAGGACGGCCAGGGACTTGCCGAGGCAGTAGTGCGGGCCGCCGCCGCCGAAGCCGAGGTGGGGGTTGGGGTCGCGGAGGACGTCGAAGGTGCCGGGATCGGTGAAGACCTCGGGGTCGTGGTTGGCGGCGGCGTAGAAGATGCCCACCCGGTCGCCCTTCTTGATCCGCTTGCCGCCGAGTTCGAGGTCCTGGGTGGCGGTGCGCTGGAAGGCGTTGACGGGGGTCGCCCACCGGACGATCTCCTCGGCCGCCGTCTGCGGCCGCTCCCGCTTGTACAGCTCCCACTGGCCGGGGTGGGTCAGGAAGGCGTGCATGCCGTGGGTGATGGCGTTGCGGGTGGTCTCGTTGCCCGCGACCGAGAGCATCAGCACGAAGAAGCCGAACTCGTCGGAGTTCAGGTTGCCTTCGTCCTCCGCCGCCACCAGCGTCGTCACGATGTCCTTGGCCGGGCACCGCTTGCGGTCGGCGGCCATGTTCATGGCGTAGGCGATGAGTTCGGTGGCCGACTCGGCGCCGACCTCCTCGGTGATCGCGTACTCCGGATCGTCGTAGGAGATCATCTTGTTGGACCAGTCGAAGATCTTGGCCCGGTCGTCCTGCGGGATGCCGATGAGCTCGGCGATGGCCTGCAGGGGCAGTTCGCAGGCGACCTCGGTGACGAAGTCGAAGGTGCCGTCCTGGGCGCGGGCGTTGCGCGCGATGGCGTGGGCGCGGTCGCGCAGCCGTTCCTCCAGTGCCCTGATGGAGCGCGGGGTGAAGACGCGCTGCACGATCTGGCGGACGCGGGTGTGCTCCGGCGGGTCCATGTTGAGCAGGATCAGCCGCTGCATGTCGATCGCGTCGCGCTCGATGTGCTCGTTGAAGCGGATGATCGCCGTGTTCTGCCACGACGAGAACAACTCGGGGTGCGTGGACACGTACTTGACGTCCGCGTGCCGGGTGACGGCCCAGTACCCCTCGTCCCGGAAGCCGGCGACGTTGCCCGGCTGAGGGATCCAGCGGACCGGTTCGGCCCGCCGCAGCTCGGCGAACTCCGGCAGGGGCACGCGATGGTGCAGCAGGTCGGGATCGGTGAAGTCGAACCCTTCGGGGAGTGCTGGACAGGGCATGGGCGACTCCAGCCTGTGTTCTGACGCTCCATCAGGTTTGCCGTGAAGGTAATAACGGGTTCTACAAGAGGCAAGGGGTGCGTCGCCCCGAATTGCATGCACGACCCTTGCGGTTGTGGGCGTGAGGTCAGCAGACTGCATGCAGAACTAGAACACGTACTAGTTCAGCGTGGCGGGGCCGGCCGGGACGCCCCCGCGCCGCGCGGGTACCGGAGGAGAGGATCCCCCACCATGGCCGCGGAACCCGTGATCGTCGAAGCCGTACGCACCCCCGTCGGCAAGCGCGGTGGAGCGCTCGCCAACCTGCATCCCGCCTATCTCCTGGGTGAGACCTACCGTGAACTCCTCGGCCGCACCGGCATCCCCGCCGACGCGGTCGAGCAGATCGTCGGCGGCACGGTGACCCACGCCGGCGAGCAGTCCATGAACCCCGCGCGCACGGCCTGGCTCACCATGGGGCTGCCGTACGAGACCGCCGCGACGACGGTCGACTGCCAGTGCGGGTCCTCGCAGCAGGCCGCGCACATGACCGCCAACATGATCGCGGCGGGGGTCATCGACGTCGGGATCAGCTGCGGCGTCGAGGCGATGTCGCGGGTGCCGCTGGGGTCGGGGTCCAAGCACGGTCCCGGCAAGCCGTTCCCCGACGAGTGGAACGTCGACCTGCCCAACCAGTTCGAGGCGGCCGAGCGCATCGCCCGCCACCGCCACCTGAGCAGGGAGAACGTCGACTCCCTCGGCCTGATCTCGCAGGAACGGGCCGCCGTGGCCTGGGCCGAGGAGCGGTTCAAGAAGGAGACCTTCGCCGTCCAGGTGCCGACCACCGAGGACGAGCAGCGGGCCGGCCAGGGCATGTGGCGGCTCGTCGACCGCGACGAGGGGCTGCGCGACACGACGATGGAGGGCCTCGCGCGACTGAAGCCGGTCATGCCCACCGCCGTGCACACGGCGGGCAACTCCTCGCAGATCAGCGACGGCGCGGCCGCCATCATGTGGGCGTCGAAACGGATGGCGCGTGCGCTGAGGCTGAAGCCGCGGGCGCGGATCGTGGCCCAGGCGCTGGTGGGCGCCGACCCGCACTTCCATCTGGACGGCCCGATCGACGCGACGCGCGCGGTGCTCGGCAAGGCCGGGATGTCGCTCAAGGACATCGACGTCGTCGAGATCAACGAGGCCTTCGCCTCGGTGGTGCTGAGCTGGGCGCAGGTCTTCGGGCAGGACCTGGAGAAGGTCAACGTTAACGGCGGCGCGATCGCCCTCGGGCATCCGGTGGGTGCGACGGGAGCCCGACTGATCACCACCGCCCTGCACGAACTGGAGCGCGGCGACAAGGAGTTCGCGCTCATCACGATGTGCGCGGGCGGCGGCCTGGCGACGGGCACGATCCTCCAGCGGCTGCAGTGACCACTTGTCGGGCTTGACGCGAACTGATCAACTTGCCCCATGCTGATCAACGTCATCCTCCGCGCCCTGCCCTTCCACATCCGCGAACCGCTGATCCTCGCGATCTGCGCCTTCTTCTCCGGCCTGGCCTTCTACTGGTTCTTCACGGCAGGAGGCCTGGGCCGGGCCGGCATCGGCCTGCTGTTCCTCGCGGTCGGCGCGCTGCGCGCCTACGTCTTCCGCAAGGAGTGGAGATCCCGCAGAGCGGCGAAGGAAGGCGGCGCCGCACAGCGGGCGTAGGACCGGCTGCCCGGCGCGCCGGATCTCCGGCGTACCGGTCACCCGGTGTGGAGCGCGGCCAGGCGGGGCAGCCGGCGGGTCATCTCGCCGGAGTCGTGGAAGTCGAAGGACCAGGCCGGGTCCAGCGGCGGGTAGCTGACGCTGAAGGCGGCGGCGGGCAGCTGCTCGCCGGTCGCCGTCAGGTGCGCGCTCCACGCGATGCCGAGCACCTCCTCGCACTCCAGCTCCAGCCACTCGGCCGCCGCCGCCCGCACGGCGGGCAGTTCCGCGAGGGCGTCGGGGTCGGCCGTCACACGCTCGAAGAGCGGCCGGGTGTGGACGCTCGACGACGTGCGCGGCGGCAGCGGGACACTGCTCTGCCGGGCGGTCGCCGACGGCCACCGGAACCTGGCCGGGGACGGCGGGCCGGACCACCGGATCGCGGTCCAACTCGGCTGAGGCCGCACCGTGCAGCACACGGGGGCGCCGCTCACTCGCGGCCCGAGGCCAGCACCGCGAACAGCCCCGCCGCCCCGGCCGCGACGAGCAGCGGGATGCCGAGGCCGTGGTGGAGCACCAGCCACGCGCCCAGTCCGGCGCCCGCCGCCATCGCGACCACGGAGGCCGAGCGGCGGGGCGAGCGGCCTCCCGAGCCGCCGCCGGCGCGGGAGTCGGCGGCGAGGCCGGTCAGCGTCATGGTCAGGACCGTGGTCGTCAGATCGGCGACGCCCAGCTTGCGGACCGTGGCGTTGCGCAGGCCCATCGCGAAGGCGGTGAGGGCGATCAGGGCGTAGACCGTGGCCGCGGCGTGCGGGGCGGCGAAGGCGACGGCGGAGGCGCCCCCGACCAGGAGCGCCTCCGCGGCGAGGACGGACCGCGCCCAGGTGCGCCGCGAGCCCTCGGCCCGCAGGCGCCCGAACCGTCCGCCCGTCGCCGCGCCCAGCAGGAAGCACAGCAGCGAGGTCGCGGTGTGCCGCACCGTGAAGCCCGGGGCGCCGGCCGCGGCGAAGCCCAGCACCACCACGTTGCCGGTCATGTTGGCGGTGAAGACGTGCCTGAGCCCGAGGTAACTCACCGCGTCGATCAGCCCGCTGACCACGGTCAGCCCCAACAGGACGACCACCAGCCGCAGTCCGCGTGCCTCCCGCCCCGGATCGCCCGCACGGGCGTCGGTGCTCTGCTCGGCCATGGCCACTCCGGTGGGCGGTAGGGACGCGGTGCGCCCCAGTCCACCACGCGGGCGGGGGACGTTCGGACGTCGGCGCGCGGGTCGCGTACGCGGCGTCCACGGCAGGAGCGGCGGGACACCCACATGCCCGGAAGGCGGGATCAGTTGGCAGGCGCGGCGGGGGCTCTGTCACCCCGGTGGCCGACCACGACGCCGCACGGGCACCGGCGGGCCCACTGGCGACGCCCGGACGTGCGGGCGCACCCTCGCCCCGTGCGGGGTGAGGGTGCGCGTGGTGGGCCAGGGGGACGTGGACCACTTCGGTTCGCTCGCCGTGCCGGCGCCGCGGGTGGTGCGGTTCTCCGGCCGGGTGGGCCGATCAGTACCAGCCGTGGGCCTGCCAGAAGGACCAGGCGCCGACCGGGCTGCCGTAGCGGGAGTTCATGTAGTTCAGACCCCACTTGATCTGGGTCTTGGCGTTGGTCTTCCAGTCCGAACCGGCGCTGGCCATCTTCGAGCCCGGCAGGGCCTGGACCAGGCCGTAGGCGCCGGAGGAGGAGTTGGTCGCGGTGACGTTCCAGCCGCTCTCATGCTCGACGATCTTGCTGAAGGCGTTGTACTGCGCGGCGCTCGGGATCAGCTGGTGCGCGATCGACCTGGCCTCGGTGGCCGAGTTGGCGGTCGCGGCGTGGGCGGGAGCCGCGGTCAGCACCAGGCCGGCGGTGGCGGCGGCCACGGCGGCGGAGGCGAGGGCCTTCTTCGGGGACGAGAACGGGCGGACGATGCGGGACACAGTCACGAGGAACCTTTTCTTCGGGGACAGGGTGTCGCCCGCACGCCGGAGCATGCGGCGGCGCCGAGGCCCAGGGGGCACGTCGGCGCCGTGCGACGTCGTCCAGAGAAACAGGCTCGGCAGGCGTCCGCAATGCCCCCTTTTACTAGTTGTGGTCGCATCTGGGGGTGCTGAGGTTCGTGTGATCTGACTCTCAAGGTGCAGGTCGGAGGCTATTTTGGCGTGAGCATGGCGTCCGAAATGCACTACTAGGGAGAATAGTGAGTGACGTGAGTCATGTGGGGCGGTTCACCGTTCAACGGGGTTCGAATGTGACCGCGGTCTCGAAGGCGGCCCGGCGGGTGGCTCTGCGGAGCGCCTTGAGCACGGCGGGGCCCAGCGCGAGGGTCAGCACCACCGTGACCAGGGCCCGGCCCAGGTCCCAGCCCAGCGAGGTGGCCGCGCAGTACGCGACGAAACGGGCCAGGTTGGCGGGGACGGCCGCATGCGGGTCGAAGGCGATCCCGGAGGCGAGGGCGCCCATGAAGGGCCAGCCGGCCAGGTTCATGACCGTGCCGTAGGCGAACGCGGCCACGAAGCCGTAGACGGCGAGCAGCCCGATCTCACCGCGTCCGCGCAGCCGGTCCGGGCCCGGCAGCAGGCCCGCGCCCATGGTGAACCAGCCCATCGCCAGCATCTGGAACGGCATCCACGGGCCGACCCCGCCCGTCAGCAGGGACGAGGCGAACATCGTGAGCGAGCCCAGGGTGAAGCCGAAGCCCGGGCCCAGGACCCGGCCGCTCAGCACCATCAGGAAGAACATCGGCTCGATGCCCGCGGTCCCGGCACCGATCGGGCGCAGGGCGGCGCCGGCCGCCGCGAGCACGCCGAGCATGGCGACGGCCTTCGGGCCCAGCCCCGACTCGGCGATGGTCGCCGCCACGACGGCGACCAGCAGGACCAGCAGGCCGGCGAAGAGCCAGGGCGCGTCCTGGGCGTGGGCGCCGAGCGTCGAGGTGGGCGGGGCGAGGAAGGGCCAGCCGAAGGCCGCGACGCCGATGGCGCCCACGAGGGCGAGGGCGGCGACGGAGCGGGGGCCGAGGCGGACGGCCCTGGCCCGGGTGGCCGCCGTCCCGGCGTGGACGGCGTCGTCGGCCTGCGTGGTCATGCCAGTGCCTCCCGCACCTGTGCGACGGTGAGCCACTCCTGCGGGGCGAGGATCTTGGTGACCTGCGGCGCGAAGGAGGGGGAGGAGACGACGACCTCGGCGGTGGGGCCGTCGGCGATCACCTCGCCCTCCGCGAGCAGGACCACCCGGTGGGCGAGTTCGGCGGCCAGTTCCACGTCGTGCGTGGCGAGGACGATCGCGTGGCCGTCGGCGGCGAGGGCACGCAGCAGCGCGACGAGGCGGGCCTTGGCCGCGTAGTCCAGGCCGCGCGTCGGTTCGTCGAGGAGGAGCAGCGGCGGGCTCGCCGTGAGGACGACCGCGAGTGCGAGGGTGAGGCGCTGGCCCTCGGAGAGGTCGCGCGGATGCGTGCCGTCGGGGATGCCGGGGAGCAGCTTCGACACCAGGGCGCGGCAGGTGCCGGGTGCGGCCCGGGCGTCGCGGTCGGCGGCGGCGCATTCGGCTGCGACGGTGTCCGCGCAGAGCAGGTCGCGGGGCTCCTGGGGGACGAGGCCCACGCGGCGTACGAGATCCTTGGGGGCCGTGCGGTGGGGGGTGACGCCGGCGGCCAGGACCGCGCCGGTGGTGGGGGCGACCAGGCCCACGAGGGTGTTGAGCAGGGTGGATTTGCCGGCGCCGTTGCGGCCCATGAGGGCGACGGTCTCGCCGGGGGCGACGGTGAGGTCCACGTCGCGCAGGGCCTGCACGGCGAAACGGCGGACCGAGAGGGAGCGGACCTCGGCCGCGAACCGCGCGGCCGGGCCCACCGGCGTCTTCCTGCGGAAGCGGCGCGGGGAGGGGGCGGGAGCGGGGGGCCGTACCGCGGCGGCGGGTTCGCGGGGTGCCGCGGTCAGCCCGGACAGGCGCTCGCGGAAGGCGCCGGCCCGGCGGCGCGCGTCCCGGACCGTCAGGGGCAGCGGGGACCAGCCGGCCAGCCGGCCCAGGGCCACCACCGGCGGGAACACCGGTGACACGGCCATCATCTCGGCCGGGGTGCCGAGCCGGGGCGGCGCTCCCGGCGACGGCATCAGGGCGACCCGGTCCGCGTACTGGACGACCCGTTCCAGGCGGTGCTCGGCCATCAGGATCGTCGTGCCCAGGTCGTGGACCAGGCGCTGCAGGACGGCGAGGACCTCTTCCGCGGCGGCCGGGTCCAGGGCGGACGTCGGTTCGTCGAGGACCAGGACCCTGGGGTGCGGGGTGAGGACCGAGCCGATCGCCACCCGCTGCTGCTGGCCGCCGGAGAGGGTGCCGAGGGAGCGGTGGCGCAGGTCGGCCAGGCCCAGCAGATCGAGGGTCTCCTCGACACGGCGGCGCATCACGTCCGGCGCGAGGCCCAGCGACTCCATGCCGTAGGCGAGTTCGTCCTCGACCGTGTCCGTCACGAAGTGGGAGAGCGGGTCCTGGCCCACCGTGCCCACGACGTCGGCGAGTTCGCGCGGCTTGTGCGTACGGGTGTCGCGGCCCGCGACCGTGACGCGCCCGCGCAGGGTGCCGCCCGTGAAGTGCGGCACCAGGCCGCTGACCGTGCCCAGGACCGTGGACTTGCCGACTCCCGACGGGCCGACCAGGAGCACGAGTTCGCCCTCGGGGACCTCGAGGTCGACGCCCCGCACGGTGGCTTCGGCCGCGCCGTCGTACGTCACGGAGACATCCTCGAAGCGGATCACGACGGCTCCTTGGGGGCGACGAGGGCGGGCAGCAGACCGAGGAGGACGGCCGCGGCCGGCCACAGCGGGAGGGCGGGGGCGGTGAGCGGGACGACGCCCGGGTGCAGCGCCGGGTCGTCCGCCGCGGCGAGGGTGAGCAGCGCGGCGACCGCGCCGCCGGAGCCGGCGACCAGCCAGGCGCGGGCGTCCCAGCGGTCCGGGCGGTAGCGCGTGCGCAGGCTGCGGCGGCCGCCCAGCCGCAGGCCGGCCAGGGCCGCGGCGACCCCGGCCAGCAGCAGGGGCAGGCCGTAGGTGCCGCCTTCGGCGGTGAGCAGCCCGTACGTTCCCGCGCAGACGCCGAGCAGGCCGCCGAGGGTGAGGGCGGCGGTGGTGCGGCGGACGGCGGGCGGGACGTCGGCGGTGCGGCCGTAGCCGCGGGCGTCCATCGCGGCGGCCAGCGCGACCGAACGCTCCAACGCGCCCTCCAGGACCGGCAGTCCCACGTGCAGCAGGCCGCGCACGCCGCTGTCGGGCCGGCCGCGCAGCCGGCGGGCGGCACGCAGGCGCTGGACGTCGGCGATCAGGTGCGGGGCGAAGGTGAGGGCGACGACGACGGCGACGCCGGTCTCGTACAGCGCGCCCGGCAGGGACTTCAGCAGACGGGAGGGGTTGGCGAGGGAGTTCGCGGCGCCGACGCAGATCAGGAGCGTGGCCAGCTTCAGGCCGTCGTAGAGGGCGAAGACGAGCGACTCGGCGGTGACCCGTCCGCCCAGGCGGATGCCCTGCGCCCAGTGCGGGAGGGGGATTTCGGGGAGGGTGAGCAGGACGTGCGTGCCGGGGACGGGGGAGCCGAGGGCCACCGCGAAGAAGAGGCGGACGACGAGGACGGCGAGGGCGAGCTTGAGGAACGCGGCGTAGGAACGGGCCCAGGGGGCGCGGGAGCGGCAGGTGACCACGACGTAGGCGGACGTCGCGGTGAGCAGGGCGAGCACCAGGGGGTTGGTGGTGCGGGTGGCCGCGGTGCCGAGACCGAGCGCCCAGAGCCACCAGGCACCCGGGTGCAGCGCCGCCGGCCGGCCAGGGCGTGTGTCGAAGGTCCCGCCCGCCCGGCCGCGCCTGGCACGCTCGCTCGCCGCGTGGTCGGCATCACCCCGATCCATCCGGTGTCGGGGCGGCTCTCCGCCGTGCGATCGCAGGCACAGGACGCCGCCGGGCCCGCCCTGCGGGCGGACGACGCTCCTGTCGAAACAGGCCCTAGCCATTTCGGCGTCGCCGTGCCTGCCACACCGCCGCCGCGCCCAGCAGCGCGACCGCGCCCGCGCCGGCGAACAGGCCCACGGACGGGCCGCCGTCGCCCTTCGCCGCCTGCCGCGTCGTCGTGGGGGCGGCAGACGGCTGACTGTCGCTCCCGACCTGCTCGCCGCACCCCGTCCGCGGATACCCGGCGATCGCGCACAGCAGGGCGTTGCTGTCGTAGCGCAGCGGCTTGGCCACCGCGGCCAGGGCGTCGGCCGTCGTGCCGTCGGCCGGTATCCGCGCGCAGGCCGTGCGCCCGGCCGGCGGCGTCTCGCCGGACGGGGCGTCCGCCGTCGTGCCGAAGTCGAGGACGAGCGCCACGCGCTTCGTGCCCTCCTGAGCCGGTGTCCGCGCGCAGATCGCCGGGAACGACGTCGTCCCGCGCGGCTTCGACCCGTCGCCCGAGTCCTCGCTCACCGAGAAGCGGAAGCCCTGGACGTCGCCGTCGGAGGGGCGGGCGGTGGCGGGGCCCTGGGTGGCGTAGGTCCAGCGGCCGGCGGTGAGGTCCCAGAAGGACCAGTAGCGGTAGCCGGTGGCGTGGGCCTGGCCGGTGGCGGTCAGCACCGGCAGCAGCGCGGCGAGCAGGACGGCGCAGCGGCGGAGCACGGCCGTCACCTCTTGTTGCGGGCGCTGAGCAGGAAGCCGAAGCCGATCCCGGCGACGAGGAAGACGCCGACGATCCACCAGGCGCCGAAGCCGGAGTTGGAGCCCGCGTCGTCCTGCTGGTCCGAGGCCTTGCCGGAGGCGGGCGTGGCGCTGGGGACGGCGGTGGCGGCCGGCTTCGGGCCCGTCGCGTCGAGGAGGCGCACCAGGTCCTGGCCGCCGAAGTCGTGCACGTCGGCGCCGTACGCCTTGGCGGCGAGGATCAGTTCGGCGTACGCGGCCGGTCCGGCCTGCCTGGCCCACGGCCCGGCGTTCGCCTCCAGCCAGCGCACGGCACCGGCCGCCTCGTGACCCTGGCCGACGGTCGCCAGGGCGAGGACGGCGTCGGCCGTGTTGCCGTAGTCGGGCTGGGGCTTGGCGCCGGGCAGCGCCGTGGTCAGGTGGTGGTTCCCGGCCAGGGCCCTGGTGAGGTACGCGGCGCCGTTCTGCGCGGCCTGTCCGGGGGTGCCGGCGGCCTTGCACGACGCGGCGGCTCCGGCCGGCATCTCGGGCGACCCGGTCAGGCCCTTGCCGACCGCCCCGACCACGGCCGCCGCGGTCGCGTCGGCGTTGGCGGCGAGCTTGCCCTTCTTGTCCGGCTGGAACGCGAAGGCGCCCGCGTCCTTGCCGTCGCAGGGGAGCGCGAACGTCAGCAGGGCGTCGTAGGGGGACTTGCCGCCCTTGCTGACCTGCGTGGGCTTCTCGCCGGCGGCGGCGAGCGCGCCGATGACGACGGCGGTCGAGTTGGCGTCGCTCGGCCCGGCCGCCGAGTAGCCCCAGCCGCCGTCCTTGTTCTGCACGGACTTCAGCCAGGTGACCGCCTCGCCGGTGGCGGCGCCGTGGCCGCCGAGCGCGGCGAGGGCCTGGACGGCGGCGGCCGTGCTGTTGGTGTCCGCCATGACCTTGGCGTCGCAGGCCGCGGTGGGGTCCGCGCGGAACGGCGCGAACGACCCGTCGGCGCACTGCTGCCCCGCCAGCCAGTCCACGGCCTTCGCCGCCGGTGTCACACCCACCTCGTGCTGGGCGAGCAGCGCCAGCGACTGGCGCCAGACGCCGTCGTACTGCGGGTCGGCGGTGCCGTACAGACCGGCGGGCAGCGCGGCCGACGGCGACGGCGAGGGGGATGCGGCGACGGCGGGCGCGGCCGCGCCGATCACGGCGATGGCGGCCAGGGCCGCTGCGCTGCGGCGGACGACGTTCATGATCGGCGGGTGCCTCTCCTGCGGGAGCGGGCGGCACGGGGACACCCCGGGCGGCTCGGCTCCGTATGCCTCGACGGTGCGGTGCGCCGGCGGGCTGCCGACACAGGTGAGCCGGTCACGACCGTACGGAGCAGTCCGGCCGGCCGCCCTGGGCGGGCGGTTCACGGTGGGGGTACCTCCCAGGCCCTCAAGGCACTGGGGGAGGGTCAGCGCCGGAATTGCACCGGCTTCCCCCCGTACGGGTGTGATGGCGACCCGGCCACTCTACCGGCCCGTCGAACAGGGCTGAGAGCCGCCTGTGGACGGGCGGCGTGGCAGGCCGGCGAAGCCGGCCTCAGATCGTCCGGCGGGTCACCGTCATGATCCGGGCCGGTGCCTCGGCCGGCTGGCACAGGACCAGGGCCAGGTCGTCGGCGCGGCGGACACCGGCGTGCGCGACGACCCGGGCGTAGAGGGAGTCGAGCGCGTCGTCGGGCAGCGGCTCGCGCAGCGCGCGGGTGACCTCGGGCAGGAACGGGAAGGGGGTGCCGTCGGCGGAGCGGGCGTCGGTGAGCCCGTCGGTGTAGAGGAGCAGCCGGTCGCCGGGCTGGAGGTGGAAGCGGTACTGGCGCGGGTCGGGGTCCAGCCCCAACGGCGGCACCGGCACCCGGGGTTCGAGCAGCTCCACGCGCTGCCCGGCGCGCAGCGGGGCCGGGTGTCCGCAGTTGACCAGGCGGACCTCGCCGGGGGCGAACTCGGCGAGCACCGCGGTGACGAAGTCCTCGGGTTCGAGCTCCGGGGCGAGCCGCCGGTCGAGGTGGGTGACGAGCGTGGGCAGGTCGGGTGCGGTGTAGGCCAGTTCGCGGAAGGCGGCGATCGTCGCCGCGGTCAGCCGCAGGGCCTCCAGCCCGTGCCCGCGCACGTCGCCGACCAGGAGCCGGAGGCCGTACGGCGTCACCGCCACGTCGTACAGATCGCCGCCGATGGCCGACTCGGAGCCGGCGCAGTGGTAGCGGGTGCACACGTGCGTGCCGGCCAGGTCGCGGGAGAGGGGGCGCAGGATCAGGTGCTGGGTGCTCCGGGCCACGTCCCGGGCCTGGGCGAGGGCCGCCTCCAGGGCGAGCAGGGTGCGCCTGACGTTCAGCCAGAGGACGGCGAGAAGCGCTCCGATCAGGATCGGTGCGATCGGAAGTGTGTGCATGGCATTCATCGCGTTGCCCTTGCCACCCTCTCTGCTGTCCCCGCACGACGATGTCCGAATATCTCCCTTCCGTCGCGCGCCGACATGGACTTGAGCGCATCTCGTCGGAATATGCCGCGAACTGTCCAATTCCCGTGATCTTTCTGTCGTGCTTGGCCATGAGATGCAGGGGTTCGTCCGAGGCGGCGAGACTGGTGTGCGTGTCTCGGAAGAATGGTGCGCACAGGCCAGGGAACCTGCCCGCCGACGGCCGTGCGTTCGTCGGCAGACTGGGTGAACTCGACTCCCTGGAGGACGAGTTGGGGCCGGGCGGGGACGGGCGCCTGCTGACGCTCCTCGGGGTGGGCGGCGTCGGCAAGACGCGGCTGGCGCTGCGGGCGGCGGAGCGGGCGTCGAAGGGCTACGCCGACGGCGTGTGGCTGGTGGAGCTGTCCGCGCTGCGCACCCCGGGCCAGGTGCCGCTCGCCGTGATGGAGGCGCTGAGGCTCGCCGACCAGTCGACCGGCCCGGTGACGGACGCGCTGTGCGCATGGGCGCAGGACAAGCAGCTGCTGCTCGTCCTCGACTCCTGCGAGCACCTGCTGGCGGACTGCGCGAACCTGGTCGCCGATCTGCTGATCGCCGCACCGGGGCTGCGCGTCCTCGCCACCAGCCGGGAACGGCTCGGACTGCCGGGGGAGCGGGTCCTCGCGGTCGACCCGCTGCCGGTCGGCGGCCCGGACGCCGATCAGCAGGCCGACGCCGAGACGCTGTTCACACAGCGGGCCGCACGCGTCGCCCCCGGATTCGTGCTCGACGAGCGGACCCGCCGTGAGGTGGGCGACATCTGCCGTGCCCTCGACGGCATCCCGCTCGCGCTCGAACTCGCCGCCGCCCGGCTGGCCACCCACAGTCTCGGCGCGCTGCACGGACTGCTCACCGACCGCCTGCGCTCCCGCCTCGGGCTCCTGGAGACGGAGGAGTGCGACGGCGCGGGGCCGCCGCGCCACTGGACCCTGCGCACCACCATCGGGTGGAGCCATGAGCTGTGCGCGCCGCTGGAGCGGCTGCTGTGGGCCCGGCTGTCGGTCTTCGCCGGCACGTTCACCGGCGCCGCCGCCACCTGGGTGTGCGCGGGAGGGCCGCTGGTCGCCGACCAGGTCCGGGGCCTGCTGCTGCGGCTGGTGCAGCGGTCGATCGTGCTGCGCGACCCCGCCGACCCGGACCGCTTCCGGCTCCTGGACACCATCCGCGAGTACGGCGCGGACTGGCTGCGCGAGCTGGGGGAGGAGGAGGCGGTCCGGCTGCGCCACCGCGACCACTACCGGCGGTTCGCCCAAGAGGCGTGCTCCGACTGGAACACCGGCCGGCAGGTGGCGTGGTGCGACCGCGTCGTCGCCGAACACGCCGATCTGCGGGCCGCGGTGGACTGCGCGCTGGCCGACCCGGGCAGCCCGGTCGCGCTGGAGATGGCGGGCAGCGCCGGCTTCCTGTGGCGCAACTGCGGGATGCCGCGCGACGCGCAGCTGTGCCTGGACCGGGTTCTGGCCGAGGGGCACGCGCCGGGGCCGGACCTCGTGCTGGCGCTGTGGGCGCGCGGTGCGGTGGCGATGAACCAGGGCGACCTCGACGTGGTGCGCGAGTGGGGCGTGCGGTGCGCCGACGTGGCGCGGGACCTCGGCGACCCCGCCCTGATCCGGGCCTCCGCCTACCTCACCGGCGGGTATCTGGCCCTCGTCGGGCGGCTGCCCGAGGCGGTCGACGCGCTGGCGCCCGATCCCCGGGTGCGCATCGGGACGGACTGGCGGGGATCAGCCCTGGTGATGAACAGCCTGGGGGTCACCTACAGCCACCTCTACAGCGGCGACCTCGACCGGGCACGCGAGGCGGCCCGCGCGACGAGGGCGAGCAGTGCGCAGTGCGGTGAACGCTGGTCGCGGGCCTTCGTCGACGCGATCCTCGCCCAACTGGACGTCGCCCGCGGCGACACCGAGGCGGCGCGCCGCAACTGCCGCGACGCGCTGGCCGGACACCGGTCGCTGCACAACACACTCGGCCTGGCCTTCACCCTCGACGTCCTGGCCCAGGCCGAGGCGGCGGGCGGCGACGGCCGGTTCGCCGCCCGCGTCCAGGGCGTGGGCGAGCGCATCTGGGAGCTCCTCGGGCGTGCCCAGATGGACTCGCCGCAGCAGATCGAGGCCCGCCGCGCCCGGGAACGGACCCTGCGCGACCGTCTCGGCGACGAGGCCTACGAGCGGGCGTACGAGGAGGGGACGGCGATGACGTACGACGAGGGCCTCGACTACGCCCTGACCGGCGACGCCTGACCCGTCACCCCACCACGGCCACCGCGTCCACCTCCACCAGCACTCCTTCGCGCACCGGACGCACCACCACCGTCGTACGGGCCGGCAGCGGTGCGCAGTCGGCGAAGAAGTCGCGGTAGACGCGGTTGAAGTCGCCGAAGTGGGCGCGGTCGGCCAGGTAGCAGGTGCAGCGGACGATCGCGTGCCGGTCGCCGCCCGCGGCCGCCACGACGGCCTCGACGTGGGTGAGGACCTGCTGCGCCTGCGCGGCGAAGCCGGCCGGCATGTCACCGGTCGCGGGGTCCAGCGGGCCCTGCCCGGAGGTGAAGAGGTACGGGCCGGTGCGCACGCCCTGGGAGAGCGGGGGCTCGGTGCCGTCGGGGAAGGGGATGAAGGGGGCCGCGTCCGTGCGCACTCCCCGCGGGCCGCCGCCGAAGGGCAGGACCAGGGTGCGGGTGGCGAGCCGCCACCCGCCGTCGGGCCCACGGCGGAAGGTGTCCTCGTAGTGGCCGACCTGGAACGGCGGACCGGCGGGCAGCATGCCGCCGCGGTGCCCGTCGACGCGGTACGTGGTGAAGTACGAGGTCGCCGAGGCCGTGTCGCGGGAGGCCACCGTCACCAGGACGTTGGACATGGTGCGGCGCGAGAGGCGGTCGTCGGGGCGGGACCCGAAGTACGCGCGCAGCGCCTCCCGGCCCCGGACGCGCCGTCCGTCCCCCGGAGGGGGCCACTCCCACACGCCGTCCTCGGTGAACAGCTCGGCCACGGAGGCGGGTTCGCCGAGGTCGAGGCGGTGGACGAAGTCGAGGATCAGGCGTTCGCAGGCACGTTCGGCGAGAAGTCGCTCCATGGGTTCCATAGAGAGGCATTCATACGTGCCCGACGGCCGTGTACGCCACCGGATCGCTCCCCGCCACCGCCTCCGCCCGCCCCAGCTTCACCAGCCGCCGCACGTGCGCCTCGGCCTCCGAGACGGCGATGTTCCGGGATCCGTAGGGGATCTGGGCCCAGGGGCGGTTCCACTCCATGCGCTCGGCGAGCTGCCAGGGCGTGAGCGGTTCGGCCAGCAGGGCCTGCAGACCGGTGAGCCGTTCCTCGTGGTGGTCCAGCAACTCCCGTACGCGCGCGGCCGCGTCGGTGAAGACGTGCTGGTGGGCCGGGAGCACCTCGGCGGGGGCGAGCCGGCCCACGCGTTCGAGGGAGTCGAGGTAGTCGCCGAGGGGGTCGGTGACGGTGGCGTCGTCGGGATCCTCGTACAGGCCGATGTGCGGGGTGATCTCGGGCAGCAGATGGTCGCCGGAGAACAGGCGCCCGTGGCCCGGGAGCCGGTCCGGGAACCCGGCGGGGTGCTCCTCCTCCAGGTGCAGGCAGACGTGGCCGGGTGTGTGGCCCGGGGTCCAGATCGCGCGCAACCGCCTGCCGGGCAGGTCGAGGAGTTCGCCGGGCACGATCTCGCGGTCGGGCAGGGCGGGGGAGAAGCCCGGGAAGGCCGGGCGCGGACCGGCCTCGCGCAGGGGCGCCACGTGCTCCTCGGGCGCGCCGGCCGCGGTGAGCTTGGCCGCCATGTAGGAGAACCAGCGGCCGGGCCGGGTGTCGCGGGTGCGCCGTACGATCGCGGTGTCCGCGGCGTGCATGGCGATCCAGGCGCCGGACGCCTCGCGCACCTTGCCGGACAGGCCGTGGTGGTCGGGGTGGTGGTGGGTGATCACCACACCGTGGATCTCGCCCACCGAGGTGCCGCAGGCGGCCAGTCCCTCCGCCAGGGTCTGCCAGGAGTCCGGGTCGTCCCATCCGGTGTCGACCAGGACCGGTCCGCGGTCGGTGTCGACGACGTACACGAGCGTGTGCCCGAGCGGGTTGTCCGGGATGGGTACCCGGACGGACCGTACGCCTCCACCGTGGTCGGTGACCTGTGCCATGAATTCCCCTGTCGCCGCGTTCCCGTCACTATAACTAGAACCGGTTCCAATGAGAGCCCGGGTCACCTTTTGCTGCGCTGTGGACTCCTCCGGGGGGAACTGGTATCAGTTCCCGTATCTGATGAACCGTCAGAGCCAGCTCCGGGGAGGCAGTCGGTCATGACCGAGCTCGTGGAACACGGACAGCTGTTCATCGGCGGGGAGTTGACCGATCCCCTCGGCAAGGACGTCATCGAGGTGGTCTCCCCGCACACCGAGGAGGTCATCGGCCGGGTGCCGCACGCCTCGGCGGCCGACGTGGACCGGGCCGTCGAGGCCGCGCGGCGCGCCTTCGACGAGGGACCCTGGCCGCGGACGCCGCTGGAGGAGCGGATCGAGGTCGTCACCCGGATCAAGGACGCGATCGCCGTACGGCACGAGGAGATCGCCCGTGTGATCTCCTCCGAGAACGGCTCGCCCTACTCCTGGAGCGTCCTCGCGCAGGCCCTCGGCGCGATGATGGTGTGGGACGCGGCGATCACCGTCGCCCGCAGCCACACCTACGAGGAGACCCGCGACGGCGTGCTGGGGAAGATCCTGGTGCGCCGCGAACCGGTCGGGGTCGTGGCGGCCGTGGTGCCGTGGAACGTCCCGCAGTTCGTCGCCGCCGCCAAGCTCGCGCCCGCCCTGCTGACCGGCTGCACGGCGATCCTCAAACCGTCGCCCGAGTCGCCGCTGGACGCCTACATCCTCGCCGAGATCACCCGCGAGGCCGGGCTGCCGGAGGGGGTGCTGTCCGTCCTGCCCGCCGACCGCGAGGTGAGCGAGTACCTGGTGGGGCACCCGGGCGTGGACAAGGTCTCCTTCACCGGCTCGGTGCCGGCGGGCAAGCGCGTGATGGAGGTCGCCTCCCGCCATCTCACCCGCGTGACACTGGAGTTGGGCGGCAAGTCGGCGGCGGTCGTCCTGCCGGACGCGGAGGTGGAGGCCACCGTGGCGGGAGTCGTCCCGGCCGCGTGGATGAACAACGGGCAGGCGTGCGTGGCCCAGACCCGCATCCTCGTGCCCCGCACGCGCTACGACGAGTTCGCCGACGCCTTCGCCGCCGCGGCGGGCGCGCTCGTGGTCGGCGACCCGCTGGACGCGGCCACCCAGGTCGGCCCGCTGGTCGCCAGGCGGCAGCAGCAGCGCAACCTCGACTACATCCGCATCGGCCAGGAGGAGGGCGCCAAGATCCTCACCGGGGGCGGCCGTCCGCCGGGCCTGGAGCGCGGCTGGTACGTCGAGCCGACCCTCTTCGGCGACGTCGACAACTCGATGCGCATCGCCCGGGAGGAGATCTTCGGCCCCGTCATCTGCCTGCTTCCCTACGGCGACGAGTCCGAGGCCGTGAAGATCGCGAACGACTCCGACTACGGGCTGAGCGGCAGCGTGTGGACGGCGGACGTCGCCCACGGCATCGACGTGGCGCGGCAGGTCCGTACGGGCACGTACTCGGTGAACACCTTCAGCCTGGACATGCTCGGCCCCTTCGGCGGCTACAAGAACTCCGGTCTGGGGCGGGAGTTCGGGCCCGAGGGCTACGGCGAGTACCTCGAACACAAGATGATCCACCTGCCGGCCGGCTGGGAGGGATGAGCACCATGGGCGACCGCTGGCACGTCGAGGTCGACCGCTCCCTCTGCATCGGCTCGGCCCAGTGCACCCACCGGGCCGAAGGTGCCTTCCGCCTCGACTCCGCCATGCAGTCCCACCCCGTGGAACCGGACACCGACGCCAACGAACGCATCCTGGACGCCGCGGAGAACTGCCCGGTCGAGGCGATCGCGATCTCACTGCTGGGAAGCGGGGAACCGGTGTTCCCGCCGGAGGACTAGAGCTGTCCTAGACGGCCTCGAGGGCGGCGACCAGGGTCCTGGCGCGGGTGCCGTCGGGCTGGGCCCACACGGCGGAGACATGGCCGAGGGCGCCCGGTGGAGGCCCGTCGCTCGCCACCGGCGCCGGCACGCGGTGCAGCCGCAGCACCAGGCCGCCCGCCACGGTGAACTCGGTGCCGTCCGCGGTGTCCTCGGGGGCACCGAGAGCGCCGATCGGCCCCTCGCCGGCGTAGGAGCGAACGACCTCGCGGTCGAGGGCGTCGCTCGTGCTCTGCGCGTGCGCGGGGACGCGTCCCTCGACGAGGGCGAGCAACTGGGCGGTCAGCACGGGGTCGTGGCAGCCGTCGTAGGCCCAGCGCGGACCGAGCACGCCGTGCTCCATGGTGCCGACGAGCGCGTGCCCGGCGCCCTCGAGCGGGGCGCCGCGGTAGGTCAGCGGCACCAGGTACGCGCCCGACGACGCCTCCCCGACCACCATGAACTCGATCCCGACCTGTCCCTCGGGGTCGTCCAGCCGGAAGCCGCCGGCCTTCGCCAGGTCCGGCTCGGCAGACCCGCGGTACCAGGGGCGGGTGGGCAGCCACCCGCGGAGGAGTTCCAGCTTGGTGGGCGTCACGGTGGTGCGGTGGATGATCGACATGGAGCGATTGTCCGGGCCGGATGCCGCCGCCGGCCAGGAGATTTCAGCGACGCGTCACCCGCGCCCGGGCCCGTCCGGGTCCGTCAGGTCGATCAGCCGGCACACCGTCTCGATGTCGATCTTGACCTGGGCGATCGAGGCACGGCCCGACAGCCAGGTGATCAGGGCCGAGTGCCAGGTGTGCTCGATGACGCGGACCGCGGAGAGCTGCTGCGGAGTGGGGTTCTCCAGGCCCATCGCGTCCAGGATGATCACCGTGGTCTGGCGGGAGACCTGGTCGACCTCCGGCGAGACGCTGCGGTCGGCGAAGGTGAGCGCGCGGACCATCGCGTCCGCCAGATGCGGCTCGCGCTGCAGTGCGCGGAAGGCCCGCATCAGCGTCTCCGCGACGCGCTCCGCCGCCGTGTCGCCCGTCGGCGGCTTCTTGCGCAGCGTGCCGTGCATGTGCTCCAGCTGGTCCTGCATCGTGGCCACCAGCAGATGGATCTTCGACGGGAAGTACCGGTACAGCGTGCCCAGGGCGACCTGCGAGGACTCCGCGACCTCACGCATCTGCACCGCGTCGAAACCGCCCCGGCTGGCCAGCTGCGCGCTCGCGTGCAGGATGCGCCGGCGACGCGCCTCCTGCCGCTCCGTGAGGGGCGGGGAGGCCGGCTGCGAGGTACTGGCTTCCACCTTGGCCTCCTTGGCTTCCGCAGGCATGGGTCCCGTTCCGTGACAGTCGGTGAGGGCGGGTGATCGCACCGAGCATGACAGGGTGTCCGCCGTGGCGCGAATCACCTGATCCACTGCTCACAGCTCCCCTACCTGCCGGTAGATTCAGTGCCTCCTGGACGATCAAGTCTGAAACTTGTTCTAGATTAGCGTCCCGGCGTAATCTCGCGGGACAGTGCATGCAGAAGGGGGCCCAGAGTGACCGCTGAGGCCAGTCCGGCAGGGCCCCAGGAGGACCCGGCCGCCGACGGCGAGCGACCGCTCCACATCGCGCTCCTCACCTACAAAGGGAACCCGTTCTGCGGCGGCCAGGGCGTCTACGTCCGCCACCTCTCCCGCGAGCTGGCCCGTCTCGGGCACCGCGTCGAGGTCATCGGCTCCCAGCCCTACCCGGTCCTCGACGAGGGCGGGGACCACGCGGGCCGCCTCCGCCTCACCGAGCTGCCGAGCCTCGACCTCTACCGCTCGCCCGACCCCTTCCGCACCCCGGGGCGCGACGAGTACCGCGACTGGATCGACGCCCTCGAAGTGGCGACGATGTGGACCGGCGGCTTCCCCGAACCGCTGACCTTCTCCCTGCGCGCCCGCCGCCATCTGCGCGCCCGGCGCGGCGAGTTCGACGTCGTGCACGACAACCAGACGCTCGGCTACGGCCTGTTGGGCGACGTCGGCGCACCGCTCGTCACCACCGTCCACCACCCCATCACCGTCGACCGCCGGCTGGAACTGGACGCGGCGGTGGGCCGGCTGCAGAGGCTGTCCAAGCGGCGGTGGTACGCCTTCACCCGCATGCAGAAGCGCGTCGCGCGCCGCCTGCCCTCGGTGCTCACCGTCTCGGGCACCTCCCGCGCCGAGATCGTCGACCACCTGGGCGTGCGCGAGGACCGTGTCCATGTGGTGCACATCGGCGCGGACACCGACCTGTTCTCGCCCGACCCGTCCGTGCCCGTCGTGCCGGGCCGGATCGTGACGACGTCCAGCGCGGACGTCCCCCTCAAGGGACTGGTCTTCCTCGTCGAGGCACTCGCCAAGGTCCGCACCGAGCACCCCCACGCCCACCTCGTCGTCGTGGGCAAGCGCCCCACCGAGGGCCCGGTCGCCCAGGCCGTCGAGCGCTACGGCCTCGAAGGCGCCGTCGAGTTCGTGAAGGGCATCTCGGACGCCGAACTCGTCGACCTGGTCCGCTCGGCGGACGTCGCGTGCGTCCCCTCCCTCTACGAGGGCTTCTCCCTCCCGGCGGCCGAGGCGATGGCCACCGGCACCCCCCTCGTCGCGACCACCGGCGGAGCGATCCCGGAAGTCGCCGGACCCGACGGCGAGACCTGCCTCGCGGTGCCCGCGGGCGACCCGGGAGCGCTCGCCGCCGCCCTGAACCGCCTGCTGGGCAACCCCGAACTGCGGGAGCGGCTCGGCCGGGCGGGGCGCGAACGGGTCCTGTCCCGCTTCACCTGGGCCCGCGCCGCGCAGGGCACGGTGTCCCACTACCGCGACGCCATGGCCGGCGCCGCCGGCAGACCCCCCGGCCGCTCGGCGGCCCCGCGGAGCACCGAGGCCGGCGGAGCGGGGTCCGCACCAGAACTAGCCGTATCCAACCCCGAAAGCAGGGCCACGTGCTGACCGTCGACTTCTCCCGGTTCCCGCTCGCGCCGGGCGACCGCGTCCTGGACCTCGGCTGCGGGGCCGGCCGGCACGCGTTCGAGTGCTACCGGCGCGGCGCGCGGGTCGTGGCGCTCGACCAGAACGCCGAGGAGATCCGCGAGGTCGCCAAGTGGTTCGCCGCGATGAAGGAGGCCGGCGAGGCGCCCGAGGGCGCGAGCGCCACCGCCATGCAGGGCGACGCCCTCGCCCTGCCCTTCCCCGACGAGTCCTTCGACGTCGTCATCATCTCCGAGGTGATGGAGCACATCCCGGACGACAAGGGCGTGCTCGCCGAGATGGTCCGGGTGCTCAGGCCCGGCGGCCGGATCGCCGTCACCGTCCCACGCTACGGCCCCGAGAAGGTCTGCTGGGCGCTGTCCGACGCCTACCACGAGGTCGAGGGCGGCCACATCCGCATCTACCGGGCGGACGAACTCCTCGGCAAGATCCGTGAGGCGGGCCTCAAGCCGTACGGCACCCACCACGCGCACGCGCTGCACGCGCCCTACTGGTGGCTGAAGTGCGCGTTCGGCGTCGACAACGACCAGGCGCTGCCGGTGAAGGCGTACCACAAGCTGCTGGTCTGGGACATCATGAAGAAGCCGCTGGCCACCCGGGTCGCCGAGCAGGCGCTGAACCCGCTGATCGGCAAGAGCTTCGTGGCCTACGCGACCAAGCCGCACCTGCCGGCGGTGGACGCCCGGTGACCACGCCCCGGACAGAACACCTCGTCCTGCCCGGGGTCCTCACCGCCGGGCAGGCCGCCGCCACCGTGCAGGGCGTCCTCGCCGAGCAGCGGGAGGACGGCGCCATCCCGTGGTTCCGCGGGCACCATCTGGACCCCTGGGACCACACCGAGGCCGCGATGGCACTCGACACGGCGGGCGAGCACGACGCCGCCGAGCGGGCCTACGACTGGCTCGCCCGGCACCAGAACGCCGACGGCTCCTGGTACGCGGCCTACGCCGACGGGGACTTCGCGGACGTCACCGACCGCGGCCGGGAGACGAACTTCGTCGCCTACATCGCGGTCGGTGTGTGGCACCACTACCTGTCGACCGGCGACGACACCTTCCTGGACCGCATGTGGCCGTCCGTCCACGCGGCGATCGAGTACGTCCTCGGGCTCCAGCAGCCCGGCGGGCAGATCGGCTGGAAGGGCGAGGACGACGGCACCTTCACCACCGACGCGCTGCTCACCGGCTCCTCCTCCATCCACCACGCCCTGCGCTGCGCGCTCGCCATCGCCGAACAGCGTGAAGAGCCGCAGCCCGACTGGGAGTTGGCCGTCGGAGCCCTGCGGCACGCGATCCGCCGCCACCCCGAGCGGTTCCTCGACAAGGACCGCTACTCGATGGACTGGTACTACCCCGTCCTGGGCGGCGCGCTGACGGACGCGGAGGCCAAGTCCCGTATGGAGGAGGGCTGGGAGCGTTTCGTCGTGCCCGGCCTCGGCGTGCGCTGCGTCGTCCCCAACCCGTGGGTCACGGGCGGGGAATCGGCCGAACTCGCCCTCGCGCTCTGGGCGATGGGCGAGTCCGACCACGCACTGGACATTCTGAAGTCGATCCAGCACCTGCGCGATGCGGACACCGGCCTGTACTGGACGGGCTACGTCTTCGAGGACGGGGCCATCTGGCCCCGGGAGCTGACCACGTGGACCGCCGGCTCCCTCCTTCTCGCGGTCGCGGCCCTCGGGGGCCACGAGGCGACGTGCTCGGTGTTCGGGGGGCAGAGCCTGCCGCGAGGGCTCGACCCGGACTGCTGCTGAGCCCCGGGCGGCAGGCGTGGCGTCAGTGACGGTGGACGCGGTTGGCGATGGCGTGGCCGATGAACAGGTAGACCACGGCCGCGAGACCGTAGCCGGCGACCACCCGGGCCCATGCCGCGTCGAACGTGAACAGGTCGTGCGACCAACCCGCCAGCCACAGCGCCGTGTTGTGGATGAACTGCACGAACTCGTTCGCGCGGTTCGCGTCCAGCAAGTACATCAGGATCCACAGGCCCAGGATGAGGGCCATGATGTCGGCGACGACGGCGATGACCGTTCCGGCCTGGTTCGCACCGTTGCGATATCGAGGGGACATGCCTCACGGGTTGCCGCCGAAACCTCCGGCAAACCCGAGTGGTTGAAACGCGCCTACGATCCCCGGGCCGACCGGGTCTTCGTCGCAGGCCCTAGGCGTTGAGCTCGGCCAGCACGCGCAGCGACTCCCGGTCCGGGGAGAGGGCGAGCAGGTCCGTGACCGGCCCCTTGCGCCACATCTCCAGCCGCTCCGCGATCCGCTCGCGCGGGCCGACCAGGGAGATCTCGTCGGCGAAGGCGTCCGGGACGGCGAGCACGGCCTCCTCGCGCCGCCCCTCCAGGAACAGCCGCTGGATGCGCCGCGCCTGCTCCTCGTACCCCATGCGTGCCATCAGGTCGGCGTGGAAGTTGCGGGTGGCGTGGCCCATGCCGCCGATGTAGAAGCCGAGCATGGTCTTCACGGGCAGGAGCCCCTCCGCGACGTCTTCGCAGACCTGGACACGCACCAGCGGAGCGACGAGGAATCCGGGCGGCAGCTCGGAGAGGGCCGGTCCGTAGGCGTCCGGACGCGAGGGCGACCAGTACAGCGGCAGCCACCCGTCGGCGATACGGGTCGTCTGCGCCACGTTCTTCGGCCCCTCGGCACCGAGCAGGACGGGGAGGTCGGGGCGCAGGGGGTGGGTGATGGGCTTGAGCGGCTTGCCGAGCCCCGTGCCGTCCTCGCCGCGGTAGGGATGCGAGTGGAACCGCCCCTCCAGCGCGACCGGCGCCTGCCGCCGCAGCACCTGCCGCACGACGTCGACGTACTCCCGTGTGGCGGTCAGCGGTGACGTGGGGAACGGCCGCCCGTACCAACCCTCCACCACCTGCGGCCCCGACAGCCCCAGCCCGAGCATCATCCGCCCGCCGGAGAGGTGGTCGAGGGTGAGCGCGTGCATCGCGGTGGTGGTCGGCGAGCGGGCGGCCATCTGCGCGACGGCGGTACCGAGCTTGATCGTGGAGGTCCGCGCCGCGATCCAGGTGAGGGGGGTGAAGACGTCGGACCCCCAGGACTCGGCGGTCCACACGGAGTCGTAGCCGAGCCGCTCGGCCTCCTGGGCGAGCGGCACGTGCTCCGCGGAGGGGCCGCGGCCCCAGTAGCCGAGGGCGAGACCGAGTCGCATCGACGCCTCCTGACGGGTCGTCAGTCACAGGGCTGTGAGCTGCGACTGTACGACAACGGCCCCCCGCCCGGAAGGGCGAGGGGCCGTGCGGCGTGCTGCGGGCGGGCTCAGCCGCGCTGGATGCCGGACGTGTCCTGGAGGACACCGCGGCGGCCGTCCTGGGTCTGCGCGACCAGACTCGGACCACGCTGCTCGACGGCCAGGTACCAGGTGCCGGGCGCCAGTTCGGCGATCGGCGTCGGCGACCCGTCCTCGGCGAACAGCGGCCGCGCGACGGGCACCGCGAACCAGAACGGCGAGAAGTCCCCACCGGCGGTCTGCGGCTGGGGCTGCGGCTGCCCCGGCTGCGGCGCGCCCGCCTGCGGCTGGCTGCCATAGGACTGCCCCGGCTGCGGCTGCCCGCCGTACGGAGGCTGCTGAGCGCCCGGGTACCCATAACCACCCTGGGGCTGGCCGCCGTAGGGCTGGGGGGCGGCGGGCTTGGGAGCCGGCATGAGAGCGGCCTGCAGAGGAGGGACCATGGGCGTCGCGACTGCGGCGCCGGCCAACACCAGGGAGGCGATGAAGCCGAGGATGAGACCCGCGGCGGCGCTGCCTCCGGTCGGGATGTCCACCAAGGTCCAGAACAAGGCCCATGCGGCGAGGATTGTGAACGCCACGCCCACCGTTCCCAGGTCCAGACCGGCGACCTTGCGCGGTTGGGGCAGGCAACGGTTGACGACGATGAGAGCGGCGCCGATCACTCCGCCCATGTAAAGACCCAGGCCAGTACCGAGGTTGTCCCACGCGTTCGCGTCCAGGTTGAACCCGTCGGCCGAGTAGAACTTGAGGAACGACGCGATGAACAGCAATACCGCTGCTCCGATCACCACGCCGTCGCCTCGAGTGAGGGAGCGGATATTCACTTCAGGTCCTTCGTAGGTCGTCTCGTCGTCGGTAGACACTATCGTCCCCCGACCAGGGTGTCCGCCGGGATCTGCCCGCCTGTCACGAAGCGTGCAGGAAACTCACGATTCCCTCAGAGATCCCTTGCGCCGCCTTCTGGCGCCACGTGCCGCTGGTGAGTAGCGCCGCGTCCTTGCTATCGCGCATGTTGCCGCACTCGATGAAGACCTTGGGAACCGTTGACAGATTGAGACCGCCCAGGTCCTTACGTGTGACGAGTCCGGTGCCGTCGCCGATGTAGTTGGACGGCGCACTGCCCGTCACGCGGACGAAGTTGCCGGCGATGTGCGCGCCGAGGTCGGCGGACGGGCCGACGATCTTGCGGGTGTCGGCCGCGCCCGCGTCGACGAAGCCCGGCAGGATGACGTGGAAGCCGCGGTTGCCGGCGGCGGAGCCGTCCGCGTGGATGGAGATCGCCGCGTCGGCGTGGGCCTTGTTGCCGATCGCGGCCCGCTGGTCGACACAGGGGCCCCAGGCCGGGGAGCCGTCGTCATGGGTCAGCTTCACCGTGGCGCCCTGCTTCTCCAGCAGCGCCTTCAGCCGGTGCGAGACGTCCAGCGTGAACTGGGCTTCCGTGTAACCCGCGTTGGTGGACGTGCCCGTGGTGTCGCACTCCTTGCGGTTCGTGCCGATGTCCACCTGGCGGTTGATCTCTGCCGTGTGCCGGAAGTTGCCGGGGTTGTGGCCGGGGTCGATGACGACGACCATGCCCTTGAGGGAGCCGGTCGCGGCGGGTGCCGAGGTACCGGGCGGGGCGTGGGTGGCCGACGCGCTCGGCTGCTTGTCGTCGGCGGTGGCGGCGGAGCCGGGCGCACGGGAGCCCGCCGACCCGGACGCGGACCCGGACGCGGGCGTGGACGTGGACGTGGACGTCCGCACGGTCGCCTTGTCGTTGCCGCCGCCCGTTCCGCCCACTGCCTCGTACACGAGCCACCCGAGCAGGGCGCCGGGTACGAGCGCGGCGATCGCGACGGTCACGGGACCGCGACGGGGACGGCGGGGCTGGGGAGGATCGAAGTCCGGGCCTACGTACGACACGTCTGCGACTCTAACCGGGCCCTCAGATCCCTGTGCCCGTTCGCCGCAGGACGCGCAGCGAGTCGGTCACCGAGACCTCGGTGAAGGCACCGGACCGAAGGGCCCGGAGGTAGACGTGGTACGGCGCCTGCCCGGTGAACTCGTCCTTCGGGTCCGGGAAGACGTCGTGGATGAGCAGCAGCCCGCCCTCGGCCACGTGCGGCGCCCAGCCCTCGTAGTCGGCGGTGGCGTGCTCGTCGGTGTGGCCGCCGTCGATGAAGACGAGCCCCAGCGGGGAGCCCCACACCGACGCCACCTGGGGCGAGCGCCCGACCAGCGCGACCACGTGCTCCTCCAGTCCGGCCCCGTGCAGCGTCCGCCGGAAGGACGGCAGCGTGTCCATCAGGCCGGTCTCCGGGTCGACCGTCTCCGGATCGTGGTAGTCCCACCCCGGCTGCTGCTCCTCGCTCCCGCGGTGGTGGTCGACGGTCAGCGCCAGGACCCCGGCCGCACGGGCGGCGTCCGCGAGCAGGATCGTGGAGCGGCCGCAGTACGTCCCGACCTCCAGCAGCGGCAGCCCGAGCGCCCCCGCCTCCACGGCCGCCGCATGCAGCGCCAGTCCCTCGTCCGCGGGCATGAACCCCTTCGCCGCCTCGAACGCGGCCAGGATCTCGGGCTGGGGAACGGCCGCGCTCATGGGGGTCCTTCCGGTCGTGCCAGTCGGTCGTACGTGCGTCTCGGCGCCCCATGCTGCCGCACCCCCGGCCGAGGCTTCGACCGGGGGTGCGGGCGGCACGCCTTCTGCTTCGAGGGGTGCGGGGAGCCGCGCGGCCGGCCACGGCACCGCCGCACCCGCCGTACGACGGGTCGCGGCACCGCACCGGGCGTCACGCGGACACCGACTCCCCGGGCAACGAAAGATCCAGATCCTCCGCCCGCTCCGCACCGGAATGCGTCGCGGAAGAAGCCGACGGCCCGTGCCCGTCCGCCCGTGCGGCCAGCACATACGCGCCCTGGGCCGGCACGGCGATCACGTAACTGCCGTCCTCCTCGGAGAGCGTCGCCCCGGCCTGCCGCCCCCGCCGGTCGATCAGCGTGACCTTGGCCCGGGCGACGGGAGCGCCGTCAGCGCCGAGGACTCGCCCGCGAAAGCCCCGCAGAGCCGCCTGCGCGCGAGCGATCCCCGCCTCCTCCTCGCTGCTGATCCGCAGCCGAGGCGCACGGTTCGGCCGGGGCAGGAGCAGCGCCATCAGCAGGCCGACGGCGACGGCCGCGGTCGCGATCAGGAAGGAGAGGTGGAACCCGTGCATGGTCGGGATCGCCACGCCGCCCACGGTGTGCGCGGTGTTCGCCAGCACCATGCCGATGACGGCACTCGACACCGACGTACCGATGGATCGCATCAGGGTGTTGAGACCGTTCGCCGCGCCCGTCTCCGACGCCGGTACCGCGCCCACGATCAGCGCGGGCAGCGAGGAGTAGGCGAGTCCGATGCCCGCACCCAGGATCACCGCGATGACGGCGCTCTGCCACGGCGCGCTCATCAGGCCGAGACCGGCGCCGTAGCCGATGCCGATGATCAGCATGCCGAGGATGAGGGTGACCTTGGGGCCGTACCTCGCGGACAGCCGGGCGTAGACCGGCGCCGTGAACATCATCGTCAGGCCCAGCGGCGCGACCAGCAGGCCCGCGACGACCATCGACTGGCCGAGGCCGTATCCGGTGGCCTTCGGGAGCTGGAGCAGCTGCGGGAGGACGAGGGAGACGACGTAGAAGGAGACACCGACCATGATCGAGGCCAGGTTGGTGAACAGGACCGCCGGGCGGGCCGTGGTGCGCAGGTCGACCAGGGGGGCGGTCCTGCGCAGCTCCATCACGCCCCACAGGAGCAGGACGAGCGCGGAGGCGCCGAACAGGCCGAGCGTGGTGCCCGAGGTCCAGCCCCAGTCGCTGCCCTTGGTGATCGGCAGCAGGAAGAGGACGAGGCCGGCGGAGAGGCCGAGCGCGCCCAGCAGGTCGAAGGAGCCCTGGGCGCGCACCGGGGACTCCGGTACGACGGCGAGGGTGAGCACGATGGACAGGACGCCGAGGCCGGCGGCGCCGTAGAAGAGCGCGTGCCAGTCGGCGTGCTGGGCGACCAGGGCCGCCAGCGGCAGGGCGAGGCCGCCGCCGACGCCGATGGAGGAGCTCATCAGCGCCATGGCCGAGCCGAGCTTCTCGCGCGGCAGCATGTCGCGCATCAGGCCGATGCCGAGCGGGATCGCGCCCATGGCGAAGCCCTGGAGGGTGCGGCCGGCGATCATCGTGAGCAGATCGCTGGTGAGGGCGCTGATCAGCGCGCCGACCACCATCACGGCGAGGCTGAGGATCAGCATGCGCCGCTTGCCGTACAGGTCGCCGAGCCGGCCCATGATCGGGGTGGCCACCGCGCCCGACAGCAGGGTCGAGGTCAGCACCCAGGTGGCGTTGCTGGGTGCGGTGCCCAGCAGCTGCGGCAGGTCCTTGATGACGGGGACGAGCAGGGTCTGCATCACCGCGACAACGATGCCCGCGAAGGCGAGCACCGGGACGACGGTCCCGCTCGCTCTCCGGCCGGGCTGTTCAGTCGTCGTGTGTGTCATGGCGTGAGGCCTCCCGTTGGATAAGTGCTGGGTAAACCTCGTATGCACAGGCAACTATTCCGTTGCTTCGGGACTCTAATCATTTCTTGACCTCCTGTTGGGAATCTGACCCGCGATCAGGTCTGGTGGACAACTGGAACGTGTTCTAATCTGCGCGCCATGAAGGCCTACGTCGCCGGTGTCGGCATGACCCGATTCGAGAAGCCCGAGACGCGTGCGGGGCAGTACTGGGACATGGCGCGGGAGGCGGGCGGTGCGGCGCTCGCCGACGCCGGGGTGGCGTACGCGGATGTGGAACAGGTTTCCGCCGGCTACTGCTTCCAGCCCTCCACCGCCGGCCAGCGCGCCGCCTACGAGCTCGGCCTGACCGGCGTCCCCGTCTACAACGTCAACAACAACTGCGCGACCGGCTCGACCGCCCTGATGCTCGCCCGGCAGCTCGTCGAGGGCGGGTCGGCCGACTGCGTGCTGGCGCTGGGCTTCGAGAAGATGAAGAAGGGCGCGCTGGGCGGGGGAGCCGACGGCGGGGACTTCTCGGCCTCCCCCGTGGCCCGGCACTACGGCGTGATGGCCGCCCGGCACGGCTTCGAGATGACGCCGCCCACCGCGCAGATCTTCGGCGACGCGGCCCGCGAGCACATGGAGAGGTACGGCACGACCGAGGCGCAGCTCGCCGCCGTGGCCGCCAAGAACCACCGGCACTCGGCGCGCAACCCGTACGCGCAGTTCCGCGAGGTGTACGAGGTGGCCGACGTCCTCGCGGCCCGTACCGTCCACCGGCCGCTGACCAAGCTCCAGTGCTCGCCGACCTCGGACGGGGCGGCGGCCGCGGTGGTGGTGTCGCAGCGGTTCGCCGAGCGGCGGGGCGTGACGGGGGCGGTGGAGATCGTCGCGCAGGCCATGACGACCGACACCGAGGAGTCCTTCGCCTCCGGCTCGTGCGTCGACGTCGTCGGGCAGCCCATGTCCCGGGAGGCGGCCCGGCAGGTCTACGAGCGGTCCGGACTCGGCATCGAGGACGTGGACGTCGTCGAGCTGCACGACTGCTTCTCGATCAACGAACTGCTGACGTACGAGGCGCTCGGCATGTGCGCGGCCGGGGAGTCCGGCAAGCTCGTGGAGTCGGGCGCGACGACGTACGGCGGGCGCTGGGTGGTCAACCCCTCCGGCGGGCTGATCTCCAAGGGGCATCCGCTGGGGGCCACCGGGATCGCCCAGGTCGCCGAGCTGGTGTGGCAGGTCAGGGGGGAGGCGGGGGAGCGGCAGGTGCCGGGCGCACGGGTCGGGCTCGCGCACAACATCGGGCTGGGCGGGGCGGCGGTGGTGACGGTGGTGCGGGCGGCCCCCGCCGGACTCGGCTGATCCCCCCCCGGCCGTCGTCGGGGTCTGTGTCCGCGCGGTGACGCGCAGCCCGGCTCGGGCGCCTGGCCGCGCTGCCGGCCTAGGTCTCGCGGCCGAAGCGTTCGTCGGGCGAAATCCCGATGCAAGGAGTGCAACCCGGTTGAGAGCATGACCGGCATGCTGGAAGCCGAGGCCACCGACGTCACCCCGATATCCCGCCGTGGCGCGCCGCCCACCTGGCTGGTCGTGGCACTCGCCTGTGCCGGACAGTTCCTGGTCGTGCTCGACGTGTCGGTCGTCAACGTGGCGCTGCCGTCGATGCGGACGGACCTGGGGCTGAGCGCGCAGGGGCTCCAGTGGGTGGTGAACGCGTACGCGATCGCCTTCGCCGGTTTCATGCTGCTCGGCGGGCGGGCCGGCGACCTGTACGGGCGCAAGCGGATGTTCGTGGTGGGGCTCGCCCTGTTCACGCTGGCGTCGCTCGGCGGCGGGCTCGCGCAGGAGGGCGGCCAGCTGCTGGTGGCACGGGCCGTGCAGGGGCTGGGGGCCGCGGTGCTCGCGCCGTCGACCCTGACGATTCTGACGTCGGCCGTCCCCGAGGGGGCGGCCCGGGCGCGGGCGATCGCGACCTGGACCGCGGTGGGGGCAGGTGGGGGAGCCGCGGGCGGGCTCGTCGGCGGGGCGCTCGTGGACGGGTTGTCGTGGCGCTGGGTGCTGCTGATCAACGTGCCGATCGGAGCGGTGGTGCTGGCCGGCTCGATGCGCCGGCTGGTGGAGAGCCGCAACGGCGGCGGGCGGCGGCTGGATCTGCCGGGCGCGGTGCTGGTGACCGCGGGGCTCGCGACGCTGGCGTACGGGATCTCGCAGACGGAGGCGCGGGGCTGGACGGCCGCCGCCACGCTCGTGCCCCTGGCCGCCGGGCTCGCGCTGATCGCGCTGTTCCTGCTCGTCGAATCCCGTACGGCGGCGCCGCTGATGCCGCTCGGACTGTTCCGCGCGCGGTCGGTGTCGGCCGCGAACGCGGCGATGTTCCTGAGCGGCTCCGCGATGTTCTGCATGTGGTACTTCATGACGCTGTACGCGCAGAACGTGCTCGGCTACTCCCCGCTGGAGGCGGGCCTCGCGCTGGTGCCGAGTTCGCTCGCGGTGCTGCTCGGCTCCAAGTCGGCGCCCCGCCTGATGCCCCCGCTGGGCGCCCGCAACGTGGCCGTGCTCGGCGCGCTCGTCGCGGCGGCGGGCTTCGGCCTGCAGTCGGCGATGACGCCGGAGGGCGACTACCTCACCGAGATCATGGTCCCCGGCATCCTGATGATGCTCGGCGCCGGCCTGATGGCGACGCCCCTGGCCGCCCTCGCCACCTCGGGAGCGGCCCCGGGAGAGGCCGGCCTGGTGTCCGGGCTCGTCAACACCTCCCGCACGATGGGCGGTTCACTCGGCCTCGCCGTCATGTCGACGATCGCGGCGGCCCGCACGGACGGGAGCGCCACACCGCGGGCCCTGACGGAGGGCTACGCGCTGGTGTTCCGGGTCGGCGCGGTGGTGCTGGTGGCGGGCGTGGTGCTGATGCTGGCCTGGCTGCCACGGAGGCCGTCCGGGCGGTGACCGGCCCCCCGATCCGCCCTCCTCCTCACAGCCACCCCTGCTGCCGGGCCTCCCGCACCGCCTCCATCCGGTTCCGCGTCCCCGTCTTGCCGATCGCCGACGACAGGTAGTTGCGGACGGTCGACTCGGACAGGTGGAGCGTGGTCGCGATGTCGGAGACCGTCGCCCCGTCCACCGACGCCTTCAGGACGTCGCACTCGCGGGCGGTGAGCGGGCTGGGGCCCGCGCTGAGGGCCGCCGCGGCGAGGGCGGGGTCGATGACCGTCTCACCGGTCAGGACGCGGCGGATGGCGGCGGCCAGGTCCTCGACCGGGCCGTCCTTGACGAGGAAGCCGGCGGCTCCCGCCTCCATCGCGCGGCGCAGGTAGCCGGGACGGCCGAAGGTGGTGAGGATCAACACCCGGCAGTTGGGGGCCTGTTCGCGTAGTTCGGCCGCCGCGTCCAGGCCGCTCATGCCGGGCAGTTCGATGTCCAGCAGGGCCACGTCGGGCCGGTGGTGCAGAGCGGCGTCCACGATCGCGTCACCCCGCGCGACCTGGGCGACGACCTCCAGGTCGTCCTCCATGCCCAGCAGGAGGGCGAGTGCGCCCCGCATCATTCCCTGGTCCTCGGCGAGCAGGACCCGCACACTCTTCGACGGCCGGTGCTCCCGGGGCATCTCGTTCACGGCAACAGCGTAGAGCCAGGGTGCGTCCAAAGACTTGTCACGGTTCCCTTCCGCACGTCTTGACGGTCCCCGGGAACACCCCAACAATCGCCTCTGCATTGGGAGTTCCCCATTCATCTCCCGTGTGATTTCTGCGCCTCTGCCCCCACCCGCAATTGTTCGGCATTTCGATCGGGAAATAGGTTCGGCTCAGTTCGGTATTTCGGTCGAACGTCGTTCGGTATGTCGGACATTCAAGGAGGTCCACCGTGTTCTCCCGGCTCAGAACGGCGACCCTGGCCGCGCTCTCCGTGCTCGTCACCGTCCTCGCACTGGCGTTGGGCGTCCCGCAGGCCGCCCAGGCCGCGGGCTCACTGCCCTGTGACATCTACGCCGCCGCCGGCACCCCCTGCGTCGCCGCGCACAGCCTCGCCCGCGCGCTCTACTCCTCCTACGACGGCTCGCTCTACCAGGTGCAGCGGGCCTCCGACAGCGCCACCAGGAACATCGGGCCGCTGACCGCCGGCGGCTACGCCGACGCGGCCGCCCAGGACTCCTTCTGCAACGGCACCACCTGCATCATCACCAAGATCTACGACCAGTCCCCGCGCCACAACGACCTCACGGTCGAAGGGGCCGGCGGCGCCGGAGCCGCCGACGTCGGCGCGCCCGCGGACGCCCTGCCGGTCACCGCCGGCGGCCACCAGGTCTACGGCCTGGAGATCTCGGCGGGCATGGGCTACCGGGACAACTCCACCTCCGGCGTGGCGGTCGACGGCCAGGCCGAGGGGATGTACATGGTCACCTCCGGCACACACGTCAACGGCCGCTGCTGCTTCGACTACGGCAACGCCGAGACGAACAACAAGGACACCGGAAACGGCCACATGGACGCGATCAACTTCGGTACGGAATGCTGGTTCTCGCCCTGCTACGGCGGCGGCCCCTGGGTGCAGGCCGACCTGGAGAACGGCCTGTTCCAGTCCGACGCCGGCTACAGCAGGAACACCTCGAACACCGGCACCGGACCCATGCCGTTCGTGACCGCTCTGCTCAAGAACAACGGTCAGGACCATTTCGCGCTGAAATACGGCAACGCGCAGTCGGGCGGGCTCACCACGACCTATTCCGGCGGTGAACCCACCACGAGCGGCTACTCGCCCATGCACCAGGAGGGCGCGATCGTCCTCGGCACCGGCGGCGACAACAGCAACGGCTCCATCGGGTCCTTCTTCGAGGGCGTCATGACCTCCGGCATCCCGACCGACGCCGCCGACAACGCCGTGCAGTCCGACATCGTCTCCGTCGGCTACGGCGGCCCGACCGGCTCCACCGGTTCCCTCACCCCGGGCTCGGAGATCTCGCTGCGCGCCACCACCGCCTGCTGCACCGCCGACTACATCCGCCACCAGAACGACAACGCGGTCGTCTCGGCGATCACGTCGGGCAGTTCGGCGCTCGACAAGAACGACGCCACCTGGATCGTGCGCCGGGGCCTGGCGAGCGGCTCCTGCGTCTCCTTCGAGTCGCGCAACTACCCCGGCGACTTCCTGCGCCACTCCAACTTCCGGCTCTACCGCCAGCCCATGGACGGCAGCGCGCTGTTCAGATCCGACGCGACATTCTGCCCGACCACCGGCAAGAGCGGCACGGGGACCTCGTTCGCGTCGTACAACTACCCGACGAGATTCCTGCGCCACTACGACCTCACCGTCTACGTGGCGAGCGACGGCGGCTCCAACGCCTTCGACAGCGCGACGTCCTGGGCGGACGACGTGAGCTGGGTGGTCAGCCCGCCCTGGGCGCCGTAGCCAGCACGACGTCCGCCAAGTCGCCCACCTCCGCCGGGAGTTCGGCGGTGACGGTGAAACCGCCGCGCGGCGACGGGCCGGCCCGCAGGGAGCCGCCCGCCGCCGCGAGGCGCTCGGTCAGGCCCTTCAGTCCGGTGCCGCCGGAGCCCGGGGAAGGGGAGGAGGGTTCGGCGTCCGCGCCGCCGTTGTCGGTGACCGTGAGCCGGACCTGCTCGGACGTGCTGTCGACGGTGATCTCGCAGCGGGTCGCACCGGCATGCCGTACGACGTTGGTGACCGCCTCGCGCACCACCCACCCGAGCAGCACCTCGGTCTGCGGGGCCAGCGGTGTGCCCGAGCGGACGACGGCCGGCTCGACCGAGGCCGCGGTCAACACCGAACGCGCGCGGTCGAGTTCGGTGGCCAGGCTGCCCTCGCGGTAGCCGGTGACCGCCTCCCGGATCTCGGTGAGCGCCTGCCGGCCGACGGACTCGATGTCGGTGATCTGGGCGATCGCCGCGTCCATGTCCCGGGACGCGAGGCGCCGGGCCGCCTCCGACTTCACCACGATGACCGACATGGTGTGCCCGAGCAGGTCGTGCAGGTCGCGGGAGAAGCGCAGGCGCTCCTTCTCGACCGCCTGGCGGGCCAGTTCCTCGCGGGCCTCGCGCAACTCCCGTACGGCCTCGGACAGGGACAGGATCGCGGCCGTCACCATCGTCGACAGGAAGGTGCCGTAGGCGACGTTCACGGCGTCCCAGCCCGCCCGGTACACGGAGACCGCCGCCGCGAGCGCGGTCAGGCCGAGGCCGATCTGGCCGAGCCAGGGCCCGCGCAGCACCGCGCCGGTGGCGAGGCCCAGCAGCGGGAAGAAGTACAGCCAGCTGCCGCCGTAGCCGAGGGCGAGCCCCACCGTGAGCACGGTCATCAGGGCCAGGGCCGCCTTGGTCGCGGTCGCCTCCCGGGTCACCTTCGCGAAGGCGCGGAAGGTGACGTAGATGTAGAGGGAGTTGAAGGCGAGGAGGCCGATCGCCCCGATCCAGGGGTTCGCGGTCTTGCCCTGCCAGAGGTTGGAGAAGGCGCCCATCCCCATCAGCAGCCAGGGCAGCAGAGCGAAGCCGCTGGGCGGCGGGCCCGGGTTCTCGGGCATCTTCCCGCCGGTCCTGCGGGCCTCCTTCTGCGCGGCCTTGAAACGCTGCATGTCCGCGCGCCACCGCGCCCGCGCCTGCCGCCACTGGCGCACCTGGCAGCTCACCCCTCGCATCAAGGACACGTCCTCACTCCCCCCGTTCAGACGGTCCGGCCGGACCGCCGGTACGACAGCACAGCGTACGAACCGAAGGCCAGCAACCAGAGGGCCAGGACGGTGACCGCCCCGACGGCGGGCGCGTGGCCCTCGGCGACCGACGTGCCGAGCTCGGCGAAGCGGTTCGTGGGCGTGTACGCGGACAGCGAGCGCAGCCAGCCGGGGAACAGGGTGATCGGGAACCACAGGCCGCCGAGCACCGCCAGGCCCAGGTTGCAGGCCATGTTCGCGACGCCGGTGGTCTGCCCGGTCAGCCGGTAGCCGTTGCCGAGGCCCAGCAGGGTGAAGGGCACCGAGCCCAGCCACAGCAGCGCCGCGATCGCCGCCCACTGCCAGACCGCCAGCCGTACGCCGTTGACCAGGCCGCCCGCGGCGAGCACCGCGAGGATGGCCGGCAGCACGGTCACCGAGCCGGTCAGGGTCCGGCCGACCACGACCTGGCGCGAGGTCATCGGGGTCACCCGCAGCTGCCGCAGCCAGCCGATGGCCCGGTCCTCGGCCACGCCGCCGCCGGTGTTCAGGGCGCAGCCGACGGCGCCGTAGCCGGCCATGCCGACCATCGCGCCGGTCCTCCAGCTGCCGTCGCTCGCCCCGAGGTTGGTGAACAGCAGATACATCAGCACCGGCATCGCGATCCCGCCGACGACGAAACCGACGTCGCGCACCGTCCGGCGCACCTCGAGCCGCAGGTAGTCGAACATCACGCCGCCTCCTTCACCGGTGCCGCCGTCAGGGCCAGGAACGCGTCGTCGAGCGACGCCGGTACGACCTCCAGGCCGCGTATCGCGTTCAGCTCCGCCAGGGCGATCACCGTCGCGTCCGGGTCGTCGCTGCGCAGCCGCGCCCGGTCCCCGCGCACCTCCACCGACCGTACGCCGGGCAGCAGCTCCAGGCCCGCCGTGGCGCGGCCCGCCAGGTCGAAGGCGACCAGGCTGCCGCCGACGGCCCGTTTGAGCTGGTCACCGGAGCCGTCGGCGACGATCCTGCCCCGGTCGATGACGAGGATGCGGTCGGCGTGGGCGTCCGCCTCCTCCAGGTGGTGGGTGGAGAACAGCACGGTGTGGCCGAGGCGGGCGTAGGAGCGCATGGAGGTCCAGAAGGCGTGCCGCGCCTCCACGTCCAGGGCGGCGGTGGGCTCGTCCAGGACGATCAGCGAGGGGTTCCCGGCGAGCGCGACGGCGAACCGCACGCGCTGCGTCTGGCCGCCGGAGAGCCGGTCCACGCGCCGCCCGGCCAGCTCGGTGATGCCGGCCAGCCGCAGCGCCCGCGCGACGGGCATCGGCGCGGGGTAGCGGCGGGCCACGAAGGAGACCAGCTCCCGCACGGTGACCCGGGGGACCGCGCGCCCCTCCTGGAGCATGGCGCCGACCCTGCCGGCGCGCACCGCCCGCTCCGGGGGTGCGCCGAACAGCCGGACGGTGCCCTCGTCGGGCTCGTTCAGGCCCAGCAGCAGCGAGATGGCCGTCGACTTGCCCGCGCCGTTGCGGCCGAGCAGCGCGACCGTCTCGCCCGCCCCGATCCGCAGGTCCACGCCCCGCACGGCCCGCACGGCGCCGAAGTTCTTGACCGCCCCCGTGAAGGACACGGCGGGTGGTGCCCCGGTCGTCCCCGTCGTTTTCATCATGGGGACGACGCTACGGAAACGGGGTGCCCGGCAGGCAGATGCGCTTGTACGGACTCGGGCAGGACAAATGTCACGGCCCGCCTTCGGACCATATCTGACATGCCGTCAGGAGACTTCACAAGTACCGGGCGCTGGGTTATACCTAGGGCGCCGGACTGGAACGCGTTCTAGATCGGCCCGTAGCGACCTCGGTGCGGCCGACGGTGCGGACGGCCGCGCCGGGGTCTTGCCGCACCCTGTGCGCGGCCGCACGACGTCCGCCGCCCGAGCGAACAGGAGCCGTATGCCCATCGACGCAGCGAAGGCCCTCGCCGCCCCGCCGCACACCGGCGAGATCAGCTGGGACCGCAAGGACGTCCAGCTCTACCACCTCGGTATCGGCGCGGGCGTCCCCGCCACGGACCCCGACGAGCTGCGCTACACCCTGGAGTCCCGGCTGCACGTCCTGCCGAGCTTCGCCACCGTCGCGGGCGCCGGCTCCCCCGGCGTGATCAGCGGACTGTCCATGCCGGGCGTCGAGGTCGACCTCGCCAGGGTGCTGCACGGCGGCCAGTCGCTGACCCTGCACCGCCCGATCCCGGTCGCGGGCACCGCCACCGCCACCGGCCGGATCGCCGCCGTCCACGACAAGGGCAAGGCGGCCGTCCTGGTCATGCGCACCGAGGTCGCCGACGCCGACGGCCCGCTGTGGACCAACGACGCCCAGATCTTCGTACGCGGAGAGGGCGGCTGGGGCGGCGACCGCGGCCCCTCCACCCGCCTGGACCCACCCGAGGGCGAGCCGGGCCGGACCGTCGAGCGCCCGATCCGCGAGGACCAGGCCCTGCTCTACCGCCTCTCCGGAGACTGGAACCCGCTGCACGCCGACCCCGACTTCGCCAAGCTCGCCGGATTCGAGCGGCCCATCCTGCACGGCCTGTGCACCTACGGCATGACGCTGAAGGCGGTCGTCGACACGCTGCTCGGCGGCGACGTGACCCGGGTGCGGTCCTACGCCACCCGGTTCGCGGGTGTCGTCTTCCCGGGCGAGACCCTGCGCATCCGCATGTGGCCGCAGGAGGGGCGGGTGCGGGTGGCCGTCGGCGCCGCCGAGCGGGACGACGCGCCCGTCCTCGCCGACACGATCGTCGAACACCATTGATGTAGATGGCAGTTGAGGGGAGCCGCAGCATGCGCGCAGCCGTACTGCACGAGATCGGCCAGGACAAGCTGGAGATCCTCGACGACGTCGAGGCGACGGGCTTCGGGCCCGGCAAGGTGAGGATCCGGGTACGGGCCACCGGGCTGTGCCACTCGGACCTGTCGGCGATGAGCGGAGTGCTGCCGCAGCCCGCGCCGTTCGTTCCCGGACACGAGGGCGCGGGCGAGATCGTCGAAGTCGGCGACGACGTACGGGGCTTGGCGGCCGGTGACCGCGTGGTCGTGTGCTGGCTGCCGGCCTGCGGCGCGTGCCCCGCCTGCCGACGCGGTCAGACCGAACTGTGCCTGGCCGGGTTCGTGAACGCCGGCACCCCCAACTTCAAGCGCCCCGGCGGCGACCTCTTCGGCTTCGCCGGCACCGGCACCTTCACCGAGGAGGTCGTCGTCGACGCGGGCTGCGCGGTGCCGATCCCCGACGACGTGCCCTTCGACATCGCCGCCCTCATCGGCTGCGGAGTGACGACGGGCCTCGGCGCCGCCCTCAACACCGCCGACCTGGAAGCCGGTTCGTCCGTCGCCGTCATCGGCTGCGGCGGCGTCGGCATCTCGGCGATCCAGGGCGCGCGGCTCAAGGGCGCCGCCGAGATCGTCGCCGTCGACCCGGTCGCCTCGCGCCGCGAGTCCGCTCTCAGGTTCGGCGCCACGAAGGCCGTCTCGCCCGACGAACTGGCCGACGCCAAGCAGCAGGTCACCGCAGGCGAGGGCTTCGACTACGTCTTCGAGGTCGTCGGCAGGTCCGCCACCGCCCGCACCGCGTACGAGAACACCCGGCGCGGCGGCACCCTCGTCGTCGTCGGCGCGGGCGCCATGGACGACTTCCTCCAGCTCAATATGTTCGAGCTGTTCTTCGACGAGAAGCGCATCCTGCCCTCGATGTACGGCGGCGGCGACGTCCTGCGCTCCTACGAGCGCACCATCGCGCTGTGGCGGGCGGGCCGCATCGACCTGGAGGGCCTGATCACCCACCGGGTGCCGCTGGCCGGCATCAACGAGGCGCTGGACCAGATGCGTTCGGGAACGGCCCTGCGCACCTGCATCGAGATCTGATCCGCACCGGGAATCCGACGGGAGTGTCCGTGTCACTGCCACTCGAGGGACTGTCCGCGATCGTCACCGGCGCCGGCCGAGGGCTCGGCCGCGCCGAGGCGCTCGAACTCGCCCGGCTCGGCGCGGCCGTCGTCGTCAATGACTACGGCCGACCGGGCCGCGACGGCTCGGGGGCGGCCTCCGCGACTCCCGCCGAGGAGGCCGCCGCCGGGATCCGGGCCGCGGGCGGCAGGGCGGTGGCACACACCGGTGACGTCGCCGACTTCCAACAGGCCCGGGAACTGGTCGACTTGGCCATCTCCGAGTTCGGCAAGCTGGACATCCTCGTCAACAACGCGGGCATCCTGCGCGACCGCATGGTCTTCTCCATGACCGAGGACGAGTGGGACTCGGTGATCCGCGTCCACCTCAAGGGCCACTTCAACACCACCCACTTCGCCGCCGCGCACTGGCGCGAGCGGTCCAAGGCGGCGGGCGGCCCGGTCCACGGCCGGATCGTGAACACGTCGTCCGAGGCGTTCCTCGCCGGCTCGGCAGGCCAGCCCAACTACGCCGCCGCCAAGGGCGGAATCGTCGGCCTGACCACCTCCACCGCCCTCGCGCTGGCCAAGTACGGCGTCACGGCCAACGCGATCTGCCCGCGCGCCCGAACCCGGATGACCGAGGACGTCTTCGCCGGCTTCGAGAGCCCCGCCGACGCCCTCGACCCGCTCGCCCCGGAACACGTCGCCCCGCTCGTCGGCTACCTGGCCTCACCCGCCGCCTCCCGGGTCAACGGCCAGCTGCTCGTCGTGCACGGCGGCATGGTCGCGGTCGTCGAACGTCCGCGCGTACGGGCGCAGTTCGACAGCAAGCAGGAGACGTTCACCTACGACGAACTCGACGCGCTGCTCACCGCGCACTACGCGGAGCGGCCGGAGGGGGAGACGTTCGCGGCGGCCGAGGTACTGGGACTCAAACGGGGCTGAGCGCACGAAGGAGGGGGCTGCCCGTCGGGCAGCCCCCTCCTGTCTGCAAACAACCGTCAGGCAGCCGCCTCGGCGTTCTCCCCGGCCGGCTTGCGGTGCCGGCCGTGCGGAGCGGACTCGCTCTCCTGGGCCGAGACCGGGCCCCGGTGCCGGCCGTGGCCGGCGTCCTCCCGGGAGTCGGCGGACAGCTGCTCCGTCGTGCTGGTGTCGCTCATCGGACGTATTCACCCCGTCGAAAACTGATCTTTCCTACAGCCCGGCGAGCATAACCATCCCCCCGTTGTTCGAATCCACACGGGCACGCCCATCGGCACTACTTCGTTACAAGACGCCCCAGCGGCGCCTCCTGCAACGGCACGGGGCGCGGTGCGACACGCGCCGGGGGATCCGGATTCGGCGGCGCGCCCGGCGCGGGGGAGCCCCCTCCCGCGGGCGCCTGGGCGTCCGTACCACTCCGTACCGCACCCTGGGGACCCCCGTCTCCCGTCGCCTCCGCGTCTCCCGTCGCCTCCGCGTCTCCCGTCGCCTCCGCGTCCCCCGTCGCCTCCGCGTCCCCCGTGGGCGCCGTCAGCCGCGCCACACCGCACGGCACCTCCGCCGTGGCGTAGGGCAGATGCAGCACCCCGTCCCTGGTCCAGAACCCGGCACCCGCCAGCCAGCCCGCGGGTGCCGCCCGATGCTGGATCTGCCGCCGGTCCGGGCGCCACAGCCCGACCCAGCTGCCGACGGGCCCGTCGACGCGCAGCGCCACCGAGCAGTTCTCCGGGGTCAGCACCTGCCCCGGCTGGATGGCGAACGGCGTGACGCCGCACTCCGGCACCCGCAGGAACTCCGGGAAGCGCACCGGCAGCGTGCTGCCCAGCACGCCCCAGCCCAGCCGCTCCTCGCCCGGCGAGGGCGCGTCGGAGCCGATCAGCAGCAGACCGCTGTCCGGATCGGCGAGCAGCAGCCGGTCGTCGCTGTCGTCGGCGATCTGCAGCAGCGGAGAGGTCTCCCCGCCCCGCTCCAGATCGACCACGACCGCCTTGGTCCGACCGCCGGTCTCCCGGTCGAGCGCCAGCATCCGCCCCGCGTGGTCCAGCCACACCCCGCCCGAGCAGCGCCCCGGGATCTGCGCCACGTGCACGGGTCCGCACGCGCCGCCCGCCACCTGCCACACCGCGCTGGAGTGCCGGCCCGCGGCGAGGGCGTAGGCCTTCTCACCGCCCGGCGCGGGCGGCAGCAGCCGTAGCCGGGTGCCGTCGTCCGGGCACTCGACCGCGCCGATCACGACCTCGCCGGTGTCCGGGCCGGTCGGATAGAGCAGGGAGAACACGTGCCGCCCGGCCGTCGGCCGGCTGATCAGCACCCGCCCGTCGCCCATCGGCTGCACCTCGGCGTCCGCCTCCTCGGGCTGGTGCGCGGGCAGCGGCACGGCGTACGGCTCCGGGCCGTCCAGCGTCCAGCGCTCCGGGAACCAGGAGTCACCCCCCGCGTCGCCGTCCCGGGCGAGACGGGCGGCGTAGGCGCCGTTCGCGGTGATGGTGCAGCCCGAGAGCGGGGCGCCGTCCCCGGGGGCAGCCTCGGGCTCGATCGCACAAGCCGTCATGGTCTGGTCACCTCCGGCGACGAAACTAGTTTTCGCACGCACACGCGTGGGACGCCGGAGCTTGTGCTTCACACATAAGGGTGGCCCAGGAACGATTCGCCTGAGGGAACGGGCGCGGGTGTGCTGAGCGGGGCCGGAGGCGGAGACCGAGGCTCCGGCGCCGCCGCGTTCGCGGTGGGGACGGAAACAGGCCGCCGGAAGGACGGATTCGGTCCGCGGGCAGGACGGACGCGGGCTTCGGTTCAGTGGCGCAGATCAGGCAGGTAGCCTTTTGTCCGTGCCCCGTCTGTCTGAAGTCATCGCCGCGCTGGAGAACCTGTGGCCCGCCGCGCGGGCCGAGTCCTGGGACGCGGTCGGCACGGTCGTGGGCGACCCCGACCAGGAGGTCACCCGGGTCCTGTTCGCCGTCGACCCGGTCCAGGAGATCGTCGACGAGGTCCTCAAGCTCGGCGCCGACCTGCTCGTCACCCACCACCCGCTCTATCTGCGCGGTACGACGACGGTCGCGGCCGGCCACTTCAAGGGCCGGGTCGTGCACACACTGATCAAGAACGACATCGCGCTGCACGTCGCCCACACGAACGCGGACACGGCCGATCCGGGCGTCAGCGACGCGCTGGCCGGCGCCCTCGATCTTCGGGTCGTGGGGCCGCTCGTGCCGGACCCGACGGACCGGGACGGCCGCCGCGGCCTGGGCCGCGTCTGCGAACTGGACCACCCGCTCGCGCTGCGCGACTTCGCCGCGCGGGCCGCCGAGCGTCTGCCCGCGACCGCGCAGGGCATCCGCGTGGCCGGCGACCCCGGGGCCGTGATCCGCACGGTCGCCGTCAGCGGCGGCTCCGGCGACAGCCTCTTCGACGACGTGCGCGCCGCCGGCGTCGACGCCTTCCTCACCGCCGACCTGCGCCACCACCCGGCCTCCGAGGCCGTCCTCCACAGCCCCCTCGCGCTGCTCGACGCGGCGCACTGGGCCACCGAGTGGCCCTGGTGCGAGCTGGCCGCAACCCAGCTCGACGAAATTTCCGACCGCCACGGATGGGACCTCCGCGTCCACGTCTCCACGACGGTCACCGACCCCTGGACGGCCCACGCGGCCTCCCCTGATTCGACTGCAGGAGCCCCCAACTGAACGCCGCGCCCGCCGACCAGATCCGACTCCTCGACGTCCAGGCACTCGACGTCCGCCTCCAGCAGCTCGCCCACCGGCGGAAGTCGCTGCCCGAGCACGCCGAGATCGAGTCGCTGCACAAGGACCACGCCCAGCTGCGCGACCTGCTGGTGGCCGCACAGACCGAGCAGAGCGACACCGCCCGCGAGCAGACCAAGGCCGAGCAGGACGTGGACCAGGTGCGCCAGCGCGCCGCCCGCGACCAGCAGCGCCTGGACTCCGGTGCCGTGACCTCGCCCAAGGACCTGGAGAACCTCCAGCGCGAGATCGCCTCCCTCGCCAAGCGGCAGAGCGACCTCGAGGACGTCGTCCTGGAGGTCATGGAGCGCATCGAGTCCGTGCAGGAGCGGGTCGCCGAGCTCACCGAGCGGGTCTCCTCCGTCCAGTCGAAGGTCGACGACGCGACCGCCCGCCGCGACGCCGCCTTCGAGGAGATCGACGGCGAGGTGGCCACGGTGACCAAGGAGCGCGAGGTCGTCGCCGGCACCATCCCCGCCGACCTGCTCAAGCTCTACGACAAGCTGCGCGAGCAGCAGGGCGGCATCGGCGCGGCCAAGCTGTACCAGCGCACCTGCCAGGGCTGCCGCCAGGAGCTGGCCATCACCGACATCAACGAGATCCGCGCGGCCGCCCCCGACACGGTGGTGCGCTGCGAGAACTGCCGCCGCATCCTGGTGCGTACGGCCGAGTCCGGACTGTAGATCCGGTCGTTGCGGACGTCTGTAAGGGGCTTGTGCCGTGCGGGAGTTCATCGTCGAGGCGGACGGCGGGTCACGGGGGAACCCGGGGCCCGCGGGCTACGGCTCCGTCGTGCTCGACGCGACGACGGGGCAGACGCTGGCCGAGGCGGCCGAGTACCTCGGCGTCGCCACGAACAACGTCGCCGAGTACCGGGGGCTGCTGGCGGGCCTGCGCGCGGCGCACGAGCTCGACCCCACGGCCGTCGTCCACGTCCGCATGGACTCCAAGCTCGTGGTCGAGCAGATGTCCGGCCGCTGGAAGATCAAGCACCCGGACATGAAGCCGCTGGCCATGGAGGCGGCACGGGTCTTCCCGCCGGAGCGGGTGACCTACGAGTGGATCCCGCGCGAGCAGAACAAGCACGCGGACCGGCTGGCGAACGAGGCGATGGACGCGGGCCGGCGCGGCGAGCAGTGGTCGGCGGCACAGTCGACGGCCGAGCTGGAGGCCGCGGCCGCGAAGGCCGAGGCCGACGTACGGGCGGCCAAGGCCGTGTCCGGCCCCGGGTGGGCGCCGGCCGACCTGGGCGCGCCCGCGACCTTCGTGCTGCTGCGGCACGGTGAGACGCCGCTGACTCCGCAGAAGCGGTTCTCCGGGAGCGGCGGGACGAACCCGTCCCTGTCCGAGGTCGGACGGGACCAGGCCGAGCGCGCGGGAGCCGCACTGGCCCGGCGCGGGACGATCCAGGCGATCGTCGCCTCGCCGCTGGCCCGCACCCGCGAGACCGCCGGCATCGTGGCCCGGCACCTCGGCCTTGAGGTGACCATCGAAGAGGGTCTGCGCGAGACGGACTTCGGCGCCTGGGAGGGCCTGACGTTCGGCGAGGTGCGCGAGCGCTACCCGGACGACATGAACCGGTGGCTGGCCGACCCGACGGTGGAGCCGACCGGTGGCGGCGAGAGCTTCGCCGCCACCGGGACGCGTATCGAGGCCACCCGGGAGAAGCTGGTGGCGGCGTACGCGGGCCGCACCGTCCTGCTCGTCTCGCACGTCACCCCCATCAAGACGTTCGTCCAACTCGCTTTGGGCGCACCGCCCGAGGCCCTGTTCCGCATGGAGCTGTCGGCGGCCGCACTGTCGGCGGTGGCGTACTACGCGGACGGGAACGCGAGCGTGCGGCTGTTCAACGACACGTCTCATCTGCGCTGAGCGGCGCGTCCCTGGAGTATCTCCGCGGTCTCCGCGTCGGCCGGCAGGAACGCTTCGAGGTGCAGCTCGGCGAGCGTGACGTCGACGGCGGTGGCGAAGGACGTGAGCGTGGTCAGCAGCCGCAACTCGCCCTCCGGGCAACGGAGCCGGAGCGGTACGGCGAACCCGAGATAGTCGTCGCCCGGCTCGCCGAGCGGCGGTACGTAGCCGGCCAGCTCGTCCGCCAGCTCGTCCAGTGCGGGGTCGGGACTGCGGAGCGACCGCGCCCGCAGATTCTCGATGATGTGCCGCCCCCACGCGTCCAGGTTCACCACGCGTGAGGCCATCCCGTCCGGATGCAGGGCCAGCCGCAGGACGTTGACCGGCGCCTTGAGGAGGCCGGGTGCCGCTCCTTCGGTGAGCACGTCGAACGCCGCGTTGGCCGCGACGAGGTCGCCGCGCGGCCCGGCCACCACGGCCGGATACGGCAGATGACCGTCCAGGATGCCGTCCAACGCCTCCCGTACGGGCTTGAGTTCGGCCGCGTCCAGCGAGGACTCGGCGAAGGCGGGCGCGTAACCGGCGGCCAGCAGCAGTGCGTTGCGCTCGCGGAGCGTCAGATCCAGCGACTCGGCGAGCCGGATCACGACCGCCCGCCCCGGCACGGACCGCCCCCGCTCGATGAAGCTGACGTATCTCTGCGTCGTCCCCGCCCGCGAGGCGAGCTCCAGCTGACTGATCCGCCGGCTGGTGCGCCGGCGCAGCAGTTCGCGGGCGAAGGGCGGGGGGTCGACGGCGTGGGTGGTCATGGGTTCAGTTGTACGTCAGGGGTACGACAACGGCCTCCTCCATTCACCCTCATACCCGAGCGGGAATTGAGGCGTGCACGCCCGCCGACCAGCATGACCGCATGACCACCTACCGCACCTACCATCTGGAGACCCCCGGCTCGGTCGACGGCATAGTCCCCCGGGACACCGCCGGCGGCCCACCCGCCCCCGGCCCCCGCGACCTCCTCGTCCGCATCCACGCCGTCTCCCTCAACAAGCGCGACCTGCTGATCCTGGAGGGCAGTTACCCCCTCAGGGCGGCCCCCGGCGTGATCCCGGTCAGCGACGGCGCGGGGGAGGTGGTCGCGGTGGGGGAGGAGGTCACGCGCTTCGCCGTGGGCGACCGCGTCACCAGCACCTACTTCCCGCGCTGGCTGGACGGCCGGATCAGCCCGGCCCTGATCGACCAGCCGGGCGCGACCCTGCCCGGCATGCTCGCCGAGTACGTCCGTCTCGACGAGAACGCCGCCGTACGAGCGCCCGACCACCTGACCTGGGAGGAGGCGGCCTGTCTGCCCTGCGCGGGCGTCACCGCCTGGAACGCCCTGACCGGTGCCGAGGCGGTCCTCCCCGGTGAGACGGTCCTGACCCTGGGCACCGGCGCGCTGGCCCTGTTCGCCGTCCAGTTCGCCAAGACGCTCGGCGCGCGGGTCGTCGCCACGACGTCCGGCGGAGCGAAGGCCGCACGCCTCAGGGAACTCGGCGCCGACCACGTACTGAACTACGTCGAGCACCCGGAGTGGGCCGCGTCCGTGCGCGAGTGGACCGGCGGCCGGGGCGCGGACCTCGTCGTCGAGACCGGCGGCCCGGACACCGTCGAGCAGTCGGTCCGGGCGACCGCCCTCTACGGCCGCATCGTCCTGATCGCCGCCAACAGCCCGCACCGGCACAGCCTGGAGATCTCCACCGACGCCCTCGCGTCGAGCCTGGTGACCCTGCGGCGGATCTTCGTCGGCAGCCGTGCCCACTTCGAGCGGATGAACCGCGCGATCGCCTTCCACGGCCTGCGCCCGGTCGTGGACCGGGTGTTCCCGTACGAGGACGTACACGCGGCCTATCGCTACTACGCGACCGGCGCGGCCTTCGGCAAGGTGGTCATCCGTCTGTCCTGAGCTGGGCGGCCTCGCGCGCCAGCGTCTCGATGCGGCCCCAGTCCCCGGCGGCGACGGCATCCGCGGGGATCATCCACGTCCCGCCCACGCAGGCCACGTTGGGCAGCCGGAGGTAGTCGGGCGCGTTCTCGGCGCCGATCCCGCCGGTGGGGCAGAAGCGGGCCTGCGGCAGCGGCCCGGCGAGAGACCTCAGATACGGGGCCCCACCCGCGGCCTGCGCCGGGAAGAACTTCAGCTCCCGCACCCCGCGCTCCAGCAGCGTGACGACCTCGGAGGTGGTGGACACCCCGGGCAGGTACGGCACCCCGGACGCCTGCATCGCGTCCAGCAGCAGGTCGGTCCAGCCCGGGCTGACCAGGAAGCGCGACCCTGCGTCCACCGACTCCCGCACCTGTTCCGGCGTGATCACGGTCCCGGCTCCGACCACGGCCTCCGGCACCGCGCCGGCGATCGCGCGGAGGGCACCGAGCGCGGCCGGCGTGCGCAGCGTCACCTCGATCGCGGGGAGCCCGCCCGCCACGAGGGCCTGCGCGAGCGGCACCGCGTCGGCGACGTCGTCGAGCACGACGACGGGGATGACGGGCGCCAGATCGAGAACGGAGGCGGGCAGGGAGGCGGGCTGCGAGGTCATGACCTCATCGTGCCCCGAGGCGTGCACCCTGTGCAAAGACCATTGCGCGGAATGCAACTGCGGCCGGCATCGGAGCAGGTCAGTGCACCTCGTCGACCAACACGTCCAGCATCCAGGCCGTCCCGTTCCCCTTCGGAGGCTCCACCTCGACGGCGTGACCGAGGTCGCGCAGCGCCGTCACCAGCTCGGCCGGGTCCTTGGGCGCAGCGCCGGCCGTCAGCAGGCTCCGTACGATCCGCCCCTTCGTCGCCTTGTTGAAGTGGCTGACCACCTTGCGCGTCGGAGCGTGGAGCACGCGTACGCTCGCCGTGAGCCCGGCGAGCTCGCCCTTCGGCCTCCAGGCGGCGGCGTAGGCGGAGGAGCGCAGGTCCAGCACGAGCCCGTCCCCGGCGGCCTCGGGCAGCACGCCTGCCATCGGCGCCCGCCAGTGCGCGCCCAGCGCGCCGAGGCCGGGCAGCTTCACGCCCATCGAGCAGCGGTAGGAGGGGATGCGGTCGTTGACGCGGACCGCGCCCCACAGCCCGGAGAAGACGAGCAGGGAGCGGGTGGCGCGCCGCTTGGCCGCCGCGTCGAGCGAGGCCAGGCCGAGGGCGTCGTAGAGGACACCGGTGTAGATCTCCCCGGCGGGCCGGGCCCCGGCGACCGGCAGCTCGGCGTTCTTGGCGATCTCGCCGCGCAGCCCCTCGCTCAGCCCGAGCACCTCGCGCGCCTTCTCCTCGTCCCCGGCGCACAGCTCGACCAGCTCGCCGAGTACGGCCTGGCGGGCCTCGGTCAGCCCGGGCAGCGACAGCGACTCCAGCTTCAGCGGGGCGCCACGCCCGGAGGTCGCCTTGCCTTCGGAGGGCGGCAGCAGGACCAGCACGGAAGATCTCCTTCTGTTTGAGCTCCCGGACAGCGTACGGGCCCCGATCCCCCTACCCTCGCTGTATGCCCCGCCGCCACATCCGCGTGACCGGCGCCCCCGAAGCCCCCCTCCGGGCCGCCCTCACCGCCCTGCGCACCGAACTCGGCGTCCCCGAGAGCTTCCCGCCCCTGGTGGCGGCGGAAGCCGAACGGACCGCGAAGGCTCCGGCTCTTCCGTCGTACGACGCCACGGACGTTCCGCTGTTCACGGTCGACCCGCCGACCTCCCTGGACCTGGACCAGGCGATGCACCTGTCCCGCCGGGGCACCGGCTACCGCGTCCACTACGCCATCGCCGACGTCGCCGCCTTCGTCGTCCCCGGAGGAGAGGTGGACGCGGAGGCCCACCGGCGGGCGACCACCCTGTACTTCCCGGACGGGAGGGTCCCGCTGCACCCGGCGGTGCTCGGTGAGGGCGCGGCCAGCCTGCTCCCCGGCGAGACCCGCCCGGCCGCGCTGTGGACGATCGACCTCGACGCGGAGGGCCGTACGGTCGCGACCGGCGTCCGCCGCGCGATGGTCCGCAGCCGGGCCCGCCTCGACTACGCCACCGTGCAGAAGCAGATCGACGGCGGGACGGCGGAGGAGCCGCTGGCCCTGCTCAAGGAGATCGGGGAGGCGCGCGAGCGGCTGGAGGTGGAGCGGGGCGGGATCTCGCTGAACGTCCCCGAGCAGGAGATCGTCCAGCGGAACCACGCCTACGAGCTGAGCTTCCGCGCCCCGCTGCCCGCCGACGGCTGGAACGCGCAGCTCTCGCTGCTGACCGGGATGGCGGCCGCGGACCTGATGGTGGCGGCCGGCACGGGTGTGCTGCGGACCCTGCCCGCGGCCCCGGACGGCGCGGTCGGCCGCCTCCGCCGGACCGCGCACGCCCTGCGCATCGACTGGCCGCACCACGTCTCCTACGCCCGGCTGATCCGTTCCCTGGACCCGCACCAGCCCCATCACGCGGCGTTCCTCCAGGAGTGCACGACGCTGCTGCGGGGCGCGGGTTACACGGTCTTCCGGGACGGGCAATTGCCGGAGATCACCACGCACGCCGCGGTGGCGGCGCCCTACGCCCACTGCACGGCCCCGATCCGGCGCCTCGCGGACCGGTACGCCACGGAGATCTGCCTCGCGGCGGTCGCGGGCGAGGCCCTGCCGGAGTGGGTGGGGGCCGCGCTGGACGCGCTCCCGCACGAGATGGCGGACGGCGCCCGGCGCGCGGGCACGGTCGAGCGGGAGTGCGTCGACATCGTGGAGGCGGCGCTGCTCCAGGACCGGGTGGGGGAGTTGTTCGACGGCTGCGTGGTGGAGATCGAGGACCACCGACCCACCGTGGGAAAGGTGCAGTTGGACTCCCCGGCGGTCATCGGCCGGATCGAGGGCGGGGCCGGGGATCTGCCGCTGGGGGAGCGGTTGCGGGTGCGGCTCACGCAGGCTGACCCGGGAGCGGCGAAGGTGCGGTTCGCGCCTGCGTGACGACCTGCCGGACGGCCCGTACGAGGGTGTCGGCGTCGTCGGCGTGGAAGCGCACGAGGCGGACGTCGCGTCGCCGTCCGAGGAAGGTGAAGTGGGCTACGGGCTGGGCGAGTTCGAGGGTGAGGGTGGTCTGCGACCCGATGGGGAGGTCGAGTTCGCCCTCGGGACGCCCGCCGTCCGGGGTGATGCGCGACTCGCGCCGCACGGCGGTGATGTGGCGGACGGGTATGCGCAGGTCGACGTGGACGGCGCGCCGGATGCGCAGGGTGTCGGGGCCGAGCAGGTGCGGGCGTACGACGGAGGCGGCGTGCAGCCCGAGGACGAACAGGACGGTGTAGACGTCGAGGACGAGGACGATCCAGTGCGCGGTGGGGTAGTCGCGCAGCAGGACGGACATGGTCAGAGTCTCGACGACGCACACGAACGCGAACCCGAACAGGGTGAGGCTCTGGCCGCGGGCGTAGCCGAAGGCCTGCCCGCCCTGCGTGCCGTGCGTGCGGCGGGTGAGCCAGAGGACGAGGCTGTGGAGGAGCCGGAGTTCGTGGCGGAGCAGCCGGTGGAGGAGAACGAGGGCCGTTCTCATGGCAGTTCTCCCTTGAGGATCCGCACGGTGCGGCGGACGGCCTCCGCCTGGGCCGGGGCGAAGTCGGCGTAGAAGGCGCGCAGGAAACTGTCCCGCTCGTCGCCCATGTCCGAGGGGAGCATGTCCGCGGGCAGCATGTCGGCGGGGATCCAGGCGGCGATGGCGCGAGCCGCCTCCTCGACGCGGGGGTCGGACGGGTCGGCGTCGGCGAGGCCGTCGAGGAGGGCGTAGGCCCGGGTGGCCTGTGCGACCGATTCCGGGGCTTCGAAGGCGGCGCCCAGCACGGCGCTCAGCCGCTCGCGCTCCTCGGGTGCGGTGGCGGTCTCGACGAGGGCGAGCAACTCGCGGTCCTTGGCGGCCATGGGGGAGCGGGCGGCGACGTGCGCCAGGTCGTGGAAGAGGGCGCTGAGCCGGGGCGAGACGGGCCCCTCGGCGGGGATGCCGTCGGCGGCCTCCAGCAGGGCGCGCAGCCGCGCCCGGCGCTCCCGGAGGGCCGCCTCCTGCCGCGCCAGATCCTCGTCGAGCTCGGTGAGCACCTCGGCGAGGTCCTTGCCGGCGTCGTCGGCGAGCACGTCCCGCACCTCGGCGAGCCCGAGCCCCAGCTCGGTGAGCCGGCGGATCCGGGCGAGCACGACGGCGTGCCGCAGCGTGTAGTCCCGGTAGCCGTTGGCGAGCCGCTCGGGCTCGGGCAGCAGGCCCTGGTGGTGGTAGTGCCGCACCGTCCGCGTGGTGACACCGACGGCGGCGGCGAGTTCTCCGATCCGCATGGGACCAGTAGAGAGGCTGACGTCGCGGCAGGGTCAAGCGGAGCGGCGCCGCCTGTCGAGGGCGGTGGCCGTGCGCCACGGAGGGCGGTGGCCGTGCGCCACGGAGGGCGGTGGCCGTGCGCCACGGTCGAGGCAACGGTCCCGGTCTCTCGAACGGGTGATCCTTCGATGCCCCAGGCCGGCGAGCGACCGAAGGAGGGGCGCCACACGCCCGCCACGGCCCACGAGCCGCTCGCTCCGGGACGCCCTGTGACGGTGCCGCGATGGACCTGGAGGCGACCTCCACCAGGGCCAGGCCCGACCGAGAAGCGGGCCTGGCGGCTCATTCTCCGCCCACCCCCCTCCCCTGGCCCCTCTCCCCTCACCCCACGCCTCCGACCTGGGGACCGCGGACTTTCTCCGAGCCCTCCGGCGTTGCACCCTGGGACGACGGAAGGGGGTGGCGACGGATGGAACAGGCATTGTGGACGAGGGCGCGGCTGGGCCGTTGCGGCCCGGCGCTGGACCTCCTGACGGCCCGCTTCGACAAGCACGTCTACGCCCCGCACGCGCACGAGGAGTTCACGATCGGCGTCTGCGTCGACGGCTCCGAGATCATCGACTACCGGGGCGGCCACATCCGCACGGGCCCGGGCTCGATCGTGGTCCTGGCCCCGGGCGAGATGCACACGGGCGGCCCCGGCAACGCGACGGACGGCTACGCGTACCGGGCGCTGTACGCCGCGCCCACTCTCCTCACGGACGGGGTCTTCACGGACGGCCTGCCCCACTTCCGCGAACCCTTGATCGACGACCCGGAACTGGCAGCCGCGATCCTCCGCACGCACACGGACCTGCGGGAGTGCCCCGACCCGCTGGAGGCCGAGTCCCGCCTCCCCTGGCTGCTGACGGCCCTGGCCCGCCGCCACTCGGCGTCCCGCCCGACGCCGGACGCGATCCCGGGCGCGGACCGCATCGCCCGGGCCGTACGAGACCGCCTGGCGGACGAACTGCTGGACCCCCCGTCCCTCGCTTCGCTCGCGGCGGACCTGAACCTGTCCCGCTACCAGCTCCTCCGGGCCTTCCGTACGACGATGGGTCTACCGCCGTACGCCTGGCTGGCGCAGTACCGGGTGACCAGGGCCCGCCGCCTGCTGGACACGGGCCTGCGCCCGGCCGAGGTGGCGTCCCTGGTCGGCTTCGCGGACCAGGCGCACCTGACGCGCTGGTTCCGCCGGGTGCTCGGGGTCACGCCGGCGGCGTACCGCAACAGCGTTCAAGACGGCGGATGGCACGTCGGCTGAAGCTCTCCGTATGACTGCACGCGGCTGGTTCCTGTTCTCCCTGATGGGAGTCGTCTGGGGCATCCCCTACCTGATGATCAAGGTGGCGGTGGACGCTCCTTTGTCCCCCTCCATGGTGGTGTTCACACGCTGCGCCCTGGGAGCACTCCTGCTCCTCCCCTTCGCGATACGCCGGGGCGGGCTGGTCAGGATGGTCCGGGGGCACTGGCTGCCGATGCTGGGCTTCGCGTGCATAGAGATCGTCGGCCCCTGGTTCACGCTGACGGACGCGGAACGCAACCTGTCCAGCTCGACGGCGGGCCTGCTGATCGCGGGCGTCCCGATCGTGGGCGTGATCCTGTCCCGCTTCTTCGGCAACGTGGAGCACCTGAGCGCGCGAAGGGTGACGGGCCTGGCGCTGGGCCTGGCGGGGGTGGGGGTCCTGACCGTCCCGCACCTGACGGGAGGAGACGCCCGCTCCCTGGGCGAGGTCATGCTGACGGTCCTGGGCTATGCCACGGCCCCGCTGATAGCGGCGCGCTGGCTGAAGAACGTACCGACGCTGCAACTGACGGCGCCGTGCCTGGCACTCGCAGCCCTGGTGTACGCGCCGGCGGCGGGGGCCAGCTGGCCGACGGAGATGCCGTCGACATCAGTCCTGGTGGCGTTGATCGGCTTGGGCGTAATCTGCACGGCGCTGGCCTTCGTGGCCTTCCTGGAGCTGATCAAGGAGGTAGGCCCGACACGGGCGACGGTCTTCACGTACGTCAACCCGGCGGTGGCGGTGGCGGCGGGGGCCTTGTTCCTGGGAGAGGACCTGACGCTGGGCATCGGAGCGGCGTTCACCCTGATCCTGGCGGGCTCGATCCTGGCGACGGCGGGACCGGGCGCGGGCACCGGCCCTGGTACTGGCTCTGGTACTGGCTCTGGTCCTGTTGGTCAAGGCGAAGGCACCCGCCGGGTAGCATGGTCGACACGGCAGACGAGCCGGGCGGACGGCCGCGTGGAGTCCTCCTGACAGGGGGCTTCCCGAGGAACGTCCGGGCTCCACAGGGCAGGGTGATGGCTAACGGCCACCCGGGGTGACCCGCGGGACAGTGCCACAGAAAACAAACCGCCCGGCGCTTCGGCGCCGGGTAAGGGTGAAACGGTGGTGTAAGAGACCACCAGTGCCCAGGGCGACCTGGGCAGCTAGGTAAACCCCACCCGGAGCAAGGTCAAAAGGGAGCGCCTCTTGAAAAAGGGGTGCTCCTGCGGGGACGTTCGAGGGCTGCCCGCCCGAGTCCCCGGGTAGACCGCACGAGGCCGACGGCAACGCCGGCCCTAGATGGATGGCCGTCGCCCGGGGCGCCGCGAGGAACCCTGGGAACAGAACCCGGCGTACAGCCTGACTCGTCTGCCGCTCTTTATTTCCGCAGGTCAGAGGCCATGTTTACTCGCTAAACAAACACTCAGGGTCGAATCCGGGGCGAATTCGACCCGTAGGTATCGTCATTCCTGTCCGTCGCCCATGCGGCATATCCGGGCATTCCGGGTGTCGAGTGCGGTCCGGTGCCGCTCGGGAGCAGACATCTCGGCACCAGGGCACTTGGAAGTACATGTACGAGGTGTCTGCTTGTCGGCAGGCTCGGGGGATATTGGCGCACTGATGGTGCACCCGCAGTGCGGCGTGCGGAGACACGTTGCCGTCGTCGCCGAGTCCTGGTGGTTGTTCACGGGGTTCAAGGCACGGCTTACCTCATGTACCTGTAGTACATGAACCAGAAGGTCGACTTCATCGGTGCCCAGTAGGCCCTCGCCAACCGGATGGACGCAGGGCTCTCGCGCGGATGCGACTCGCGGGAGCCCTGCGGCTATCTCAGACCGTGGCCAGATAGGTGAGCCAGTCCCCGTGGTGGGTGATGTCGGTTCCTGCGGCTGCGGTGTGGGAGTTGCACTGGAAGCCCAGGACCCAGGAGTCGTCGTCGAGTCGGATGCGGCCGAGGGACATGGGTGCGGGCAGTTCGGCGAGGAAGCGGCCGAGAGCGGCGGGTGAGAGGATCCAGCGCTCGCCGCTGATCGTTCCCCCGTGGTCGGGGCCCACGTGGACCAGACCGGGCTTGGGAGGTTCGGTGGCCAGGGCGGTCAACTGGTAGGCGGAGGCCGTTCGTACCTCGCCGGCGTAGCGTGCGCCCAGCCCGGTGAGCTGGTGGTTGAGCGGCTGGCCGCGCCGGTGGGCGCCGAAGACGGCCAGGTCGATTCCTGTGCCGGGGACGGGAGACGGGGTCTGTTCACCGGCCTCACCCGTCGTACCGATGAGGCGGGCGGCGAGGTCGAGGCCCACTTGGTCGTCGAAGGCCCGGGTGACGATGCTGACGCCGAAGGGGCTGCCGTCGGCCCCGCCGGCCGGGACGGCGACGGCGGCCATGTCGAGCAGGTTGACGAAGTTGGTGTAGGTGCCGAGCCGTTTGTTGATGCCGACGGGGTCGTCCTGGACGGCGGCGATGGTGGGGTGCTCGGTGGTGGTGGGCAGGAGCAGTGCGTCGAAGCCGGAGAGGAGGCGGGCGGCGGCTGTCCTGAAGTGGTCGAGGTGTTCCTGGTCGCCGGCCAGGGCGTGGGCGGGCAGGGCTGCTGCGGCGAGAATGATGCCGGCGACGGTGGGGTCCGCGGCTTCGGGGTCGCGGGCGATGAACTCGCCTACGGCGGCGTAGCGTTCGGCGACCAGGGCGCCGTCGTAGAGCAGCCGGGCGGCTTCCAGCAGTGGTGTCACGTCGATGACGGCCGTTTCGGCGCCGGTCTCCCGGAGTTGTCCGGCGGCTGCCTGGAAGGCGGCTCGGGCTTCGTCGGAGAGGGGCGCGAGGTCCTCGTCGCGGGGGAGGGCGATGCGGGGCCGTTCGGGCGCTGCCAGCCGTACGGCGTCGGGCCAGGTGCGGCTGCGGGGGTCGGCCTCGTCGGGGCCGGTCATGACGGCGAGCGCCTGCTGGGCTTCGGTGAGGGTGCGGGCGAAGACGGTGACGGTGTCGTAGGAACGGGCGGCGGGGACGACGCCGGTGTTGGGGACCAGGCCGAGGGTGGGCTTGATGCCGACGATGTCGTTGAACGCCGCCGGGACGCGGCCCGAACCCGCGGTGTCCGTGCCCAGCGCGAAGTCCGCGATACCCAGGGCCACGGCGACGGCGGAGCCCGAGCTGGAGCCGCCGGAGATCTTCTCCGGGTGGCCTGCGCTGCGGACGGGGCCGTGCGGGCTGCGGGTGCCGACCAGGCCGGTGGCGAACTGGTCCATGTTCGTCTTGCCGAGGACGATCGCGCCCGCGTCCGTCAGCCGTCGTACGGCGGTGGCCGAGACGTCCGGACGGTAGGCGTAGGCGGGGCAGGCCGCGGTGGTGGGCAGGTCCGCGACGTCGATGTTGTCCTTGACGGCGAACAACAGGCCCGCCAGCGGCAGGAGTTCACCGGCCGTCACACGGGCGTCGAGGACGCGGGCTTCGGCCAGGACGTCCTCGTAGGGGCGCAGGGCGATCCAGATCTCCGGCCGTTCGGCCTTGTCGATCCGCTCGTAGGCGGCGGCCACGCGCTCCTCGGCCGTGACGGGGGCGGTGGGGGTCTGGTTCACGCTGCTTCCTCTCGGAGGATGACGGTCAACGGGGTGCCGGCGTCGATCTGCTGGCCGGGGGTGACGAGGACGTCGGCGACGACGCCGTCGGCCGGGGCTCGGACGACGACCTCCATCTTCATCGCCTCCAGGACGACGAGCGGCTGCCCGGCCTGGACTCGGGTACCGGGTGCGGCGGCCACCTTCCACACGCTGGAGCTGAGCGGTGCGTCGACCAGACTGCCGCCGGGCGGCAGGGAGACGGGTCCGGTGGCAGGTACGGGGGCGGCCTCGGCACGCTCGGCGAGTTCGCCCGACGCCTCCCACGCCTCTCGCTCGGCGCCGAAGGTGGCTGCCTGGCGGGTGCGGAAGGCGGCGATGCTGTCGGCGTTCTCCCGCAGGAAGCGCTGATGCCCGGCAAGGGAGAACGTGCCGGGCCGGATGTCGAGGCCGGTGCGGCCGGAGTCCAGGTCGGCCCGGATGTCCAGGAGTTCGGCGGGGGAGACCGGGTGCCAGACGATCCGGTCGAAGAAGCGCAGCAGCCAGGGGATGCCGTCGGCGAAGGAACGGCCGGGGCGCAGGCCGCCCCAGATGGGGACCGTGCGGCCGATGAGCTGGTAGCCGCCGGGGCTTTCCATGCCGTAGACGCACAGGTAGGAGCCGCCGATGCCGACGCCCGCCTCGGCGGTCCAGGTGCGCGCCGGGTTGTACTTGGTGGTGACCAGGCGGTGGCGGGGGTCGAGCGGGGTGGCGGCGGGGGCGCCGAGGTAGACGTCGCCGAGGCCGAGGACGAGGTACTGGGCGTCGAAGACGATGCGGCGGACGTCGTCCACCGAGTCCAGGCCGTTGATACGGCGGATGAACTCGATGTTGGACGGGTTCCAGGGGGCGTCGTCGCGCACCGAGGTGCGGTAGCGGGATATCGCCTCGTCGACGGTCGGGTCGTCCCATGACAGGGGGAGGTGGACCTCTCGGCTCGGCACGGTGAGTTCGTGCGCGGTGGGAAGGTGGTCCTCGGCCTCCTGGAGCAGACGGAGCAGGGTGCGCAGGGGGAGCGTGTCGGGGTCGGTGTGCAGATGCAGGGAACGGACGCCGGGGGTGAGGTCGATCAGTCCGGCGGGGCGGTGGGCGGTGAGGTGTTCGGCCAGGGCGTGCACCCGCATCCGCAGGGCGAGGTCGAGGGTCATCGGACCGTACTCGACGAGGATGTTGTCATCCGCGCCGCGCCGGTAGACGACCTCGGGGGTGGTGTCGGTGGCGGGCCGCCGGGCGAGGACACCGTGGTCGGGGTCGGGGCCCTCGGTGGGGAGGGTGAGCAGGGCCGGTGAGCGGCGCAGGTCGTCCGCGCGGGCTTCCGTGACGGGGACGAAGCGCACGGTGTCACCGGGGCGCAGCTGGCCCGCCTTCCAGCGTTCGGCTGCGACGACGGTGACGGGGCAGGCGAAGCCGCCGAGACTGGGGCCGTCGGGGCCGAGGATCGCGGGGGTGTCGCCGGTGAGGTTGACGGCGCCGACGGAGTACGCGGTGTCGTGGACGTTGGAGGGGTGCAGCCCGGCCTCGCCGCCGTCGGGGCGGGCCCACTCGGGGCGGGGGCCGACGAGTCGTACGCCGGTGCGGGCGGACTGGGCGGAGACCTTCCACTCAGCCGAGTACATCGTCTTCAGGCCGCGCGGGGTGAGGAAGTCGGGGGCGGGGTGCGGACCTTCGCTGACCGCGATCCGCCAGTGGGCGGTGAAATGCGGGCGTTCGGTGGGCGGTACGGCGGTCGGTGCCGGCGATCCGGAGGCGGGTTCGGCAGGACGGAGGACGTCGCCGGTGCGCAGGGCGCGTCCGGCGTGGCCGCCGAAGCCGCCGAGCGTGAAGGTGGCGGTGCTGCCGAGATAGGCGGGCAGGTCGAGGCCGCCGCGGATGAGGACGTACGTGCGCATGCCGGAGCCCTCGGGGGTGCCGACCTCCAGCAGGGCCCCGGCGGGCAGGTCGAGGGGCTCCCATTGGGAGGCGGGTGTGCCGTCGACCGTGACGCGGGCCGGGGCGCCGGTGACGCAGACGACGGCCGGGCGGGAGAAGCGCAGGGCCGGGCCCTCCAGGGTGCACTCCAGGCCGGGGGCGCCCTCGGGGTTGCCGACGGCGGTGTTGCCCAGGCGGAAGGAGAAGTCGTCCATCGGGCCGCCGGGCGGGATACCCACCTCCCAGTAGCCGGTGCGGCCGGGCCAGTCCTGCACGGTGGTCAGGGTGCCGCCGCGTACGACGTCGATGCGGGGGCGCGGGTCCGTGACGGAGGCCAGGGTGCTCGTGGTGTGGCGGGCGGCGAGGATCTCGTCGGTGCGGCAGGCGGCGCGCAGGAGGCCGAGGTTGGTCTCCACGCCGTCGATCCGGGTCCGCTCCAGGGCCTCGGCCAGCCTGGCGAACGCCTCGTCGCGGTCGCGGCCGGTGGCGATGACCTTGGCGAGCATCGGGTCGTAGGCGGTGGAGATCTCCTGGCCGGTCTCGGCCCAGCCGTCCACGCGTACGCCGTCCGGGAGCTGGACGCGGGTGAGGAGGCCGGCGCTGGGCCGGTGGTCCTGGCCCGGGTCCTCGGCGTAGACGCGGGCCTCGACGGCGTGACCACGCACGGGAGGCCCGTCGGGGCCGATGCCGTCGAGGATGTCCTTCTCTCCGCGGGCCAGGCACAGCATCCAGCCGACCAGGTCGACACCCGTGATCTCCTCGGTGACCGGATGCTCCACCTGGAGACGGGTGTTGACCTCCAGGAAGGCGGCCTCCTCGCGCTCGGCGTCGTAGACGAACTCCACCGTGCCGGCGGAACGGTAGCCGACCGAGGCGCACAACTCCCGTGCGCTGCGGTGCAGTTCCTCGCGCAGCGCGGCCGGGAGGCCGGGCGCCGGGGCCTCCTCCAGGACCTTCTGGTGGCGGCGCTGGAGGGAGCAGTCCCGGTCGCCGAGGCTGACGACCCGACCGGTGCCGTCGCCGAAGACCTGCACCTCGACATGGCGGGCGCGGGAGACGAACCGTTCCAGGAAGGTCCCGCCGTCGCCGAAGTTGCCCCGGGCGAGGCGGGTGACCTGGGCGTACGCCTCGCGCAGCTCGTCCGGACCGGCGCAGGCCCGCATGCCGATGCCGCCTCCGCCGCCGGTCGCCTTGAGCATCACCGGGTAGCCGATCTCCTCGGCGGCGCGCAGGGCGTCGTCCAGGTCGGCGAGGAGTACCGTGCCGGCGAGCAGGGGGACCCCGGCCGCCTCGGCCGCGGCGCGCGCGGTGTGCTTGCTGCCGAAGACCTCCAGCTGGCGGGGTGTCGGGCCGACGAAGGCCAGGCCCGCCGCCTCCACGTCAGCGGCGAACGCGGCGTTCTCGGACAGGAAGCCGTAGCCGGGATGGATCGCCCCGGCGCCCGTGTCGCGGGCGGCGGCCAGGACCAGGTCGGCCCGCAGATAGCTCTCGGCGGCCGGTGCGGGGCCCAGCCGCACGGCTGTGTCGGCCATCCGTACGTGGGGTGCGGCGCGGTCGGCGTCGGAGTACACCGCCACGGTCCGCAGTCCCAGCGCGGACGCGGAGCGGATGATGCGGCAGGCGATCTCTCCGCGGTTGGCGACGAGCAGGGTGTCGAACACGACGGCAGCTCCTCAGGAACGGGCCGTACTGCGGGACATCGGCGAGGCTTCCCGCAGTACTGAGGCGAAGGGGGTTACGCGGTGGCGGGCAGGACGTGGTCGCCGGTCTTGTCCGTGCTGAGGCAGAGCGAGCAGACCACCGCGTCGTGGGTGGCGCAGGCGGCGAGGTCCGGGCGCTCGTAGGGCTGACGGCACACGTGGCAGTCGAGGGTGAGCGCGCTGGGGTTGCCGTCGGTGTCGAGCAGCGGCTCGTCGATGCCGTCGTCTGTGCGGCGCAGGTAGTAGCGGCCCTTGGTGACGATCGCCATCAGCGGGGTGAGGACGAAGGCGATGAGGGCGGCGGCGACGGGGGAGTACGGCTGGAGGGTGTCGCCGAGGGCGTGGAAGTACATGGCGATGGAGAGCCCGGAGGCGGCGACGAAGGCGACCACGCCGACCGGGTTCACGGCGTGCAGCATGCCGCGGCGGAATTCGGGCTGGAGCGGGGAGAGTTTGAGCAGGTACTTGTTGATGCCGATGTCGGTGGCGACGGTGACGACCCAGGCGATGGCGCAGTTCGAGTAGAAGCCGAGGATGTCGTTGAGGAAGCTGAACATGTCGGCCTCCATCAGGGCGAGCGCGAAGCCCAGGTTGACCAGGACGAAGACCATGCGGCCCGGGTAGTGCTTGGTGACCCGGGTGAAGGAGTTGGTCCAGGCGAGGGAGCCGGAGTAGGCGTTGGTCACGTTGATCTTGATCTGGCTGATCACGACGAGCGCCACGGCCAGCGGGAGGACCATCCAGGACGGCATCATCGCGTCGAAGGCGCCCTTGAACTGCTGGATCGGCTCGGGCGCCACGTCCGGGCCGACCTTGGCGAGGATGTACACGGCGAGGAAGACACCGATGGCCTGCTTGAGCGCGCCGAGCACCACCCAGCCGGGTCCGGCCATGATGACGGCGGTCCACCAACTGCGCTTGTTCGCCTCGGTCTTGGGCGGCATGAAGCGCAGGTAGTCGATCTGCTCGCCGATCTGCGCGATGAGGGACAGACATACGCCCGCGCCCAGCAGCACGGAGGCGGTGTTGACGCCGCCCTCGCCGTCGGTGCCGGCGTAGGCGAGGAAGCGGTCGACCGTGCCCGGGTCGGTGGAGATCAGGTAGACCAGCGGGCCGACCATCAGCAGCAGCCAGATCGGGGTCGTCCAGACCTGGAGCTTGCTGAGCGCCTTCATGCCGTAGATCACCAGCGGGATGACCATCAGCGTGGACACCAAGTAGCCCAGCCACAACGGCAGTCCGAGGCCCAGCTTCAGTCCCTGGGCCATGATCGAGCCTTCGAGGGCGAAGAAGATGAAGGTGAAGCTGGCGAAGATGACGCTGGTGAGGACCGAGCCGTAGTAGCCGAAGCCGGAGCCGCGGGTGATCAGATCGAGGTCGATGTTGTAGCGGGCGCCGTAGTAGGCGAGGGGGAAGCCGGTGACGAAGATGACGACGGCCGCGACCGCGATCGCCACCAGCGCGTTGCCGGTGCCGTGGGCGAGGCCGATGCCGGCGCCGATGGAGAAGTCGGCCATGTAGGCGATGCCGCCGAGTGCCGTGGTGGCGACGACCATGGGGGTCCAGCGGCGGTAACTGCGGGGCGCGAAGCGGAGGGTGTAGTCCTCCAGCGTCTCCTTCGTCGCCTGGTCCGTCGGGGTATCCGGTGTTGTCGCTGTCTGCGGTGACTGGGTGGTACTCATGGAATGCCCTTCGGGGGTGCGAGCGGGGGAGGGGAGAGCGGTGGGGCACCCCCGGCGGCGGCGTCGACGGCCGGGGAGTCGAGGGGCGGGCCGATTGCCCGCGGGTTCAGGCGCGGTCGGTCCGCGTCAGAGGCGGTGGGCGTGCAGGGCCATCTGTGTCATCGCGCGCTGGGCGCGTTCCAGCACCACGGCCATCGAGTCGCCGACATGGGCGTGCAGGGCCCGGTAGCCCTCGTCGAGCCGTCCGTCGCGGACGAGCTCCATGATCTCGATGTGCTCGGCGATGGTCGTCTCTACCCGGTCCCGGGTGAGGAAGTCGTACATGCGGACTCGGCGGATGCGTTCGCTGACCGTCACGAGGGCGTCGGTCAGCGCGGGATTGCCCGAGGCGCGGGAGAGTTCGGCGTGGAAGAGCTCGTCCTGGACGACGAAGCGCGGGTCCGGCTCGGGCGGGTTCTCGCGCATGGCGTACCAGCGTTCCAACTCGGCCGCTATGACGGTCGGGTCGTGGCGGACGGCGGGGTCCTCGATCGACCGGGCGATGCCGCGCAGTTCCAGGGTGACCCGTAGTTCGTAGAAGTCCTTCAGCTGGGTCAGGTTGGGGATCGTGACGAAGAAGCCGCCGTCGCCGCGCTCGATCAGCCCGTCCGCCAGCAGCCGTGCCAGCGCCTCGCGTACGGGGGTCCGCGACACCCCGAACCGGGCGGCCAGCCGCATCTCGGCCAGGCGTTCACGCGGGCCGAACTCGCCGTCGAGAACGGCCGTGCGCAACTGCGCGTAGACCGTCTCGCGGAGTGAGGGCGTGGGCGTCGCAGCCGGATCCAGGGGGGTGTCCGGCTGCGTATACAGCTTCGAATCCATGAGCGGACACGCTAGAAACCGCTTGTTTCCCGGGAGGTGCATGTGTGGTGAACGGGTCGTTTCCGGGATCTCACCCGGTGCCGCGGGCGGATCGCTCGGTCGCTGAACACCCGCGCCGCTTCTTGCGTTCTATAAGTAACTGCGACTCATTTGCAATAAGGGGAATGAACGTGACATCCAAGCGTGTTGGCCGCCTCGCGGCACTCACCGCTCTCCCGGTCGCCCTGCTCGCCGTCGCGGGCTCGGCACCGGTGTTCGCGGAGGAGGAGACCCCGGCCTACCAGATCGACCTGGAGCAGCTGAACGACTCCGGCTCCAAGGGGACGGTCCTGCTGAGCGCCCGCGGCACGGACCTAACGGTGTGGATCAAGTCCGAGGGCATGGTCCCCGGTCAGCCGTCTGCGCAGCACCTGCACGGTTCCACCGAGGGCCACGACTTCGTGTGCCCGGACGACAGCGCCGACACCAACGGCGACGGCATCCTCAACAACACCGAGGCCACCGTCCACTACGGAGACATCAACATCGCGCTGACCGTCTCGGGGGACACCGACGCGGCGACCAGCGGCCTTGCGGTGGACCGGATGCCGGTGGCCGACAAGGAAGGCAAGATCGCCTACAAGCGGACCATCCCGGTCTCCCAGGACGTGATCGACCACATCAAGGACCTGCACGTCGTGCAGCACGGCATCGACCCCAACAACAACGACAAGTACGACTTCGAGGGTGCCGGCAAGAGCGAACTCGACCCGGCCCTCCCGCAGGAGGCGACCGCGCCGACCAACTGCGGGGAGGTCAAGGGCGCCGCGGTCGGCTCCGTGCCGGTCGGCGGGATCGAGACCGGCGGCGGAGCCACCGGGAACGGCGTGTCCCCGGGGGCGCTGATCGGCGTGGCCGGTGCCGCCTCGGCCGTGGCGGCCGGCGCGCTGATCGTCGTACGCCGTCGGGTGGCGGTGAAGGCCGGGGGTGCTTCGTGAACCGTACCGCCGAGCGCACCCGGACCGGCGCCCGTCGTGCCTTCGCGGCTGTGATCGCCACGGCCACCGCCGCCCTGCTGCTCACCGCCTGCGCGGGCCAGGACACGAGCGCCTCGCAGAGCTCGCCTGGGCAGAGCGCGCCCCTGGCTACGGCCGGCAGCGGGACACCGGCGACGGGCACCGGGGCCGGTCAGACCGTCGCCGCCCTGGACAGGTCGGTGCCGACGAAGGTCACCATCCCGGCCCTCGGTGTGTCGAGCACGTTGGAGACGCTGTCGCAGAACGCCGACGGGGCGATGACGACGCCGAGGGACCCGGATCTGGCGGGCTGGTACGAACCAGGGCCCACCCCCGGTTCGGAAGGCCCTGCGGTGATCGCCGGGCACGTCACCTGGAACGGTGCCGACGCGGTGTTCAAGGGGCTGAAGTCGATGGAGGCCGGTGACACGGTCGAGGTTGTCCGGGAGGACGGCAAGACCGTCACATTCACCGTCGACCGTGTCGAGGAGTACGAGAAGGCGAAGTTCCCCACGCTGGAGGTCTACAAAAACCTCGACCACGCGGGGCTCCGACTGGTCACCTGTGGCGGCGAGTTCGATGCCGACCGGCACTACTACCCCAACAACGTGGTGGTGTTCGCCACCATGACGGCAGTCGCCTAGGCGACGGGGCCGCAACGTCTAACGGGGGCCGATCCGGGCCGCCACCCAGGGGATGCTGCGGTCGGTGGCCGTCGCCAACTCCCGCAGAGTGGCGCCCTGGGCGGCCCTCTCGCGCAGCCACACCGTGATGTCCTGGGCGCCTACACGCTGGGCGGCGGCCCGGTCGTTGAGCCGGATCCGGGCCCGCCGTCCGATGTCGGAGTTCTGGCCGGCCGGGCGGATGTCGATGCCGTGAGCGGTAAGCAGGCGCCGTAGCCGGTTCCGGCCGACGGCGAGGACGCGTGCTGTCTCCTCGATGCTCTTTTGGCCGTCGACGTACACGGCCCGAAGGGCCTGTTCCAGGTCGGTGAAGCCGCCGGCTCGCAGCGCGTCCGCCAGGCGCTCGTCCGCGCCGCGGGACTGGGTGCGGCGGCCCGCGTCGAGGCTTTCCCGCCGCACCTTCAGCAGTTCGTCCCGGGGGCTGCCTTCGTCCGTGCCGCTCCAGCGCCTCCGGGTCAGTTCCCCGGAGCGGGCCATGGCCCGGCCCGCCGCGAGGTGTGCCTGCGTCGTCTCCGAGGCGCGGTATCTGTCGCGCCGGGCATGGGACTGCTCCTGTCCCAAGGAGTGCGCGCTGAGCGGCCAGCTGCGCAGCAGTCCGAACTCCTCCCGGTACTCCGCCGCGGTCATGTCGTGCACGCGCACGTGTGCCCCGAGGGAGCGGAAGCCCCTGCCGCAGACATGGCAGAGCACGGTGTCCGCGTTCTCGTCACGGATCAGGCGGCCGAAGTCGGGATGCCGGCCGCGCCGGTCGCCGTCACCTGTCTGCGGTGGGGGCACGGACGCCTACCTGCCGTGTGCGGACCGGACCCGGAACAGGCGGGGCTGCACGTCGGTCGCGATGGTGGCCGCATGGTCCATGTGGACGCGGGCCTCGGGGTTGGCGAGCATGGCCCGGTAGTGCTCCTCGGACTCCCACTGGGCGTAGTTGACGACCCGCTCGCCGTCCTGGGAGACGTGGAAGTTGGCGCAGATGAAGCCGGGTTGGCGCTTCATCGTCTCCTCCGTGGCGCGGGCGAGCAGGGTGACCAGCTCGTCCTGGCGTTCCGGGGAGACGGTGAAGACGTTGATGAGCGTGGCCACCGCACGGGAGCTGTCGATCTGTGCTGTAACGGTCATGTGCGTATTTCTCCCCTTACTCGGCTTGGTGATGGCACACGCAGGCAGACATTCCTCCCTTTGGATCAGCGGACCGTCCTACCCGCCGGCGACGATTCCGGGCACGGACCGCAGGGTCTCCGGGAGTTGGGCGGCGGGCAGGCCGCCGCCCTGTGCCAGTTCGGGTGAACCGCCGCCACGACCGTTCAGCAGCCGTTTGACCAGAGCGGAGGCGTCCTGTGCCGCTGTCGGGCCCGCGCTGTTGACGGCTGCCACGAGGACGGCACGTCCCTCGGACTCCGCGCCGACCACGACCACGCCCGGACGGTCGGCGGGCAGGAGATCCCGTACGGCGACGGCGAGGGCCCTCGCTCCGTCCGCTCCGCCGTCCGTCGTCGCGGTGACGACGCGGACACCGGCCGCGTCCTGGGCTTCGGCGGCCAGTACCGCCGCCCGGGCGAGGGTGGCCTGCTGCCGCAGCCGCTGGTTCTCGCGATCGGTCTCCCTGAGCCGGTCGAGCAACGCGCCGATCCGGTCGGGGAGTTCGGCGCGAGGGGCCTGGAGTTGCTCGGCGATCCGGGTCACCAGATCGCGCTCGCGGGCGAGGTGGCCGAAGCCCTCCGCTCCGACCGCGGCCTCCAGTCGGCGCATGCCCGCGCCGACCGACGATTCCGCGGTGAGCCCGAGGACACCGATCTGGGCCGCGTGCTCGACATGGGTGCCGCCGCACAGCTCCCGTGACCAGGCGCCGCCGATCTCGACGACGCGGACCTTCTCGCCGTACGTCTCGTCGAACAGGGCGAGGGCGCCCAGTTCCTTGGCTTCGGGGAGCGTCATCCAGCGCACGCCGACGGGGAGGTCGCGGCGCAGGGCCTGGTTGGCGGCCTCCTCGATCTCGCTGCGGGCCGTGGCGGAGAGGGCGCCGCGCCAGGGGAAGTCCAGGCGGAGGTGGCCGGGGCGGTTGTAGGAGCCGGACTGGAGGGCGTTCGGGCCGAGGATCTGGCGCAGGGCCGCGTGCAGGACGTGGGTTCCGGAGTGGGCCTGGCGGGCGCCGAGCCGCCACTCGGGGTCGACCGCGGCATGCACCGCGTCACCGACCGCCAGATCGCCGGAGGTGACTCTGACCTGGTGGGTGACCAGTCCGGGCAACGGCCGCTGCACATCGAGGACGTCTGCCTCCACCGAGGTGCCGGTGAGACGCCCGGTGTCGCTCTCCTGGCCGCCGGACTCGGCGTAGAACGGGGTGCGGTCCAGGACGACCGTGGCGATCCCGCCCTCCCGGACCACCGGGACGGGGCCCGCCGGGCCGAGCAGGGCCAGGACGCGGGAGTCGGTCGTCACGGTGTCCCAGGCACGCCAGTCGGTGGGGCCGTGCTCGTCGAGGACCGGACACAGGGCCGAAGTGTCCGACGTACCGCCGGACTTGCGGGCACGGGCGTCGGCGCGGGCCCGCTCACGCTGCTCGCGCATCAGTGCCGTGAAGCCCTCGCGGTCGACCTCGACGCCCTGTTCGGCGGCCATCTCCAGCGTCAGGTCGATGGGGAAGCCGTACGTGTCGTGCAGCAGGAATGCCTGCGCGCCCGGGAGCCGGCTCCCGCCGTCCGCCTTGACCCCGGCGACCGCGGTGTCCAGGACGGTGGTGCCCTGGCGCAGCGTGGCACGGAAGGCGTCCTCCTCGCCGGCTGCCTGGTCGACGACACGGCCGTAGGACTCGGCGACCTCCGGGTAGCTGGGGGCCATGGAGTCCCGGGCGACCGCGAGGAGGTCCGGCAACGCTGGGTCGGAGTAGCCGAGTTGGCGCATCGAGCGGACGGAGCGGCGCAGGATGCGGCGCAGCACGTACCCTCGGCCCTCGTTGCCGGGGGCGGTGCCGTCGGCGAGCAGCATCAGGGCGGTGCGGACGTGGTCGGCGACCACGCGCAGTCGGACGTCGGCCTCCGCGTCGGCGCCGTAGCGGACGCCTGCGAGCTCGGCCGCGCGGTCCAGGACTGGGCGGGTCTCGTCGATCTCGTAGAGGTTGTCGACGTCCTGGAGCAGGGTGGCCATCCGCTCCAGGCCCATGCCGGTGTCGATGTTGCGGCGGGGCAGGTCGCCGAGGATCGGGTAGCCGGACTTGCCCGGGCCCTCACCGCGCTCGTACTGCATGAACACCAGGTTCCAGAACTCCATGTAGCGGTCCTCGTCGACCGCGGGACCGCCCGCCCGGCCGAGGGCCGGGCCACGGTCGTAGTACAGCTCCGAGCACGGACCGCACGGGCCGGGCACGCCCATCGACCAGAAGTTGTCCTCGTTGCCACGCGCCACGATCCGCTCGTCGGGCAGGCCGGAGATCCGCCGCCACAGGGCGCGGGCCTCGTCGTCGGTGTGGTGCACGGTCACCCAGATACGGTCCGCGTCCAGGCCGTAGCCGCCGTCCGCGACCGGTGCGGTGGACAGCTCCCAGGCGAAGGCGATGGCCTCCTCTTTGAAGTAGTCGCCGAGGGAGAAGTTGCCGTTCATCTGGAAGAAGGAGCCGTGCCGGGTGGTGCGGCCGACCTCCTCGATGTCCAGGGTGCGCACGCACTTCTGCACGCTGGTCGCCCGCGGCCACGGCGCCTGGGCCTCCCCCGTCAGATACGGCTTGAAGGGCACCATCCCGGCGTTGACGAACAGCAGCGTCGGGTCGGGGGTGGGCAGCGGGGCGCTGGGGACGACGGTGTGGCCGCGTTCGGCGAAGAAGTCGAGGAAGCGGCGGCGGATCTCGGAGGTACGCAACGGGGGCTCACAGAGGTTGGGCGGCCAGGGCGCGGGCGGGGTGGCGGGGACCGAGGAAGACGACGATTCCCTTGCCGTCGGGAGAGGGATGGGTGGCCTGGGTCCAGTCCTGACCGCGGTAGAAGGACATGGCCCGGCCCGACCGCACCGAGGTCAGCAGCCAGGAGCGGCCGTCGGGGGCGTCCGCGGTGACCGCCTCCAGCAGTTCCCCGGCCAGCCCCGTGCCCCGAGCCGCGGGGGCGACGGCGAGTTCGTCGATCTCGCGGGCACCGCACAGCCACTCCACGGTGCGGTCCGGTCCCAGTCCGGCCGCCGCCTGTGGGTAGCAGCGGTCGGTGGGGAACGGGGCGAGCGTCGTCCACGCGGTCGCGAACCCGACGAGGTCCTCTCCAGTGAAGGCCAGCGCGGCCGTGAAACCGGGCCGCCGCACGTTCCCCGGCAGCCGTCCCGCGAACTCGACCGCCCGCTCCTCGTCCTCGTTCCAGGGCGGTGCGCAGAACGCGTCCACGTACACGGAGTGCAGGGCAGCTGTATGGGCGAGCAGGGCGTCGCCTCTGAGGATCCGTATGTCCATCAGGCCGCCACCGCTCCGGCCCCGACCGGGTGCAGGGCCGCGTACTCCAGGGGCGCCGACGGGTCGATCGACACGTCCAGGGGTGCCGGTTCGGCGCCGGCCCGTACGAGGAGGTCGCCCACGGCGGCGATCATCGCGCCGTTGTCTGTGCACAGCCTGAGCGGCGGTACGCGCAGCTCGATCCCGGCAGCCCGGCAGCGTTCCTCCGCCAGCGAGCGCACGCGTGAGTTGGCGGCGACCCCGCCGACAACGACCAGCGTGCCGACGCCGTGCTCACGGCAGGCCGCGACGGCCTTGCGGGTCAGTACGTCGGCCACGGCCTCCTGGAGGGACGCGGCCCCGTCGGCCACGGGCAGCTCCCGGCCCACGTGCCCCTCCGCCCAGCGCGCAGCCGCAGTCTTCAGGCCCGAGAAGGAGAAGTCGTACGACCCCGGGAGCGGGCGCGGGAAGGCGACAGCGCGTGGATTCCCCTCGCGCGCCACCCGGTCGATGGCAGGACCGCCCGGATAGGGCAGCCCGAAGACCCGCGCGACCTTGTCGAAGCACTCCCCGGCCGCGTCGTCGAGGGTGTCGCCGAGATGGAGGATCGGATCGCGGGCGAGATCCCGGACGAGGAGGAGGGAGGTGTGTCCGCCGGAGACGATCAGCACCATGCACGGGTTCGGCAGCGGGCCGTGCTCCAGGGTGTCGGCGGCGACATGACCGGCGAGGTGATGGACCCCGTGGAGCGGGACGCCCAGCGCGTAGGCGATCCCCTTCGCTCCCGCCAGCCCCACCTGGAGGGCGCCCGACAGACCCGGACCGGTGGTCACCGCCACCGCGCCGATGTCGGCCAGTCGCAACCCGGCCTCGTCCAGCGCCTGCCGGACCGCAGGGCGCAGCGCGTGCAGGTGCGCCCTGGAGGCGATCTCGGGCACGACACCGCCGTAACGGGCATGCTCCTCCATGCTCGACGCCACCACGTGGCCCAGCAGTCGCCCGTCCTGGACCAGCCCGGCGCCGGTCTCGTCACAGGACGACTCGATGCCCAGCACGATCGGAGAAACCATGGCCCGCCTTCCTGCGACACATACGTTATTGCGAGAAGTGTGCAATAGGGAGGCGTGGCGTGTGAAGTCGGGTTCACGCTCGTGGGTGGCGCTGAAGGGGGTGACGGGCCCTTTCTCTCCGGTGGCTCCTGTCGGTCATGTGCTGCAGCGGGTGCACCGGCCGTAGATCAGCAGCGAGGCGGATGCGTCGGCGTGCAGCCCGGCGAGTTCCGCGATTCGTGCCACGGCCTCCCTCAGTTGTTCGACTGGTAGCTCGCCCACCTGGCCGCACGTCTCGCAGACGGTGTGGTGGTGCGGCTCGGAGCTCACGCCGTATCGCTTGGGTCCCGGGCCGTGGATCGCGTGGGCCAGCCCGGTCTCGGTGAGGGTTTCCAGGGTCCGGTAGACGGTTGTCTGGTCGATGGGCAGGCCGAGTCGCTTCAGTTCCGCGGAGACCTCGGCGCTGGAGAGATGGCTGCCGGAAACGGAAAGCAACTTCAGGGCGCTCAGCCGGCTTGGCGTGCAGCGCAGGCCGTGGTGTCGAAGCAGTGCTGGTAGGTCCGGTGTCGCAATCGTGGTCACGAGCCTGCCTTTCGCGTCATGGTCGAGGAACCCGGGCCGCGGCTGCCGTCGCGCGACCGGTGCGGCAAGGTGGGTGAGGCGGATGCCTGGGGCGGTGCGTGGTCGCGATGTCCGATCCTGCCATTAGCATGTATCTGCATGATGTGTGCAAGAGGTGAGGCGGATCGTCAGCCTGTCCGGGCACACTGCGCGGGCCCGACGTCCTGCAGTCGTGAAGCAGCGCCGCGGCTGGCCGCGGGGCAGGGCTGCGCCCGGGGGGCTTCATGCTCACGCCACGTCCGTCATAGGCTCGGTGGTCACGTATTGCTCACCTACCGCTTTCGCTTGTCCCAGTGCGCCGGAATGAGGACCGCTCGTGGAACTGGCCGAGTACTCCGACTACGCCGTGCGTCTGGTCAACACCGAACAGTCGGCCCGCGACATGGACCGGCTCACCTCCGTCGAGTCGGTCCGTGCCCTCTTCGGTGAAGCCTCCAGAGCGGCCCGGCGGGTGACGGACGCCGACGTGACCCGGTTCCGGTCGGTGCGGTCCAGGTTGCGCGCGGTGTTCACCGCCGCGGACGAGGGAGATCACACCCTGACGGTGGACCTGCTGAACTCGCTGCTGATGGAGTTCCCGGTCAGCCCCCGGATCTCTGGCCACGACTACCTGGACGAGGAGGGGCGGCCCCGGTGGCACATGCATCTCGCCGAGCACCCGTCCAACGCCACCGCGGGTTACGCCGCCATGTCCGCGATGGGTCTCGCCTTTCATCTGACCAAGTTCGGTCCCGACCGGCTCGGAGTGTGCGAAGCCGTGCCGTGCCGCAACGCCTACGTGGACTGCTCGACCAACCGGTCCCGCCGTTACTGCTCCGAACGCTGCGCCACACGGGCCAACGTGGCCGCCTACCGGGCTCGTAAGCGACTGGAGACCAAAAACGACGCCTGACCTCTCGGCCCGTCACCGGAAGCATTCATGACCGATACACTGCCGGGCCGGTGAGGATGCCCGCGCCGCCGAAGCGGCCCGCCGTGTCACCGCCTGATAGGTGATCCGTACGAGATCCGCACAAGCCCGTCGGAGAGGCTCCGGCACGGACCGGCGGCCCCGACCCGGTGGGTGCCGGCGCTGGCATGTCTTCCTCCCAGCCGTGACCACCCGCGTCCGAACGTCCAGGTCGGCGCCCGGTAAAGTGCGCCCCCGTCGCCCCGACACCCGTTCCGAAACCCGAGGTACCCAGCAGTGGCCCCCGCACGACCAGGACCGCACCACTCCGTCACCGTCGTCGGGATCGGAGCCGACGGCTGGGCGGGGCTTACGGACACCTCCCGCAGCGCACTGCGGGACGCCCAGGTCCTGATCGGCGGCCCCCGCCAGCTGGAACTGCTGTCGGGAGAGTGCGCGGGGCTACGGGTCACCTGGCCTTCGCCGCTGCGGCCCGCCGTTGCCGGGCTGCTCGCCGCCCACGCCGGCCGTCGGATCGCTGTCCTGGCCAGCGGGGACCCGATGTTCTACGGCATCGGACGCGCCCTCGCCGAGGAAACCGCGGCCTTGTCCGTCCTTCCCCACCCCTCCTCCGTCTCCTACGCCGCCGCCCGTCTCGGCTGGCCGCTGGAGGACGTGGAGGTGGTCACGCTCGTCGGCAGACCCGCCGCCCGCCTCGCCGCCGTCCTGCACCACGGCCGGCGGCTCCTCGTGCTCAGCGCGGACGCCGCCACGCCCGGAGAGGTGGCCGCCCTGCTGCGGGACCGGGGATTCGGTCCGAGCCGGATGCGGGTGCTCGAACAACTCGGCGGCCCGCAGGAACGCGCCAGTGACGAGACCGGCGCCGCCGACTGGACCCGGCCGCCCGGCGACCCCCTCAACATCGTCACCGTCGAGTGCCGCCGCGCTCCGGATGCCCCGCGGCTCGGCGCCGTACCGGGACTCCCCGACAACGCGTACGAACATGACGGACAGCTCACCAAACGCCACATCCGCGCCGCCACACTGGGTGTCCTTGCACCTGCGCCGGGCGAGCTGCTGTGGGACATCGGCGGTGGCTCTGGTTCGATCGCGATCGAGTGGATGCGGACGCACCCGTCGTGCCGGGCGGTCACCGTCGAGCGGGCTGCGGTGCGCGCGGAACGCATCGTGCGCAACGCCGAGCGGCTGGGCGTCCCGGGCCTGCGGGTGATCACCGGCGCGGCGCCCGCCGTACTGGCCGAACTCCCTTCTCCCGATGCCGTGTTCATCGGCGGTGGACTCACCGCGCCGGGCCTTCTCGACGCCTGCTGGGCCGCACTGCCGGACGGTGGCCGCCTGGTCGCCAACACCGTGACGCTGGAGTCCGAGGCCCTGCTCGCCGACGCCCACCGGCGCCTCGGCGGCGAGCTGGTGAAGCTCGCGGTGGCGCACGCCGTGCCGGTCGGCGCCTTCACGGGGTGGCGGCAGGCGATGCCGGTCACCCAGTGGGCAGTGGAGAAAGCACCCAACCCCCTTCCAGGAGACGACAGATGACCGTGTCCTTCATCGGCGCCGGCCCCGGTGCCGCCGACCTGATCACGGTGCGCGGCGCCCGGACGCTCGCCGCCTGCCAGGTCTGCCTGTACGCGGGCAGTCTGGTGCCGCGTGAGCTGCTCGCCGAATGCCCGCCGGACGCTCGGCTGGTGGACACCGCGCAGCTCAACCTCGACGAGATCACGGCCGAGTTGGTCCGCGCGCACGAGGAGGGGCACGATGTGGCCCGGCTGCACTCGGGCGACCCGTCCGTGTTCAGTGCCATCGCCGAGCAGATGCGGCGGCTGGACGCTGCCGGGGTGCCGTACGAGGTGGTGCCCGGTGTGCCGGCCTTCGCGGCCGCCGCGGCTTCCCTGAAGCGGGAGCTGACCGTGCCGACCGTCGGCCAGACCGTCATCCTCACCCGCGTCGCCAACCGCGCTACCGCCATGCCCGAGGGCGAGGACCTGGCCACGCTCGGCCGCAGCGGCGCGCTGATCGTGCTGCACCTCGCCGTCAAGTACGTGAACCGCGTGGTGGACGAGCTGCTGCCGCACTACGGCGCCGACTGTCCGGCCGCAGTCGTCGCCTACGCCTCCCGTCCGGACGAACTGATCATCCGCGGCACCCTCGACGAGATCGCCGGGAAGGTGAAGGAGGCGGGTGTGCTGCGCACGGCCGTGATCATGGTGGGCCGGACGCTGGGCGCGGAGCAGTTCGGCGACAGCCATCTGTACTCGGCGGAGCGGGAACGGCACGTCTGCTGAACGCGGGGGCGGCGCGGCTCCCGGCGGAGCGGGCCGTGCCCGGTCACCGGCTTCGCGCGCGGTGATGCCGGGAGCCGGAGACCGGCCCCCGGCGTGCGGGACCCGCACCTGTGGAGACCCTCCGATCCGGTCGCCGTGTCGACGGGCTTCATGCCTTCTGCCCGCAACAGGTCACGGTGTCCTGAGACCCCGGTACTTCGGGCTTCCCGATGTTCCGACCGGGTCACGCGGACGCGTCGTGCGGGAGGGGCAGGCGGCTGCGGGCGTGGATGAGGTTGACGTCCAGGAGCAGGTCGCGGCGGGCGAGCACCTCGTGCGGGGTTCCGTCGGCGACCAGGGTGTGGTCCTCGCCGAACACCACGCAGCGGTCGGCCAGCCGGTCGAGACTGTCCAGGTCGTGGGTGGCGTGCACGATGGTCTTGCCCGCCCTGCCGAGCTCCTCGATCAGCTCCATCAGCCAGACCTGGGTGCGTGGGTCGAGGGCCGCGGTCGGCTCGTCGAAGAGCAGGACCTCGGGGTTCATTGACAGCACACTGGCGATGGCGACCTTCTTCTTCTGGCCGCCGGACAGCTGGAACGGCGCCCGGTCGGCGAGGTCGGCGATGCCGAGCAGCGCCATGACCTCGTCCACCCGGGCAGCCGCCTGGTCGCGGTCGAGGTCGAGTTGGAGGGGGCCGAAGGCGATTTCCTCGCGGACGCTGGGGGAGAAGACCTGGGCGTCGGAGTTCTGCATGACGATGCCGAGCCGGGAGCGGAAGCCCCGGTTCATCTGTTCGTCCTCCAGGGTGTCCTCGGTGACCGGGTGTCCGAAGGCCAGGTAGCTGCCCCGGTCCGGGAAGACCAGACCGGCGAGCACCTTCAGCAGGGTGGACTTGCCGCAGCCGTTGGCGCCGAGCAGGGCGATGCGTTCGCCCTTGCGCACGGTCAGTGAGACTCCGTCCAGGGCCGGGTAGCGCTCCATGTAGGAGTAGTGCAGGTCCTTGCAGACCAGCAGCGCGTCCGGCGAGTCGGCCGCATCGTGGCCGCAGTGGTCGTGGGCTTCAGTGGACAAGGAGACGTTCTCCCGTGACGACGAGGGCGGACACCGCGACGGCGGCCGCGAGGTAGAGGCCGTCGGCCGGGCGCAGGGTGAAGCGGTGCAGGACCTTGGCGTCGCCGGTGTAGCCGCGCGCGGTCATGGCCTGGTGCACCTCTTCCGACAGCTGGTGCGAGCGTCCGATCAGCGCCCCGGCCGAGGCGGCGAGGAAGGCGCGGGCGCTCCGGTCGTGGCGGGCCGAGCCCAGGGTGCGGGCGGTGCGGGCCTGGTACATCTCGGTGACGCCGTTGAGGAGCAGGAAGATGTAGCGGTAGGCCATCCCGATGATCATGATGAACATCTTCGGCACGCCGAGGCCCCTCAGCGCGGCCAGCAACCGCACCCACGGTGTGGTCAGGGTCAGCAGCACCACCAGCGAGATGGAGACCGCGACCCGGCTGACCACCAGGGCGGCGCCGAGCAGACCCTGCCGGGTGAAGCCCTCGGGATGGCCGTTCCAGTGCCACAGCGTCCACACGACCTCTCCGTGGGTGACCACGGAGAGGGTCGCGGGCAGCACCATGATGCCGGTGAAGATGGGTACGAACAGCCAGACCCGTTTGACGAAGAATCCCAGGGGCAGGGCGGATGCCGTGGCGACGGCGAGCGTGGCGACGTAGAGGAGCAGCAGGGCCGGGACGGTGCGCAGGAGCGACGCTGCGACGAGCAGCATCACCGTGCCGACCACCTTCGCCCGGGGGTCGATCCGCTGGAGCAGGCCCGCGCGGGCGGCGGTGTCCTCGGTGAACATGACTTGTTGCAGCAACTGCGCGCCGGACGTGATGGTCTTGCGCAGATAGCTGCCTTTGGTCCGCTTCCCTATGCAGCCGCAGGGACACATGGCCAGTTCGCCCTGGAGCAGCCACTGCGGGGTGCGGAGCGGGGCGTCCTGTCCGGTGATCTGGCTCACGGGGTGCTCACCGCGGAGGATCCAGCCCCTGGCCGGTCGCCCGTTTCGTCGGCGCCGTCCGTCCCGCGACGGGACAGCCGCTGGACGGCCAGACCGATCAGGAAGATCGCGATGCCGATGGCCGCGATGCCGACGACAGCGGAGATGATGTAGCCGACCCAGGGGTGGGCGTCGTTGCTGAAGTCATAGCCGTCGAAGATCGCGTGGTGCCACCAGCCGGCGTACTTGTTCAGTCCGGTCGGCACGGCGCCCAGGTGGACCTTGGACAGGTCGAGGTCGCCGGGGGCGTCCTCGCCGAAGGCACCGCCGGGAGCCAGCAGGCCGAGCGGGGTGAGGACCACCATCAGGCCCACGGCAGCGGTGGCGACCGTGGCCGGCCGGAGCTTACGGCCTGCGGTGGCGCTCTCCTCGGCCGTCTCCGGGACGCCCGGGTGGTTCAGGCGCAGCAGCGGCAGGTTGGCGCGCTGGAGGTAGGCGACGACCCCGCCGGTGAGGATCGCCTCGGCGGCCCCCGCGACGGTGAGGTGGGCCAGGGCCATCGCCGGGATGGTCTGACTGAGGTGGTAGGGCGCGTACAGCGGGGTGCCGGAGGCGTCGTGGAACAGGGACGGCTGGATCCCGAACTCGATCGCCGCGGCAAGTGCGGCCAGGTTGATGCCGACGTATCCGCCGATGGCGGCGGCAGCGACCCGGCGCCCGCTGGTCAGCTCGCTCCGCCCGGCGATCAGGCGGTACACCACGAGGGCGGTGAAGGGCAGGACGATCGCCATGTTGAAGACATTGGCGCCGTAGGAGAGGACACCGCCGTCGCCGAACAGCAGTGCCTGGAAGGCCAGCGCCACGCTGACGGCCAGTACCGCCGCCCAGGGACCGAGCACGATGGCGATCACCGCTGCACCGACCGCGTGGGCGGTCGTCCCGTCCGGGATCGGCACGTTGAACATCATGGCCAGGAACGACACCGCCGAGAACACCGCCAGTGTCGGGACATGACGGTTGCGGACCACGCGCTTGACGCGCACGGCCGCGACGGCCAGGACCGGCACGGAGACCGCGTACCCGACCGCGCAGGTCTGGGGGCTGAGGTATCCGTCAGGTATGTGCATCGTTCCACCCGGTGTGAGGACGAGAGCGCGGTGGTCGGCTGATTCTGGCCGTTGCGCACACCCATGGTCCTTGTTGCACAGATAATGCAACAACCAACTTTCCGCAAATTGCGGCAGCCGCGCAACCGCGGAACACTCCCGTGCGTCCGCCGCTAGCGGACCGGGCTGCGGCCCACGACCGTGCCCGCCCGGTCAATGCAGATGACATCCACGACCACCGGCGCGCCGCGCAGCACGCTCAGCGCTTCGTCGCGTGCGGCCACCGCCACCAGATCGCCCAGTGGGACGCCGACGGCCAGGCACAGCTGGAGCGCCGCCAGGCCCGTGTTGGCGTGGACGATCTGGTCCGTGAGGGTTCCGTCGGCTCCGCCGCGCCGGGCCAGCGCGGCCAGGAAGTGCTTGTCCACCTGGGAGCGGGCGGAGTGCAGGTCAAGATGTCCGGCCGCCAGCTTCGACAGCTTGGCGAAGCCGCCGCAGATCGTCAGCCGGTCGACGGGGTGGCGGCGGACGTACTTCAACACCGCGCCGGCGAAGTCCCCCATGTCGAGCAGGGCGTCCTCGGGCAGGCCGTACTCGGCGACGACGGTCCGCTCCGAGGTCGACCCGGTGCACCCGGCGACATGGGTCCGACCGGCAGCCCGCGCCACGTCCACGCCCCTCCTGATCGAGTCGATCCACGCCGAGCAGGAGTACGGCACGACGATGCCCGTGGTGCCGAGGACGGACAGTCCGCCGAGGATGCCGAGGCGCGGATTCCAGGTGGAGCGGGCGATCTCCTCGCCGTGGTCCACGGAGACGGTGATCTCGACATCCCCGCTGCCGCCGTGCCGCGCGGCGATGCCCGCCACGTGGTCGCGCATCATCTGCCGGGGGACCGGGTTGATGGCCGGCTCGCCGACGGGCAGCGGCAGGCCGGGACGGGTGATCGTGCCCACGCCGGGGCCTGCCCGGAACACCACTCCGGCGCCGGCCGGCAGCCGCCGGACCGTGGTCCGCACCAGTGCGCCGTGCGTGACGTCCGGGTCGTCGCCGGCGTCCTTCACGATCCCCGCCATCGCGGTCCCGCCGGTCAGCTCCTCGGCCGCGAGCGCGAACGACGGCGTCTGCCCCCGGGGCAGCGTGATGGTCACCGGGTCGGGAAAGGACCCGGTCAACAGCGCGGTGTACGCCGCGGTCGTGGCCGCCGTCGCACAGGCCCCCGTGGTCCAGCCGGGTCGCAGGCCGGTGTGCTTGAGTTGGGCGCCGCGCCCGCCCCGTGGCTCGCCGCTGACCGACGACCGATTCTCACTGCTCATGAACGGACCCGGACCTCCATGCACGTACTGATACTCGGCGGAACCACGGAGGCCCGCCGCCTGGCTGAATTGCTGTACGCCACCCCCGGCCTCGACCTGACCAGCTCCCTCGCCGGACGAGTGGCCGGCCCCCGGCTGCCCCCGGGCGGTGTGCGCGTCGGCGGCTTCGGCGGGGCCGAGGGACTGACCGCCTGGCTGCGCGAGCACGCGGTCGACGCGCTCGTCGACGCCACCCACCCGTTCGCCGGAAGCATGAGCTTCCACGCGGCGTGGGCCGCAACCACCGCCCAGGTTCCCCTGCTCGCCCTGCGCCGACCGGGCTGGGCCCCCGTCCCGGGCGACCAGTGGTACCAGGCGGACTCGTTGGAGGCGGCGGCGGAATTGCTGCCCTTGTACGGCCGGCGGGCGTTTCTGACCACCGGGCGGACGGGCCTGGCCGCCTTCGCACACCTGGACGAGATGTGGTTCCTGGTCCGGTCCGTCGACGCGCCCGGGTCTCCGCATCCCGCCCGGATGGAGGTGCTGCTCGACCGGGGCCCCTTCACCCTCGACGGCGAGCGCGAGCTGCTGCGCCGCCACCGCATCGACGTCGTCGTCACGAAGGACAGCGGGGGAACGGCCACCGCACCGAAACTGACGGCCGCCCGCGAGGCCGGGGTACCGGTGGTCGTGGTACGCAGACCACCGGTGCCCGAGGGCGTCGCGGCCGTGTCCGGCCCCGAGGAGGCGGCCCGCTGGATCAGGGAGCGACTCGGCCGAGCCGGCTGAGACGCGGTGGCGGTTCCGCCGTCCTGGCGGGGGCGTGCGGTGAATCCTCCGACGCCCCGCACGTCGCACTTGTGACCAGAGGACGTCACGCCTCTGGATACCGGCGCGGCGTCCAGACGATCTCCTCGCCGTCGCCGCGCCGTACGGTCCGGGTCTGTGACGAGCCGACCAACAGGATGGTGCGCATGTCGACCTCAGCCGGGTCGAGGTCGGCCAGGTGGACGATCCGTACGTGCTCCTCCGGGCCGCCGACGTCCCGTGCTACCACGACCGGTGTCTCCGGTGCCCGTAGCTCCAGCAGCAGCTCGCGCGCTTTGCCCACTTGCCAGGTGCGGCTGCGTGAGCCGGGGTTGTACAGGGCGAGGACCAGATCCGCGGAGGCTGCCGCGCGCAGCCGCTCGGCGATGACCTCCCAGGGCTTGAGCCGGTCGGAGAGCGAGATGGTCGCGTAGTCGTGGCCGAGCGGGGCACCCGCCCGAGCTGCCGCCGCATTGGCCGCCGTCACCCCGGGCAGCACCCGCACGGGCACATCCTTGTACTCCTCCTGCGAGGCGGCCTCCAGTACGGCGGTGGCCATCGCGAAGATGCCGGGATCGCCCCCGGACACCACGGCCACCCGCCGCCCCTTCCGGGCGAGTTGCAGCGCGAACTCGGCACGCTCGGCCTCGACCCGGTTGTCCGAGCCGTGGCGAAGCTGCCCCGGGCGTACGGGGACGCGGTCCAGGTAGGTCGTATAGCCGACCAGGTCGTCGGCGGCGGCCAGCGCACCCCGCGATTCAGGCGTCAGCCACAGCGGCCCGGCCGGTCCGGTGCCGACGACCACGACCTCACCCCGTTCGCGCGGGACCGGCTCGGCGTCCACCCGGCTGGGCAGCACCGCGACGGAGAAGTACGGCACCGACTCCGCGTCCACGTCGGCCAGTTCGGCCAGTCGCTCGCCCGCCATGGTGGCCCGCTCGACATACCGCGCCTCGCCCAGCCGTCCCGAACTCTCCAGCGCGCTGCGGACCTTGGTGAAGGTGCGGCCCAGCTTCATCACCACGGCGGCGTCCGTGGCGGCGAGCCGGGCGGTCAGCTCCTCCTCGGGCAGGGTGCCCGGCAGGATCGTCAGCACCTCCTCGCCCTCGGCGAGTGGGGTGCCGAGGCGGGCCGCGGCGGCCGACACGGACGTGACACCGGGGATGACCTCGGTGTCATAGCGGTCGGTGAGCCGCTTGTGCATGTGCATGTAGGAGCCGTAGAAGAGCGGGTCGCCCTCGGCGAGCACGGCGACCGTGCGGCCGGCGTCGAGGTGTTCGGCGAGTCGGGCGGACGCCTCGGCGTAGAACTCCTCCATGGCGCCCTTGTAGCCGCCGGGGTGGTCGGTGGTCTCCGTTGTGACGGGGTAGACCAGCGGCTCCTCGATGTGGTCGGCGCGGATGTGCTTCGCCGCGATGGAACGGGCGATGGACCGGCCGTGACGTGCGCTGTGGTACGCGACCACATCCGCCTCGGCGATGACCTCGACGGCTCGCAGGGTCATCAGGGACGGGTCGCCTGGGCCCAGCCCGACGCCGTACAGCTTCCCGTTCACTCTTCCTCGCTCGCGATCGCGTTGAGCGCGGCGGCGGCGAGGGCGCTGCCACCGCGTCGGCCGCGGACGACCAGGTGCTCAAGGCCGGAAGGGTGCGCCGCGAGTGCGTCCTTCGACTCGGCGGCGCCCACGAAGCCCACGGGGACGCCGATGACGGCGGCCGGGCGGGGCGCGCCGTCCTCGATCATCTCCAGGAGGCGGAAGAGTGCGGTGGGCGCGTTGCCGACCGCCACCACCGCGCCCTCCAGCCGGTCCCGCCACAGCTCCAGGGCGGCGGCACTGCGCGTCGTGCCCAGCTTCGCCGCCAGTTCCGGAACCGCCGGGTCGGACAGGGTGCACAGCACGTCGTTGTCGGCGGGCAGCCGCTTGCGGGTCACCCCGCTGGCCACCATCTGGACGTCGGTGAGGACGGGCGCTCCGGCGCGCAGGGCCTCGCGGGCGCGGGCCACCACGGCGGGCGTGTAGGACAGGTCCCGGACGAGGTCGACCATCCCGCAGGCGTGGATCATCCGGACCGCGACCCGGCTGACGTCGGCGGGCAGTCCCGCGAGGTCCGCCTCCGCGCGGATGGTGGCAAAGGACTGGCGGTAGATCGCTGCGCCGTCCTTCTCGTACTCGAACACCGTGCTCCTACTGGTCATGGGAGTGGTCCTGCGTGCGGGCCGCCGCCACGGTGGCGGCAAGCTGTGAGGGGTTGCGGGGCATGGCCTGTGCGAGGCCGTCGCGTACGACGGACACCTGGTGGCCGCCGCCCTGTTCGGCGACGACGTCCACGTGGTCGCCGCGCGGGCGGCCGCAGCGGCGCTCGCACCCGGACCAGTACACAGGGAGTCCGCCGGTCGGCCCGAGGGCCGTGGCCGCGTCCGCCCGCACGTCCGCGTGCGACTTGGCACAACCGGGCCGCCCGATGCAGGCTCCGACCCCGGCCCATGGGGAGGCCGGGTCTGTGATCAGTCCCGCGGCTGCCAGATGTGAGAGACGTGACGTCGGGGCTGTGGGAAGGATCACGCCCCGCCAGGGGGTCAGGCGCAGTTCGTGTACAGCGGATGCGGTGAGTTCGGACCACTGGGGAGCTGTGAGGCGGCCCAGAGGAGCGAGGACGGACAGGCTCGTCGTGCCGTTCGCGGCGGTGACGGGTCCGGACGGCGGTTCGGCGGTTACGCGCCAGGCCGGTGTGGCCGTCGGCTCTGCTGCCTGAAGTCGCCGTACGGTCTCGGACACCAGAACGCTCGTCTGACCGGTGAGTTCGGACATCCGCCACGCACGGCCGTCGGCGGCCTCCAGGAAGACCTCTGCGGCCAGGAGCGCTGCCCTGGGCGCTTCCTCGAATCTCACGGACACCACGGCATCCGATGCTCCGACGCGCAGCCACGCGCCTCCGCCAGGTGCCGCCCGTACCGTCACGTCGGCGCCGAGTGTGGCAACGTCTCCGCGCCCGTCGTCCAGGGCGAAGAGGAACCGCCCGGACAGCCGGGCCGCGGCCTCGCTCGCGCACACCAGGGCGTCCAGTTCCCGCAGCCACGGCTGTACGTCGACGAAGCCGCGTCCGTCGAGCCCGGACAAGGGTGAGGCGACGACGTTGCGCACGCGCTCGTGCCGCCAGGAGGGCAACAGCCCGGCATTACTGAGCCGCTGCGCCAACTCGGCGCCGCAGCCCGACTCCAGTCCTCGCAATTGCACGTTGCCCCGGGAAGTGAGGTGGAGTTCACCGTCCCCGAGATCTCGTGCGGCACGGCCGAGTGCCTGGGCCTGATCGACCCGCAATACGCCGCCGGGGATCCGGATCCGGGCGAGCGCGCCGTCGTCCGCCGTGTGCAGCCGCAGCGCGCCCGGACAGGCGTCATCGCGGTCCCGTGAGGCCGCTGTGGCCTGGGACGACGGACGGAAGGACGGCGTGGACACGGCCGCGAGCATACCTATCGGCTCGCGATGTGTATGCCCCTGCCCCTTGCGGCGGCCCTTACTATGCTTCTCGGTGGATCATCAGGTCCGCCGACGCCACGACGGCGACAGGGGAGGAAGCCGGTGCGAGTCCGGCGCGGTCCCGCCACTGTGAGCCCGTCCCGCGAGGGCCGGGCGAGTCAGGAACTCCCGCCGTCCGACACCGCCCGGGGCGCGGACACCCCGAGGAAGGCCGACGCCGCATGATCCTTCTGCTGTCGACGTCCGACACCGACCTGCTCAGCGCCCGCGCGGCGACCGGCCCGGTGCCCTACCGCTTCGCCAACCCGTCCCGGCTCCCGCTCGACGACCTGTCCGCGCTTCTCGACGGCGCCGACTTGGTCGTCGTACGCCTTCTCGGCGGGTTGCGCGCCTGGCAGGACGGCCTCGATCTGCTTCTTGCCGACGGCCGCCCGGTCGTCGTCCTCACCGGCGAGCAGGCCCCGGACGCCCAGCTGATGGCCGCCTCCACGGTCCCCGTCGGCATCGCCGCCGAGGCGCACGCCTACCTCGCCCACGGCGGTCCCGCCAACCTGGAGCAACTCGCCCGCTTCCTGTCCGACACGGTCCTGCTGACCGGTCACGGCTTCGACGCACCGGCGCCCGCGCCGAGTTGGGGCCCGCTGGCACGAGAGTCCCGGCCCGCGGACGGCCCGACGGTCGCCGTGCTCTATTACCGCGCCCACCACATGAGCGGCAACACGGCGTTCGTGGGCGCCTTGTGCGACGCGATCGAGGACGCGGGCGGCCGGGCGCTGCCGCTGTACGTCGCCTCGCTACGGGCTCCCGAGCCCGAGCTGATCTCCGCGCTCGGCGTCGCCGACGCCATCGTCACCACCGTCCTCGCCGCGGGCGGCACCAAGCCCGCCGAGGTGTCCGCCGGCGGTGACGACGAGTCCTGGAACGCGGGCGCCCTGACTTCCCTCGACGTACCGATCCTCCAGGCCCTGTGCCTGACCGGCTCGCGCAGCGCCTGGGAGGAGAGCGACGAGGGCGTCTCGCCGCTGGACGCCGCCAGCCAGATCGCCGTGCCGGAGTTCGACGGCCGTCTGATCACCGTGCCGTTTTCCTTCAAGGAGATCGACGAGGACGGCCTTCCCGCCTATGTCGCCGACCCCGAGCGCGCGGCCCGCGTCGCCGGAATCGCCGTACGCCATGCACGACTTCGGCACATCCCGGCCGCCGAGAAGCGTGTGGCCCTCGTCCTGTCCGCGTACCCGACCAAGCACTCCCGGATCGGCAACGCGGTCGGTCTGGACACGCCTGCCAGCGCGATCGCCCTGTTGCGCAGGCTGCGGGCGGAGGGCTATGTCTTCGGGGACGTGCCCGGCATGGAGTCCGGCGACGGCGACGAGCTGATCCGTGCGCTCATCGAGGCCGGCGGCCACGACCAGGACTGGCTCACCGAGGAGCAGCTGGCCCGCAACCCGGCGCGCATTCCGGCGGCGGACTACCGGCGCTGGTTCGCCACCCTTCCCGCCGAACTGCGCACGGCCGTCGAGGAGCACTGGGGCCCGGCGCCCGGCGAGATGTTCGTCGACCGCAGCCGCAACAAGGAGGGCGACATCGTGCTCGCCGCCCTCCGCTTCGGCAACCTGCTGATCCTCATCCAGCCCCCGCGCGGCTTCGGCGAGAACCCGATCGCGATCTACCACGACCCCGATCTGCCGCCCTCCCACCACTACTTGGCAGCCTACCGCTGGATCGCTGCCCGGGCCGAGGACGGCGGGTTCGGCGCCGACGCGATGATCCACCTCGGCAAGCACGGCAACCTGGAGTGGCTGCCCGGCAAGAACGCCGGTCTGTCCGCCGCCTGCGGCCCCGATGCGGCCCTCGGTGACCTGCCCCTGATCTACCCGTTCCTGGTCAACGACCCCGGCGAGGGCACCCAGGCCAAGCGCCGCGTCCACGCCACCCTCGTCGACCACCTTGTCCCTCCCATGGCACGCGCCGACTCCTACGGCGACATCGCGCGCCTGGAGCAACTCCTCGACGAGCACGCCCAGATCGCCGCCATGGACCCGGCCAAGCTCCCGGCGATCCGCGCCCAGATCTGGACCCTCATCCAGGCCGCCAAGCTCGACCACGACCTCGGCCTCGACGACCGCCCCGAGGACGACGGCTTCGACGACTTCCTCCTCCACGTCGACGGCTGGCTCTGCGAGGTCAAGGACGCCCAGATCCGCGACGGCCTCCACGTCCTGGGCAACCCGCCCGCCGGCGCCGACCGCGTCAACCTCGTCCTCGCCATCCTCCGCGCCCGCCAGATCTGGGGCGGCACCACCGCCCTGCCCGGCCTGCGCGAGGCCCTCGGCCTCGACGAGTCCGCCGCGACCCGCACGACGGCCGACGCGGCGGAGGAACAGGCCCGCGCCCTGGTCCAGTTGATGGAGGACGCGGACTGGGACCTGGCCGCCGTGCCCGCCTCGCACGGCGAACAGGTGGCCGCCATCCTGGAGTTCGCGGCTCGTGAGGTGGTCCCGCGTCTGTCGGCCACGACCGCCGAACTCGACCACGCTGTGCATGCGTTGGCCGGTGGCTTCGTCCCCGCGGGCCCCTCCGGCTCGCCTCTGCGCGGCCTGGTCAACGTGCTGCCGACCGGCCGCAACTTCTACTCGGTCGACCCCAAGGCCGTCCCCTCCCGCCTGGCCTGGGAGACCGGCCAGGCCCTCGCGGACTCGCTGGTGGAGCGCTACCGCGCGGACAACGGCGAGTGGCCCACCTCCGTGGGCCTGTCGCTGTGGGGCACGAGCGCGATGCGCACGGCCGGCGACGACGTGGCCGAGGCCCTCGCGCTGCTCGGTGTCCGCCCGGTCTGGGACGACGCCTCCCGCCGGGTGACCGGCCTGGAGCCCATCCCGTACGAGGAGTTGGGCCGCCCGCGCATCGACGTCACCCTGCGCATCTCGGGCTTCTTCCGGGACGCCTTCCCACACACGATCGGGCTGCTGGACGACGCCGTACGCCTGGCCGCCTCCCTGGACGAACCGGCCTCGGTGAACCACGTACGCGCGCACGTCCAGGCCGACCTGGCGGCCCACGGCGACGAACGCCGGGCCACCACCCGCATCTTCGGCTCCCGCCCCGGCACCTACGGCGCCGGACTGCTCCAGCTCATCGACTCCCGCGACTGGCGCACCGACGCCGACCTCGCCGAGGTCTACACCGTCTGGGGCGGCTACGCCTACGGCCGCGAACTCGACGGCCGCCCGGCCCGCGAGGAGATGGAGACGGCGTACAAGAGGATCGCGGTGGCGGCCAAGAACACGGACACCCGCGAACACGACATCGCCGACTCGGACGACTACTTCCAGTACCACGGCGGAATGGTCGCCACCGTCCGCGCCCTGCGCGGCACCGCGCCCGAGGCGTACATCGGCGACTCCACCCGCCCCGAGACCGTCCGCACCCGCACCCTCGTCGAGGAGACCTCCCGCGTCTTCCGCGCCCGCGTGGTCAACCCCAGGTGGATCGAGGCGATGCGCCGCCACGGCTACAAGGGCGCCTTCGAACTCGCCGCCACCGTGGACTACCTGTTCGGCTACGACGCCACCACCGGTGTGATCGCCGACTGGATGTACGACAAGCTCACCGAGACCTACGTCCTGGACCCCGTCAACCGCGAGTTCCTCCAGCAGGCCAACCCCTGGGCCCTGCACGGCATCGCCGAGCGGCTGCTGGAGGCGGAATCGCGAGGTATGTGGGAGAAGCCGGACGCGGCGGTGCTGGACGCGCTGCGGCAGGTGTACCTGGAGACGGAGGGAGACCTCGAAGGCGACGGATGACGGCACTGGACGCTATTGCGAGCAGTTGGCAATAACGAGTAGGTTGCAATAAGTGTGCGGCGGTCGAATCCCATGGACCCTGCCGACACAGACCAGGTGCGGGGCGTCGTCCCGCCTGACAGCGTCCGTTCCATGACGGCGCCCCGCACCCGGTCGGCCGTCTGTCAGTCGCCGCAGTCGGCGCACCGGCCGTAGACGAGCAGCGATCCCGAGGAGTCGGGCTGTAGCCCCGTCAGCTCCTCGATCTTTTCCGCCGCTTCCGTGAGGTGTCGGCTCGCCAGGCCCTCGACGTGACCGCACTGCCGGCACACGGTGTGGTGGTGCGGTTCTCCGGTGATGCCGTAGCGCGCGGGCCCGGGACCGTGCACGACGTGCACCAGTCCGGCGGCGGTCAGGGTTTCCAGCGTGCGGTAGACCGTGGCGGGATGGATGGCGCTCTCGGACCGTGCGAGTTCTTCCCAGGCTTCCGTGATGGACAGGTGACGCCCGGAAGCAATGAGCAGTCGCAGCATCTGAAGTCGACCCGGAGTGCACCGCAGCCCGTGACGCCTCAGCCGAACCCGTGGTTCGTCCGGTGTCGCCGTACGGTCGTGCTCCGTCTGCAGGGCCACGCTCACGCTGCTGCCTCTCTCGGGCCGGGGCCTGCGCGCACGAACGGCCAGGGCGCGGCCCATCGACTGCCGAATGACACCAGAATGCCGCACAAAGGTTATTGCGAGCCTCTTGCAACAGCAAAAGAGGTCCCATGAGTCCGTCGCGACCCGCCTCCGGTCCTAGGACCAATGCCGGAGCGGCCAGTAAGGTGCGTTGCTGCTAGCGTGCAACTGCACATCAGTGGCAATAATGTCGGAGGACGTTGGACATGGCGGTTTACACGCTCCCGGAGCTTCCCTACGACTACGCGGCGCTCGAACCGGTCATCAACCCGCAGATCGTCGAGCTGCACCACGACAAGCACCACGCGGCGTACGTGAAGGGCGCGAACGACACGCTGGAGCAGCTCGCGGAGGCCCGTGACAAGGAGCAGTGGGGCTCGATCAACGGCCTGGAGAAGAACCTGGCCTTCCACCTCTCCGGGCACATCCTGCACTCGATCTACTGGCACAACATGACCGGTGACGGCGGCGGCGAGCCGCTGGCCGCCGACGGCGTCGGTGACCTGGCGGACGCGATCGCCGAGTCCTTCGGGTCCTACGCGGGCTTCAAGGCGCAGCTGACCAAGGCCGCCGCGACCACCCAGGGTTCAGGCTGGGGCGTCCTCGCCTACGAGCCGCTCTCCGGTCACCTGATCGTCGAGCAGGTCTACGACCACCAGGGCAACGTCGGCCAGGGATCCACCCCGATCCTCGTCTTCGACGCCTGGGAGCACGCCTTCTACCTCCAGTACAAGAACCAGAAGGTCGACTTCATCGACGCGATGTGGGCCGTCGTCAACTGGCAGGACGTGGCCAAGCGCTACGCCGCCGCCAAGGAGCGCGGCGACAGCCTGCTGCTGCGGCCGTGACGCCGTAACCACGTCACCACAGACGTCCTGCTCGTGATCGTCTTCTCAACCTTCACTTGCAGGCGGTAGGACGAAGGGCTCCCGCAGGCCGGATGCTTGCGGGAGCCCTTCTGCCGTTGGCGGCGTCCCTTCCGTGGGGCAACCGGTAATCCCGGCTGGCCGCGAAGACGGCGTAGACCGTCCACGGCGTGCCGCGTGCCGCTGCCTCCTGCAGCCCGGATCTACGCGGCCTGTGTCTGCGTGTCCGTCGAGGCCCTGCGCGGCAGCAGGATCACCGCGAGCACGGGCAGGGCGGCGAGGAGCGCCCAGGGGACAGCCGCCGGAAGTCCCGCGTCGAGCAGGGACCCGGTGGCGGAGCTGCCGATGAGCACGATCACGCCGGAGACGGAGGACAGCGCGCCCGTGTAGAGGCCGATGCGCCCCTCCGCGGCGAGGTCGGGCACCCAGGCGCGGGCGGCGGGCACGATCAGCATCTGGCCGAGGGTCAGCAGGACGACGTACCCGGCGGCGGGCAGCAGACCCGCCAGGCCCGTCCAGCCCGCCGGACGTGCCACCGCGACGACCGTGAACCCGGCGGCGACCAGCAGGAGCCCGGCGGCCATGGAGCGGCGCAGGTCGAGCCGGTCGCCCGCCCACCGGGTGACCGGGAGCTGCGCGAACACCACGAGCAGGGACGACAGGGCGAACAGCCAGGACAGCGCTGCCTGGGATCCCGTCGCGCGTTCCACCTCGTCGGGCAGGGCGAGGTAGAGCTGGTTGTAGGCGAGCAGGTAGCTGCCGTAGGCGCAGCACAGGGCCAGGAACCGGCGGTTGCGCAGCAGTTCGCGCATCCCGCCTCCGGCCTGGACCCGCGCCCGGCCGGGGATGTGGCGGGGCATCAGCCAGGCGTGTCCGGCGAGGACGAGTACGAACACCGCGGCCCCGGCGAGGCAGGCGGTGCGGAAGTCCACGGCGAGGAGCAGGGCGCCGAGCAGCGGTCCGACGAAGGCGCCGGCCTGCCCGGCGGCGGAGAACAGGGCCAGCACCCGGGTGCGGGAGCCGTGGCCGTCCGCCTCCCACACGACCGCCTGGCGGGCCACCTCCGACTCCACGGCCGGGGAGAACAGTGCGGCGGCGAAGCCGATCAGCAGCACCGAGCCGATCACGGCCCACGTCTGTTCGGCGAAACCCAGCCAGGCGAACCCGGCGATCCGCAGGACACAGCCCACCAGGACGACGGGCCGTACCCCGTACCGGTCGACGAGCCAGCCTCCGATCACGAAGAGTCCCTGCTGGCTGAACGTCCGCAGCCCCAGGACGAAGCCGACCAGCCAGCCCGCCATGCCGATCGCCGTGCCGAGGTGCTCGGCGAGGAACGGCAGGACGGCGAAGAAGCCGATGTTGAAGGCGAGCTGGGTCAGGATCAGCAGGCGCAGCAGCGGGGAGAGGTTCCGCCAGGTGTGTTCGCGCGCGGGTTTCGGGCCGGTGGCGTCGCGTCTGGACAGGAGGCGGGAGAACACGTCACTCATCAGGGGATCGGATCCGTCAGGGGGAGTCGGCGGGGACGGTGGCAAGGACGGAGTGCGGGGTGGGTTCGGGTGGCGGACTCTCGGGCCGTACCACCACGGCTGACCGCTTCCGCCTGCGCCGGGGCAGCCGGGTGCCGCCCGCGGCGGTGACGGCCAGTGCGCCGAGCAGGGCAAGGACTGTGGCTGGGGCCAGGACGGCCCAGGGGGCGCGTTCAATGTAGGGCTGGTTCTCGGCCAGCAGCAGGCCCCACTCGGGGGACGGCGGCTGGGCGCCCAGGCCGAGGAAGCCGAGGGCGGCCAGGCTCAGGGCGATCCCGGGCAGCCGGAGCAGGGCGTGGCGGACGACGGGCGGCAGGACGGCGGGGAGCAGTTCGTGCCGGAGCAGGTACCCGGGTCCGGCGCCGAGGGCGCGGGTCGCGGTCAGGTGCAGGGTGGCGCGTTCCTGCCGGAGCAGGGCGGAGGTGTGGGTGGCCAGCGGGGACCAGGCCACGACGGCCACGGCGAGCGCCGGGGTCCACGGTCCGCTGCCCGCGATGCCGGTGACCAGGAGCGCGGCCAGTACGGGCGGTACGGCGTTGACGGTGTCGACCAGCGGTCCGGACAGCCGGGGCAGCAGCCCCAGCAGGACTCCGGCCAGCAGGACGGCGGCACTCACCGCGAGAGCGGTGCCGAGGGTGCTGAGCGCGCCGTGCGCGATCCGCGCCAGCACGTCCCGGCCGAGGGCGTCGGTGCCGAACGGGTGCGCGGCGGAGGGGGCCTGGAGGCGGGCGGTGGTGTCCAGCGCGAGCGGGTCGCGGGGCAGGCCGAGCGCGATGACGGCGGCGAGCAGCAGCCCGTACAGGAGGGGTACGACACGGGGCGCGGGCGGGGTGGGCCGGTGCAGGGAGTGCAGGGCGCCGTCGCGCAGCGCCGGCCCGGTCAGTCGGCGCACCCCGAGCCTGGCCAGCAGGGCGGCCAGCGCCGCGAGGGCGACGAGGGCGAGGGTGCCGGTCTGCAGGACGGGCAGGTCCTGGGCGAGGGCGGCGCGCAGGGTGAGCCGTCCGAGGCCGGGGATGTCGAAGATCTGCTCGACGGCGACCGCTCCGCCGGTCAGGCCGACCACGAACAGACCCAGGTTGGGCAGCAGTCCGGGCACGCAGCGGCGCAGTGCCTTCCGGGCCACGGACGCCGGCGGAATCCCGCGGGCGGCGGCGGCCAGCGCCCACGGCTCGGCGAACGCGGCCGGAAGCAGGTCGTCCAGCATCCGCCCGAGGACCGCCCCGGCGGGCAGGCCGAGGGCGAGTGCGGGCAGGATCATCCATCGTGGGCCGTACCAGCCGAGCGCGGGCAGCCACCCGAGCTGTACGCCGATGACGGACGCCAGCACGGAGGCGACGAGGAACTCGGGCAGCGCGGCCAGCACCGCCGATCCGGTGCCGCCCGCTCCGCGCGCGCCGAGCCGGCGCCGCGCGCCCAGGTACAGCGTGCGGGCGCACACGGCCCCGGCGGTCAGCACGGCGACGACGACGGCGCCGGCCATCAGCAGCAGGGAGGCTCCGAGGGCCTGGGTGACGGCGGGCAGGACGTCGGTGTCGGACACCCAGGACTGGCCCGCGTCCCCGCGCAGCAACCCGCCGAGCCACTGCCCGAGCAGGTGGAACGGGCCCTCGTCCAGGCCGAGTTCGTTCCGGATGGCGCGCAGGGTCTCGGGTGTCGGGGTGCGCTCGGCGGAGCGGGCCTTGAGCACGGTCAGCGCCGGGTCGGTGCGCGAGAGCCACGGCAGCAGACCGATCGCGCAGACGAGAGAGGCCGTGAGCACCGCCCGCCACAGCAGCGTGGGGCCGCCGCCCCGCGCCGCTCGGCGCAGGGCGGCGGCGGACCTGGCCAGGGCGGTCAGCGCCGGGTCCCAGTGCCGACGAACTCCCGCTCGTACGGGTCGAGGACAGCACCCTTGACCGACGTTCCGATGCCCGTGACGACCTTCAGGTGCACGAGCGGGATCACCGCGTCGGTGCCGAGAATCGCGGCCTCCGCCTTCATCGCCGCGTCCTGCCGCTTGCCCGGGTCGGACTCGGCCCCGGCGGCGGAGACCAGCCTGTCCACGTTCTTGTCGCACAGGAACGCCAGGTTGTAGGAGCCGTCGCAGGTGAAGTCGCTGCCGAGGACGGTGACCGGGTCGCCGGTGTCGAGCATCATGTTGCGGGAGACCACGGCCGCGTCGAACTTCTTGGCCAGCAGGTCGCTTTCGAGCCGGGCGTAGGTACGCACCTCCAGCTTGACCGTGAACCCCGCCTTCTGAAGCTGCTGCTGGAGCACCTGGGCGGTCTCCGGCAGCTCGGGCCGGTCACTGTAGGTGGCGATGGTGATGCTCTTGCCCTTGGGGCTGGTGGCCTTCGCCCGGCCGGTCGGCTCGGTCCGTTTGCCGGAGGCCCAGGTCAGGGCAGGACCGTAGATGCCCTGGGCGGGCTCGGCGTACCCCTCGAAGACGCCCTTGGCGACGGCCGAGGTGTCGATCGCCTCCCGAGCGGCGGCGCGCAGCCCGGCATCCTTGAACACGCCGGCCTGGGTGTTGAGGAACAGGCTGGTGTTGCGGGCGGTGTTGATCTCGTGGACGGTGGTCTTCTTGAGGGTGGCGACCTGGGCGACGGGGACGGCCTCGGCGATGTCGACGTCGCCGGTGCGCAGGGCGTTGGCGCGGGCGGTGCCGTCGGAGACGAACTTGGCGTCGATGCCGGACGCCTGGGCACGGCCGCCCCAGTAGTCGTCGAAGCGGTCCAGGGTGGCCGCCGTATCGCCGCTGATCCTGGTGAGTTCGAAGGGACCGGTGGCGGTGCCGACCGGGTTCACCTTGCCGTCCTTGCCGTACGCCTTGGGGGAGAACACCGCGAGGCTCGGGTTGGTCAGTCGCAGCGGCAGCACCGGGTCCGCGGTCGCGGTGGCGACCCTGACCTGGTCCTCGCCGACGGCCTGGGCGGTCAGCTTCACACCGGAGAGGGCGGCGGGTGCGGGATCGGCCGCGGCGGCGCGGGTGAGGGCGGCGGAGACAGCCTTCGCGGTGACGTCGGTGCCGTCCTGGAACTTCGCGTCCCGCAGCGTGAACACCCAGTTCTTGCCGCCCTGTTCGCTGCTCCAGGACTCGGCGAGCGCGGGTACCGCGGTGCCGTTGGCGTCGAGCCGGGTCAGTCCCTCGGCGACGCCGAGCCGGGACAGGTCGAAGGCGTCCTGGCCGTAGGGGGAGTAGTTCTCCGCGGGCGGGAAGGCGAGCGCGACGCTCAGACGTCCGCCGGAACCGGAGCCGGAGGAGTCCGAGGACGAGTCGTTGCCGGAGGAGGAGAAGCAGCCGGCGAGCAGGGGTGTGAGCAGCAGGCCGGCTATCAGGCGTGGGCGGGGAGTTCTCATGGTCCTCGTTCTGTCTTTCGGGGTGGGACGTGGTGGTCGGCACCGACCGGCATCATATGAATATGGTTTTCATTTGGTAAAGGGGATCTCGAAGTGCACAACACCACTGCCGCCGCCGGGCACCTCCTCCCGCTCGTCGCAGACGACCTTCCCGAGCGTCTGCCACAGCCCCATCGCGCCGGGCGAGTGCGGATACGTGTGCAGATACACGGCCCGGTAGCCGCCGTCCGCCCGGGCAAAGTCCAGCAGCCCGTCCACCAGTCGCCGGGCCAGTCCGCGGCGGCGGTGCTCCGGCCGCACGTACACCCGTCGCAGCTGGGCGGTCCCGCCCGACGGGTACCGCTCCGCCAGCCACCGCGGGTTCGGCGGATGCGCCGGCCCACGCGCGTCGAGCGCGGCCGTGGCGGCCACCGTCCCGTCGCGCTCGTCCACCGCGACCAGCAGGGTGTGCCGGGGCGGAACGACATAGAAGGACTCGGGGTCGACGATGTCGGCGTGCCAGCGCGGGACGTACCCGGTGCCGAAGTCGCGGTAGACGGTGTCGAGCATCACCGCCCGCGCTTCGCCGAGGTCCGCGGGCGTGGCTGTCTGGATGCGATAGTCAAGCACTTGCGAATGATATGCAGTAGTGCCTGTGGGTCTGGTCTGCTCCTGCTGCGGTGTCCAGGATCCGGGACACGTGGCTCCGGATGTGCGGGGTTGTTTCACATGTCCCGCTGCAGCCCGGGTCGGTGGCAGGGGCGGCGGGCTTCCTCGTGTACCGCGAGATCCTGCGCGGTGTGGGCCTCCTCCACCGCAGAGCCCATTAGCCCCACATCCGCGGCTGGTTGTGTCCTTCGGCGCGGTCGCGGACGCTCAGTCGGTGTCGGCGGTGGTGCACTGTCCCAGCAGCCCGCTGGTGACGGGGTCGACGATCCGGTAGCGCACCACACGTCCCTCCTTCTCGCCCGCCACGACGCCGGCGGCGCGCAGCAGGCGCAGGGCCTGGGAGACGGCGGGGTCGTTCATGCCGGTCGCGACGGCGAGGTCGGAGACGGCGAGCGGGCCCGTGTGGTGGAGGGCCAGGAGGAGGGCGAGGCGTCCGGGGTCGGCGAGCAGGGAGAACCGCTCGGCCCAGGCGCGGACGTGGTCGGGATCACCGATGGCGGCGATCGCGTCGCAGACCCGGTGGCCGTCGATGGTGCGGCGGTCGGCACGGTCGGCGGGGACGAGGTGCATGAGGGTCATCTTCCCAGGTGCTCCGATGTGATCTTGCATACCTGCGTGGCTGCGCAGGTATGCAAGGAGCATGCGGTCCCCGTACCGTTGGCGGGCCGTGGTGCTCGGGAAGACCGGTGACGGCCCTTCGTACGGTGAGGGGCCCAGGCCGAAGCGGCCCCCGCCACTGTGATCGGGGAGTTCCCGTCCCACGGGTTGTAGGTCACTGTCCGTCGGCTGGCGGACGGGAAGGCCGGGACGGACACGCGGCACCCGTAAGCCAGGAGACCGGCCACGGCATCTCACGAAGTGATCCACGAGGTGCTGGAGCGTGACCTGATGAGCCTGCCCGAAACGAAGACCGCCGCCTTCCACTGGCGACGCGAGGACACTGTCAAGACGGTGGGGCTGATGGCGGTGATCGCGGCCCTGCATGTCGTCGCCTTCGGCATCCTCTTCCTGCTCGTCGTCCCCGGGCACTACGAGATCGGCTCCAAGGCGTACGGGATCGGGCTCGGCGTCACCGCCTACACGCTCGGGATGCGGCACGCGTTCGACGCCGATCACATCGCCGCGATCGACAACACCACCCGCAAGCTGATGGCCGACGGCAAGCGGCCGGTGTCGGTGGGCTTCTGGTTCGCGCTCGGTCACTCCAGCGTGGTGGTCGCGATGGCGGCGCTGGTGGCGGGTGGCGCCGCCATCGCCGGCACGCTGGTCAACGACGACTCCAGCACCCACCAGACACTGGGCGTCATCGGTACGACCGTCTCCGGGTCCTTCCTCTACATCATCGCCGCGCTCAACCTGGTCGCCCTCATGGGCATCCTGAAGGTGTTCCGTGCCATGCGGGCAGGCAGGTTCGACGAGAAGGAGCTCGAACAGCACCTGGACTCACGCGGGTTCATGAACCGGATCCTCGGCCGCCTGACGAAGTCCATCACCCGGCCCGGCCAGATGTACCCGATCGGTTTCCTGTTCGGGCTGGGCTTCGACACGGCGACCGAGGTCGCGCTGATGGTGATGGCGGGCAGCGGTGCCGCGGCCGGGCTGCCGTGGTACGCGATCCTGTGCCTGCCGCTGCTGTTCGCCGCGGGGATGAGCCTGTTCGACACCCTCGACGGGACGTTCATGAACTTCGCCTACCAGTGGGCGTTCTCCAACCCGGTGCGCAAGGTGTTCTACAACCTCGCCATCACCGGCCTGTCCATCGCGGTCGCCTTCCTGATCGGCACCATCGAACTGGTCGGGGTGCTGCACGAGAAGCTCGGTCTGCGCGACGAGGTGACCGGCTGGATCGCCGGCCTGGACCTGGGCAACGTCGGCTACATCATCGTCGGCCTGTTCGTGCTCGTGTGGGCGGCGGCGCTGGTGTACTGGCGGCTGGCCAAGGTGGAGCAGAGGTGGGCCGCCCGTTGCGCCGAGGGCGGCTGACACCCCGGGCATGGTGCCAGAGCCGTGAACAGGACGGGATCCAGGTCCGACTGCTCAAACGAAGGCGGGCCGTGCCGGACCGGACGCGGTGGTGGTGTTCCTGCCCGGGCGGGAGAGGAGAACCGGCGGGCGCATGGCAGCATCGGGGCATGAGCGCGTCCCCGGCGGTACGGAGCCTGCGCGCGGCGGTGTTCGCCGCGCTGTGCGTGCTGCTCGCCGCTGGGGGGCACGCGCTGGCGACCGGTACGGCACCGCCCATCTGGGTGCAGGCCGCCGGGTTCGTGCCGGTCTTCGGCGCCGGGTACCTGCTGGGCGGCCGGGAGCGGTCGCTGGCGGCCATCGGCGCCGGCACGGTCACCGCCCAGGGCGCACTGCACCTTGCGTTCGGCGCCGCACGGCCGCACGCCACGATCGGCATGCACGGCGGGCGCATGTCCCACGTGCACGCCGTGACCCCGCACGCCACCGCCGCTCACGTCGCCGCGGCCCTGGTACTGACCTGGTGGCTGCGGCGCGGGGAAGCCGCGCTGTGGTCGCTGCTGCGCCGGGCCGCCGCGCTGGTGCCGGGTCTGGTGGCCTGGTGGCGGGTGAGCGGTGGGGTACGGCTGGTGCCGGACGCACGGGACGTGGTAGGACCGTGCCGGTGGGCCGACGGGCCGCGCCTGCTCGGACGCCTCCTGCTGCGGCACGCGGTGCAGAGGCGCGGGCCGCCGCCTGGGAGCGCGTCCCCGATCTGACCCCGACACGCCCTTCCAGTACGGAGATCGACCCACCCATGTACCGAGTACGCATCACGCTGCGCCGCGTCGGCGCCGTCACCGCTCTCGCCGCGGCCGGAGTCCTCGCCGCCGCGGGCATCGCCTCCGCGCACGTCACCGTCCACCCCGACAGCTACGCCAAGGGCGCCACCGACGGAGTCCTGACCTTCCGTGTCCCCAACGAGGAGGACACCGCCTCCACCACCAAGGTCCAGGTCTTCCTGCCCACCGACCACCCCGTCCTCGGCGTCCTCGTCTCCCCGCGCGACGGCTGGAGCGCCAAGGTCACGAACACGAAGCTCAAGACGCCGGTCAAGACCGACGACGGCACCATCACCGACGCCGTCTCCGAGGTCACCTGGACCGGCGGCAAGATCGACCCCGGGCACTACGAGGACTTCGACGTCGCCTTCGGTCAGCTGCCCGAGGACACCGACGAACTGACCTTCAAGACGCTCCAGACCTACTCCGACGGCAAGACCGTCCGCTGGATCGAGGAGGCGGCGCAGGGCGACGAGGAGCCGGAGAACCCGGCCCCGGTCCTCAAGCTGACCGCGAAGAACGCATCGGACGAAGCCGGCGTGCCGACCGCCTCCGCGTCCCCCTCGAAGGCATCCGTGTCCGCCGCCTCCGGCGGCAGCGACTCCACCGCCCGCGGTCTCGGGGTCGCCGGGCTGGTCGTGGGCGTACTGGGCCTGGCCGCGGCGGCCTTCGCCGTCGTGCGTGGCCGCTCCGGCGGTTCCCGGCCCGAGTGAGGCGGGGTGCCCTGCCGATGGCGAGCGGTCGGCAGGGCACAGCTCGTCGAGCGGTCGACTCATATGCGGCGCACGCGCAGGACCGCTCCGGGAACCAGACCCTCGCCCGTTTTACATGTGACGTACATCACGATTAACTGCCGGAACTCGACGCTCTGCCGACTCGACTACTGGAGTGCTACGGCTACAACCGCCGTCTTTCGCAGGACGGTTCGATGCGACCAGGAAGGTCGGGCATGGCCGATATTCCCTTGTCACCCCCCTCCGTCGGCGGGGCCGCCCGCAGACTGCTGCCGGCTCCCGCGCTGTGCGGGTTCCTGCTTCTGCTGGCGCTGGTGTTCTCGGTGTCCTACGCCGTCGGGTCGGCGGCGGGACCGGTGGCGCCAGGCATGCACGGAACCGGGAGAACCGGGAGCAGTGGTGGGAACGGCGGGAGTGACGGGGGCGGCGGGAGTGGCGGCGGTATGGACGACATGCCGGGGATGGGCCATGGGAGCGGTGAGTGATGGCGGCCGAACCGATGGCGAGCCTCGTGGTCACGGACGTCACCGTGGGCGGGATGACCTGCGCGGCCTGCGTCCGGAGGGTGGAGAAGAAGCTCGCCAAGCTGGAGGGCGTCACGGCCACGGTCAACCTGGCCACGGGGCTCGCGCGGGTCAGCCACCCGGCCGCCGTCGCGCCCGAGGATCTCGTCACCGCGGTCGAGCAGGCCGGATACCAGGCCGCCCTGCCCGTGCGTGAGGACGAGGAGCCGACCGAGGAAGCGGACAAGGCCGCGAGCGACGAGGCCCGCCGCGAGCGGGAACGGCTCGTGGTCACCGCTCTGCTGGCGGTACCGGTCCTGGTGCTGTCGATGGTGCCGGCGTGGCAGTTCCGCAACTGGCAGTGGCTGTGTTTCATGCTGGCCGCCCCGGTGGCTGTGTGGAGCGCCTGGCCCTTTCACATCAGGGCGCTGCGGGGACTGCGGCACTCCACGGCCACCATGGACACCCTCGTCTCGCTCGGCGTCGCGGCGTCGTTCTCCTGGTCGGTGTACGCGCTGTTCCTCGGGGGCGCGGGCGAGCCCGGGATGCGGATGTCGTTCAGTCTGGTGCCGTCCGCCTCGGAGGGCATGGCGCACCTGTATCTCGAAGCCGCTGTCAGTGTGCCGCTGTTCGTGCTGACCGGGCGGTTCCTGGAGGCGCGGGCGCGGCGGGGGACCGGGGCGGCGCTGCGGTCGCTGGCAGAACTGGCCGCCAAGAAGGTGTCCGTCCGCGACGAGCACGGTGAGCGGTCGGTCTCTATCGAGCAGTTGCGGGTGGGGCAGGTCTTCGTGGTGCGTCCCGGTGAGCGGGTCGCCACCGACGGGCGCGTCACGGAGGGCAGTTCGGCCGTTGACCTGTCCCTGGTCACCGGCGAAAGTCAGCCCGTGGAGGTGTCTCCCGGCTCGGCCCTGGTCGGTGGGGCCGTCAACGCCGGCGGGCTGCTGCTGGTCGAGGCCACGGCGGTCGGCGCGGACACGCAGCTGGCTCGCATCACGCGGCTGGTGACGGAGGCGCAGGCGGGCAAGGCGCGGGCGCAGCGGCTGGCCGACGCGGTCGCGGGCGTGTTCGTCCCCGTGGTGCTGGCGATCGCGGTGACCGTGCTCGGGTTCTGGCTGGGCGCCGGTGCCGATCCGCAGGCGGCGCTCACCGCCTGTGTGGCCGTGCTCGTCGTGGCCTGCCCGTGCGCGCTGGGGCTGGCGACGCCGACCGCCCTGATGGCGGCCACCGGGCGGGGGGCCCAGCTGGGCGTGCTGGTGAGCGGGCCGCAGACGCTGGAGGCGCTTCAGCATGTGGACACGGTCGTGCTGGACAAGACCGGCACGCTGACCACCGGTCACATGACGGTGGCCAAGGTCACCGTGCTGCCTGGCTCACTTGGGCAGGACGCGGTGATGCGGCTGGCCGGGGCGGTGGAGCGCGGCTCCGAGCATCCGATCGGGCGGGCGGTCACCGCGTACGCGGACCGCACACAGGCGCCCGGACCGCTGCCGGAGGTGACGGACTTCGCCGCGGTGCCGGGACACGGCGTGAGCGGCCGGGTGGACGGCGTCCTGGTGGAGGTGGTTGCGCCGGACGGCAAGCTGCCGCGCGCGCTGGCCAAGGCGCTGGCCGAGGCGGAGGAGGCCGCGCACACTCCGGTCCTGGTGACGGTCGACGGCCGGGCCAAAGCGCTGATCGCGGTCGGTGACCTGGTGCGCCCCGGCAGCTACCGGGCCGTGGAGCGGCTGCGCCGGCTCGGTATCCGCCCGGTGCTCGCCACCGGGGACCGCACGGCGCCCGCCCAAGCGGTCGCCGCAGCCCTGAACATCGACGAGGTGCGCGCCCGCTGCACCCCCGAGGACAAGGCCGCCCTCGTACGGCAGTTGAAGGAGGAGGGTGCCCGGGTCGCGGTGGTCGGCGACGGCGTGAACGACGCCGCCGCACTCGCCGAAGCCGATCTGGGCATCGCCATGGGCAGCGGCACCGACGTGGCCATCGGCGCCGCCGACCTCACCCTGGCGCGCGGGGACATCGAGGCGCTCGTCGACGCCGTCCTGCTGGCCCGGCGCACGCTGGGAACGATCCGGGCCAACCTGGTGTGGGCGTTCGGCTACAACGTCGTCACCGTGCCGCTGGCCATGGCCGGCCTGCTCGATCCGATGTTCGCCGCCGCGGCGATGTCGGTGAGTTCCGTGCTGGTGGTCGCCAACAGCCTGCGGCTACGCGGCTGGCAGCCCTCTCCCGCCCGCGGTCGGAGCCATCCCGGGACGCGGCGCGCGAAGGCCGGTGCCCGATGAAGCGGATCACGTACCCGCTGTCCTCGCTGAAGCGCCCGGACCGGCGGCGGCTGTGGGACGGGGCGCTCGCCGCTCTCGTACCCGTCGCGGCGTGCAGTGTGGCGCTGGCCGGCAGCCCTGCGGCCATCCGGGTCACCGCGGGGAAAGTGCTGCTGCCGTCCGACGGAGTCCCGGAGACGGCGGCGTTCTTCCACATCGCCAACGAGGGCGGCTCGGCCGACACCCTGATCCGGATCACGGCACGTGACGTCCCCGGTGAGATAGCGCTCTCCCGGCACCGCATGCAGCAGGGCAACGCGGCCTACCGGTCCACGATCGACTCAGTCTCCGTCGCGGCGGGCGACAGCCTCACCATGTCACCCAATGGGGTGGACCTTTGGACCTGATGGTGCCCGTGCCCTCGGCCGGGTGGCGGTCGGGTGATCTCGTGCCGTTCACCCTGGAATTCCGGCGCAGCGGCCGGGTCAAGGTACTGGCCGTGGTGGTCCGGCCCGGTTCGGTCCCGTTGCAGTAGTCGTTGCCACGGGGCCCCGAGTTCCCGTACATGTGTGGTGACTTGAGTCACCTTCCGGCCGGTGAGTCGGAGGGTGGGGGCTCGTACGTACCCACTGATGACGATCAGACGCCGGGTGCGAGGATGGGCGGGCTATGGCTGTCCGAGGAGGGTGCCGCACGGTGCGGGCCGGCGTGTTCGCCGCCGTCTGCGTGCTGCTCGCCGGCTTCGGACACACGGCCATGTCGGGGATCCCCGTGCCCTGGTGGGCCATGGCCGCGGGTGCGGCCGGCACCGGCGCGGCCGGCTGGCTGCTGGCCGGCCGGGAGCGCGGTCGCGCCCTGATCGTCGCGTTCGTGACCGCCGCGCAGGCGGTGCTCCACGAGACGTTCACCCAGGCGCAGAAGCTCGCGTCGGCGCCGGAGCCGGCCGTCATGCCCGGCGCCGGGGGCCCGACGGGCACGAGCACCATGGACATGGGCCCGACGGGATCGATGGACATGGGTTCCATGGGCGGCATGGACATGGGGTCCACCGTGCACGCGGTGCACGGCATGACCGGCCTTGAACGCGTGCACGACATGCACGGCATGGCCGGCATGAGCGGTACGGCCTCGGTCGGCATGTTCGCCGCGCACCTGCTGGCCGCGGTCCTGTGCGGGCTGTGGCTGGCCCATGGCGAGTGCGCAGTGTTCCGCGTCCTCAGGGCCGCGGCGGCCTGGCTGGCGGCCCCGCTGCGACTGCTGCTGGCGGCCCCGCCCGCCCCACTGGGCCGCCCGTCCCTGCGCAGGCGCCGTGACTTCGCCTGTCCGGCTCCGGTGCGGCTGCTGCTGTGCTGTTCTCTCACCTTCCGTGGTCCGCCCGCGGGTGCCGCTGTCCTCTGAGACAGCCGGATCCACCACCCGGGGCCCACCCCTGCCCCTTGCGTCGTCCTGCGGCCCACTCGCGCGCAGGCCTGCCGACGGTCTTCTCACTGTGACCCGCTCACGTGCCGCCGCGGGCAGGCGGTCCCTCACCGGCCCCGGGCATCGCCGTACCTCTCGCGTACGGACGCACCCCATGTGCCGGTGAGCCGTGCCTTCGTACGGGCCCGGCCCCGGAAGACCTGAGAAGGACATCACGTGATGATCTCTGTCCTGCCCGCTCCCCGCGCGGATCGCGCTGCCGCGGACGCGTCGGCGACTGCCTGGGCACTGGCTGCCCGCGGTGGCGACCTCGACGCGGCCGACCACTTCGTCCGCGCCCTGCACGCCGACGTGCTGCGCTACGTGGCTCACCTCAGCGGTGACCCCCAGACCGCCCACGACCTGACCCAGGACACCTTCGCGCGGGCGTTCGGCAGCCTGCACCGTTACGAGGGCCGCGCCTCGGCCCGTACCTGGCTGCTGTCGATCGCCCGGCGCGCGGTCGCCGACGACCTGCGCCGTGCCGCGGTCCGTCCCCGGATCGCGGACGCCGTCGACTGGCAGACGGCGGTGGAACGCTCCCAGCCGCGCGGCCTGCCGGGCTTCGACGAGGGTGTGGCCCTGCTCGACCTGCTGGAGAGCCTGCCCGACGAACGCCGGGAGGTGTTCGTGCTGACCCAGGTGGTCGGGCTGTCGTACGAGGAGACGGCCGGGTTCGTCGGCTGCCCCGTCGGCACGGTCCGCTCCCGGGTCAACCGTGCCCGAGCCACCCTGGAGCTGCTGCTGCGGGAAGCCGAGGCGCCGAGCGCCCTCACGGCCTGACCCCGGGTCACTTACCCCGGCGGCGCGGTCCCGGGAAGCGGGCCGCGCCGCCGGGAACTCGACGGCACGGGCGGGTGACCACCGGGACGTGACAGTCACCAGCGAGCGATCCCACCCTCCGGTACCGCGGTTGTGGCCGCTCGCGGCCGATCCGCTCGCACTGGACCGTAGGACTGAGGGCCGTGACCTTCGCAGCCGCCCAGGAGCTGTCCCTGGACATCGCGGCCGGCGAATGAGCAGCTGGGACGGGGCGACGGCCACGGCGCTGCTGCGCGCCCTGGCCGGGCTGAACCCGGTGGCCGGCGGGCAGATCACGGAGGGCGGCCGGGGCAGCCGCACTCCCGCCGAGCGGGCGTGGCGCGCCAGGGCCTGCGCCTGGCTCCCCCGGCGTCCCGTCCCGGTCCGCTCGCAGGCGCGGGCAGCCGATGTACTGGCCCGGAGCGCACACCCGGCAGCGGCGGCCTTCGCCGCTGATCTGCTGGGCGTCGCCAGGCTGACGGGCCGCTCCCTGCACAGCCTCACACCGGGCGAGATTCAGCGCCTGCATTAGGCCCGGGTCATCGGCTGTATGTCGGCGGGAGCTGGTGTGCTGCCGGCCGACGAACCCGCCGAAGGACTGGAACCGGACGACCGCGAGGCTCTTGTGCTCCTGCTCGCCGAACTGCCGGTGACCCTCCTGATGGCGACCGAGGACTCGGCGCTCACCGCCCTGTGCGACCGACGGGTGGGTGGGTGCCCGACCGCCCCGGCGCACGCCGTTCGCCCTCGCGACCGGCGGCGGGTCCAAGTCCCCTGCCGCTCTGAAGAATTGATGGAACATCGCGGGAACTCCCGGCTTGTTCCCCCGACTACTACTGCGACACCGGCTCGTCAGCCGACCACGGCGGCAGTGGCCAGGAGGGGCCTGCATGACACCAGGGATAGAGAGTGCCTTCGCGGCGATCAGAAGCACGCACGGCGCGGACTCCATCGAGCACGTGGAACGGATGCCGGAGCCTGGGGGAGGAGCGCGGCGTCACCCGCTCCAGAACGGGGCCAAGTGGATTCTTCCGGGGTGTCCTCGACGACGCCCTGGCATGACCCCCACGGCCATCCCGAACTGGCCCCGGTCGTCGTCATCACCCTCGGCGGGGGCGCAGTCCTCGCCGGGCTCGGGGTGTCGGCCGCGGCCTTCCTCGGCGCGGGCGCCGCGGGCGCGCTGGTCTTCGCCCTCGGTCAGCGGCGGGGACGGCTGGCGCCGGTCCGGCTGGTGCTGGCGGGCGTGGCCATCGGCTACGTCTTCCTTTCCACGACCAGCTTCGTTCAACTCCAGGCGACGCCGCCCGAGTTGCGGACGGTCATGTTCTGGATGCTGGGCAGCGTGGCCGGGGCCAAATGGGACCAGGTCGCCGCGGTCGTGCCGGTCACGACCGCCCTGCTGTCCTTGTTCGGCCGCCGCTTCAACGTCCTGCTGGCCGGCGACGAGTCCGCCACCGCGCTCGGCGTCGACGTCAACCGGCTGCGGGCCGTCCTGCTGGTCCTCAGCGCGCTGCTGACCGGGACCGTCATCGCGGTCGCGGGCGGCATCGGCTTCGTCGGCCTGACGATCCCGCACCTGGTACGGCTGACCATCGGCGCCGAGCACCGCCGCCTGCTGCCCCTGCCCGGCCTGCTGGGCGCGGTCTACCTGGTCCTGGTCGACCTGCTTTCCCGCACCCTCAACCGCCCCAACGAACTGCCGCTGGGCATCCTCTCCGCCCTGCTCGGCGTCCCCCTTCTTCGTGTGGCTGCTGCGCCGCAACTAGGGTTTGGACTGACCGTATGAAACTCGTTGTCGACCGGCTCCACCTCACCCTGGACCGCACCTCGATCCTGCGCGAGGTGAGCCTTGAGGCCCGCAAGGGCGACATCGTCGGCCTCGTCGGTCCCAACGGCAGCGGAAAGTCAACCCTGTTGCGGGCGGTCTACTGCTCTGGGAACTGTCCCCCCGGGCTGCGGCCCGTCGTACCGCCGCGCTCCTCCAGGACGCGGGCGGCAACACCACCGGCCTGACCGTCGAGCACCTCCCACGGGCCGACGACGTCGAGTTCCTCGACGTCGTCGAAGAGCAGCACACCGATGGTCAAGGGGGCGTCCCTGGCCACACCCTGGCGCGGGGTGCCACGGGCGATAGGCGCCTTCCTGACGACGCTTTTGGAACGCGGCGCTTCAAGCCCTCCCATGTAGTCGTGCAGCCTTTCGATCTGGTTCCCGCCGGAGGTGAGTCACCTGGGGCACCGGGTGTGAAACGGCGCACGGGCGCGTTTCGATGTGCCTCGGCCCGTGCGTACGCCGGCGCGTGTCGTCGTGCGCACGGGGGTATGCCTCGTCCACCCCCCTCCTTCCGTTGAAAGGCAGTGCACGATGGACGACATCACCGCTCTGGAGCCCCTGGCGACCTTCTGCGGAGAGTGCAACTGCGGGTGCCCGCAGCTCTTCGTCGACCCCAACGCGCCCGCGGAGCGCCGCATCCTGCTCACCGACGACTTCGGACAGCGTGTCCAGATGAGCGTCGACCAGTTCGGCTCGCTGGTGGAGGAGGCGAAGGCCGGGAAACTGGACGGCATAGTGACCCCCTGACCCAACGGCGCACGATCGAAGACCCACGCCCCGGGCCGGGCCGTTGTGCCCCCGAGACCAACGGCCAGGGATGCCGGACGGCTGGAGATGGCAGACCGGCCGAGTGGACCGGCCGCCCGCCGTAAGCGCCACCGGCCCGGCGGCCATGGTGGCGCGACCGGTCCGAGTCCCGGTGGCGTCCCGGCCAAGCACCGTGCCTCCCCTGCCCCGTCGGAACCCGCTCCCGCCCCCGTACTTCATCGGCCCGTCGGTGCGTCAGGACGCCCTCTCACGCAGCGAAGTGGCATAGCCCCCTCGTCTGTGGGACGCCGCTGCGCCATGGGCCCGGGGATGCGATCGCTCTGATCGCTCTTCCGGGGCGGTGTGGTCGTCTGATGCCGGTCTTCCTGCCGGACAAACCGCCCTCATCGACACCACGACACCCGCGCGGAACCGACCGGAAGCGAGCGGCAGCCGGTTGCCTGGATCTCCGGTCCCGTGTACGGAGTCGCAGTCTGGTGCGGGGGTAGGGCAGCGATCCCCGCGCCCCGAAGCCCAGTGGCAGCCGGCCCACGACCTCCGAGCGGAACCCCGGCCGCGTCGTCGGCGTATGCCCGGCTGCGACCGCCGCCCCAGCGGGACGTGCGGTCGGGCCGGGCCATGTCTGTGTCATCCCGTACCGCGGCTCGTGGCCGGCGGCGTCCGGTGTCGGCGTCGGTGGAATTCGTGCGGATTCCCGGGAACTGGGGCGCCCCTCGGTCCGACTAGTTCAGGACAGCGGCCGAATGCGGCCCCTGGAGCGGCGTCGCGGCGATCCATCTGTCGGACGTCGAGTGTCCTGCACGGATCCGGTGTCCGGTGCACCGCCGACCCAGCACGAGGTGAAGATGACGACTGTCGACTCCGAAGAACCCGCCCTGCCCGAACCGGGTGCGGGCGCCGAGGCAACGGCCACCACGACGGCCGTGACACGGGCGACGGCCGCGCCGGCCCGGAAGGCGGAAGGCCTCGGCCCGCTGCTGGCACGGCTGCACTTCTACGCCGGGATCCTGGTGGCGCCGTTCCTGCTCGTCGCGGCCGTCACCGGCCTGCTCTACACCTTCACGCCCCAACTCGACTCGCTCGTCTACGGCCAGGAACTCCACGTCGCCCACACCGGGGGCAGCGCCGTGCCCCTGTCCGGGCAGGTCGCCGCCGCCCGCGCCGAGCATCCGGCGGGCACGCTGACCGCCGTACGCCCGGGAAGCGGCGACGACACCACCCAGGTGGACTTCGCCCTGCCCGAACTCGGCGAGAAGACCCACACCGTCTACGTCGACCCGTACACGGGCAAGACCAGGGGACAGCTGACCACCTGGTACGCCGAGACCCCGCTCACCACGTGGCTCGACGCCCTGCACCGCAACCTCAACCTCGGGACCGCCGGCCGCTACTACTCGGAGACGGCGGCCAGTTGGCTGTGGGTTCTCGTCCTCGGCGGTCTCTTCCTGTGGTGGCGCCGCCGCCACGGCAAACGGACCGCGCGACGCCTGCTGCTGCCGGACCGGGCCGCGAAACAGGGCGTACGGCGCACCCGCAGCTGGCATGCCGCGACCGGAGTCTGGCTCGCCGTCGGCCTGCTGGGCCTCTCCGCCACCGGCCTGACGTGGTCGCGCTACGCCGGCGCCAACTTCGGCGAGGCGCTGGACGCGCTGCACTCCCACACACCCTCCGTGGCCGCCACCCTGACGAGCGGCACGGAGGGGTCCGGCGCCGCGAAGAGCGCGGCCAAGAGCGTCGATCCGGCCGCGATAGATGGCGTCCTCAAGGCTGCCCGAGCCGACGGGGTGGGTGGCCCGGTGGAGATCGCCGTGCCCGCGGACGACTCCTCCGCCTGGACCGTGACGCAGACCCGCAACCTCTGGCCGGTGGGACGTGACAGCGTCGCCGTCGACGCCGCCACCGAGCGCGTGACCGACAAGGTCGCCTTCGCCGACTGGCCGGTCATGGCCAAACTCACTCGCTGGGGCATCAACGCCCACATGGGCACCCTCTTCGGCCTGGTCAACCAGATTCTCCTCGCCGCCCTGGCCCTCGGCCTGATCTGCGTGATCCTGTGGGGATACCGCATGTGGTGGCAGCGCCGCCCCACCCGCGCCGACCGCCGTGCGCCGCTCGGTGCGCCGCCCGCCCGCGGTGCCTGGCGCTCCCTGCCGTCCTGGGCCGTCGCCGTCGGCATAGTCGTGGTCGCCGCGGTGGGCTGGGTGATACCCCTGTTCGGCATCCCGCTGGCCGGCTTCCTCGTCGTCGACCTGGCCCTGGGCGCGCTCCGGAGCCGCCGCATGGCCGGCTCCGCCACCCCCGCGGGCTGACCGGCCCCCCTGGGCCGGGCCGTTCCTGCGGCCCGGCCCGGCGGGTGCCGCGCGGTCGCGCGAAGACGACCTGGCCTCCGGCGAGAGTGGTCATGGTCCGTCCGAGTGACACGTGCCCCGGCCGGGAACCCGCCCCGGCATCGCGGCGACTCTGTGGGGGACCGCATCGGATGAACGGGCAGGCCGGTGCATCCGTAACCAGAGGTGTACCAACGCCTCACCGAAACCCAGGAGTTGTGCCATGGCACGCAAGCAGTACCTCGTCACCGGCATGAGCTGCCAGCACTGCGCGGCGAGCATCACCGAGGAGGTCTCCCAGGTCCCGGGTGTCGCCGAGGTGAACGTCGACATCGCGGCCGGATCGGTGTCCGTCGACGGCACTGACCTGGATGACGCCCGGCTGCGCGCGGCCATCGTGGAGGCGGGGTACGAGGTCGCCCGGACAGCCGCGGCCTGACGCCGGGTGCCGGGCCCGGCGGCTGGGCGGGTTCCGGCCTCGGCGGCCGGGCGCGCGAGGGCCTTGTGTCAGCACGCGCCAGGGGGCTTGGGGCCCGGAGCGGGGCGACGGTGTCCACGCGGACCCGACACGGCCCGGTTCACCGCCATGTGCAGTCCTCCGCTGGTCACCAACCCCACGGCGGCCCCGACCGCAGCCCCCGTCGCATCTCCGACGAAGAAGCCCAGCCAGGCGTATCCCGCGACGAGGACCACCGTGGCCAGCACGGACAAGGACCATGCCCTGGCCAGGAGTTCGCCCACCGCCGTGCACCTGTGTGCAGGAAGGACCGGCTGTTCCCAAGGCCATGCACCCTCCGCGACGGTCACTCGCCTCCCGAGTGTTGCGGACACGGAGCCTCACCCCCTGATTCCCTGCCGCTGTCCGGGCCACCGCGCTCAGGCCATGGACGACTCCACCCTTACCTCCCCACACAGAGCCCCGGAAAACGGCCGTCCGACGGTTCTCCCGCCCCGCGCCCGCGGCCCGGCCGAGGTCCGGCGGCCACAGCGAACATGACCGCCATCCCCAGCGCCATCGCCGCATGACACGCGAGGGCCAGAGCCCTTGCGGATCCTGCTCCGGCCAGTCGGGGAGGTACCCGAGGGAGTTCCGGGCGTCCGGCGCGAGCGCGGTCACACCGTTGGCTGTGCGGCGCGGTCCCGCCAGGCGGGTTCGGGTCCCGAGGCCTCGTTGTCGACGTCCGGCCCTCGCGAACTCTGCGCCGGCCACGCTCGTGTCGACCCTCTGCCGTGCGTGCCGCGCGTGACAGCAAGGGTTTCGATCAGCGGGCGGATGCCCAAGCGTGGAGGGTGAACACGGGCGTCCCGTCAACCGTAAGGGGACATGGAGAGCGTTGAGTTGTGAGGAGATCGTCCATGTACTCCCGGAGGCACCGCAGCGGTGCCGGAGCGAACGGGGCCCGGCGCCAGCCGTCTGGTGTCCCCGTCTCTGCGGTCGATGCGGTGCGTCTGGCACGGGCCGGGGTCTTCGGGGCCGTCTGTGTGGTGGCGAGCGCATTGGGACACGCGCTGATGGCCTCGGGAGAGGTCCTGCCCTGGTGGGCTGTGGGCCTGGCTTTCGTGGGGGCGGTACCGGGCGGGTGGTGGCTGACCGGGCGGGAGCGTGCGGCGCCGACGGTCGTCGGGACCACGGTCGCCGCACAGGTACTGCTGCACCTGCTCTTCAGCTTCGCCCCCCGACTGGCGGGCCATAGCGGCGCATCGGACGGCATGGCCGGGGCCGGACCGGGGTCCGGCATGCCGGAGATGGTCTTCGGCCATGCGGGCATGATGATGCATCACGCGGGGACGGCCCACGGCTCCGGACCCATGACGGGATCTTCCGGGTCGCCCGTCGCGTCGGTCGTGATGCACGGGGGCTCCGCGGGGATGTTCCTGGCCCATGTGCTGGCCGCGGTCGTGTGCGGACTGTGGCTGTGGCGGGGTGAGGCGGCGGCCCACCGGATCGGCCGGGCCCTGGCGGCGGTGGTGTTCGCTCCGCTGCGCCGGGTCTTCCGCACGTTCTTCCACACGCCGGTCGGGAGCGGGGTCCTGTCGTGGCGGGCGGTCACCGGCGACGGGAGGCACCACTGGCGGACCGGTCCCTCGGCGCTCAGGCACGTCGTCGTCCGCAGGGGACCGCCGCGAGCTCGTTCGGACACCAGTCCGCTGTCTCCCGATCCGCTGTTCGCGGTACGGCCCTGAACCCGGCCCGATTCCGACGGCTGGCACGGCCCGGGGGACAGGCGGACGCCGGCGACGTGCCCATGTGTGCGTCGGTCGGCTCTGCCCAGCCCCGGACCCGCCCTCGCCACCCAGGCGACCACCGTGTCGCGCCGTTGCGGCCCGCTGCCGCGACGCACCTGGCGAGGCTCCGGCCTTCGTCAACGATCGGGAGTTCGATGTACCACCACACACACGACCCCACGCCCCCGCGCGACAGCGCGACGACGTCCACCAGGGGGCGGGGCGCTGTCCTGCATCCGCCCCGCCCGCGCACTCGTCTCGCCCTCTGCTGCACCGCCCTCGCCGTGGGCGCCCTGCTGTCCGGCTGCGGCGGCGATTCCTCCGGCGGCGGCTCGGAAAAGGCGGCCGCCGCCTCCGCGTCCCCGTCCAAGTCCACCAGCGGCATGTCCGACATGAACATGTCGTACGGGGACCCGTCGGCCACCCCCGCCTCCAAGATCCCCGGCGCCGACGTCGTCAAGGGCGCCTTCAAGCTGCTGGACACCCGCCCGCCCGGCATGGACGACGTCAAGGGCACCGCCTGGCTGGCCCAGGGCGCGAAGGGCACCACGGTGACAGTGTCCCTGACCGGCCTGAAACCGGGCCACCACTACATGGCCCACCTGCACGCCCAGCACTGCTCCGCCGACAACGGCGGCGAGCACTTCCAGTTCACCAAGGGCGGTGCGGCCAAGCCGCCCAATGAGGTGTGGCTGACCTTCACCGCCGACAAGTCCGGCAAGGGCATGACGACGGTGAACAACGCGAAGAAGACCGGCAAGGGCGCCGTCGCCCTCGTCGTCCACCCCATGGAAGCAATGGACAACCGGATAGCATGCGCAGACTTCGACTTCTGACCACACTGGGATGCCTGCTGGGGTGGGTGGGCGCACTGCTGCTCCTCGGCACGCCCGCCTACGCCCACACCGCCCTCGACACCGCATCGCCCGCCCCCGGCGCCAAGATCGCCCCAGGGGCGGACGTCATCGCCCTGACCTTCAAGAACCTGAAACCCGGAAGCATGCCGAAGATCAGTGTGACCGGGCCGGACAGCGCCGCGGTGCCCGTCGGGACACCCACTGTGGCCGTCGGCGGCACCACGGCCTGCGCATCGGTGACCCCCTTGCGCGCGGGCGTCAACACCGTCACCTATACCGTCACCGCGGGTGACGGTCATGTGCAGACCAATTCGTTCCAGTTCCAGGTCGCCGACGGCGCCCAGGCTGTGACGACTCCGGATGCCTGCCGGAACCTGAGCCTGGCGGCACCGGGCGCGAGCTCGGACTCGGGCGCCATGATCCTGGGCCTCGACCGCACCACGGCGCTGGTCGTCCTCGCGGCGGCCGTCGTCGTGGCCGTCGGCGGGGGAGTCCTCGTGATGCGCAGGTCGCGCCGGACGCGGCCGACGGGAAGGAGGAGGGCCGTCGTGTGACCGTAGCCTCCGTGGGGGACGCGCTCGGGCATGACGGCCCGCGCGCGGCCAAGCTACCACCCGGAGCATCGACAGACGTCAGGTAAAGCACCCACAGAAATACCGGTAGGAAGGGGCACGTCTGAAGCGGCCTGGCAGAACATGACGCGGCAAGCGGGACCGGTCCGGCGGACAGCCGGGCCGGTCCCGCATCGCGTCCCGGGCCGTCCCCGCCGGCATGGGGCGGACCCCGGTGCCCGGCGCTCGACGGGCGCCTGGAATGATGGCGGCCGCCATGAACGTCCCGGTACGTGCTGCCGCCGATCTGAGACTGCTGAGAGCCGCGGTGTTCTCCGTGGTCTGCGTGGCACTGTCGGCAGTCGGCCACATGTTCGCCTCCGGCGGCCGGATCCCGGTGTGGTCGCTGGCGGCCGGCTGGGCCGGGGTGCTGTGCGCGGTGGGGCCGCTGACCGGACGGGAGCGTTCCCTGCCGGGCATCGCGCTCAGTCTGCTGGCCGGCGAGACGGGCCTGCACCTGCTCTTCTGCCTGGGGCAGGTCTCCACCCTGTCCGGCCAGGCCGCCGAACGGTCGAGCAGCGTGGTGGAACTGGCCCAGCGGCTGTTGTGCGGCGGGGAGTCGGCACACCTCACGGCGCCCCAGGCGGCCCGGATCCTCCAGCAGGCGCGCATCGACCCGGCCCGGGCCGCGGACGGGGCGCAGGCCATGTCCGGTATGGCGGGCATGGGCGGACACGGTGCGCATGCGATGACGCTGGCCTCGATGTTCACTCCGCCCATGCTCGCCGCGCATCTGGCCGCCGCCGCCGTCACGGGCTGGTTGCTGCGCCGTTGCGAGGTCGCGCTGTGGCAGGCCGTCCGGATGCCGGCGCTGGCCGCCGGCCAGGCGGCCCGGTTCACCCTGCTGAGGTGCCTGAGCGGACTGCTGGCCGCCGTCCGGATGCCGTCGATGGTGGCTCTGCTGGTACGGCTGCTGGCCGCATTCGCCCGGCACCGGGCCGAGGGCGACCGGGCGCGGCGGCCCAGATCCGCCGCGCTGTGGAGGTGCGTCGCCCGCCGGGGTCCGCCCGCGGTGGTCATGGCGGCCTGAGCCCTCCGCACACGGGGGTGTCACAGGGCTGCCCAGTTGTCATCGGCGAGATCCCGACCCCCCTGGGGTCAGTGAGTCCTGGACCGTCCTTGCCGCAGCGCAGTGTTCCGCCACGCCGCGCCGCACGCGCTCGGTCCGCGCGTCTGTCTGGCGGCCGTGCCGCCGTGCGTTGAGCGATCGGCTCGATGCGCAGCCGTGCCGTGGCGTGGGCCTCTCGCCGTTCTCGTACGCCGGTCGTGTGCGCTGTCCCCCTCCGGGGAGCGGGCGCCGCGCGACCCACCGCCTCCCTCTGGAGTTCTGCCATGCCTCCTGCTCCCACGCGACGGCTGAGCGCCGTCGCGGCCCTGGCCGTCGCGGCCGGGCTGGGCCTGACCGCCTGCGGCACCTCCGGCAGCCGGCCGGCCGCCGTCGTCTCCACCCCTTCCTCCTCGGCGGCGCCCGGCACGGTCACGCTGGACACACCGGACGCCAAGCCCGCCCTGACCCTCACCGACCAGACCGGCCACCCCTACGACCTCGTCAAGCGGACGGCGGGGCACCCGACCCTGCTGTACTTCGGCTACACCCACTGCCCCGACGTCTGTCCCACCACGATGGCCGACATCGCGCTGGCCGCACGGAAGCTGCCCACGGTGGACCGGCGTGCGCTGCGCGTGGTCTTCGTCAGCACCGACCCCACCCGCGACACCCCCCGGCGCCTGAAGACGTGGCTCGGCGCGATCGACCCCTCCTTCACCGGCCTCACAGGCGACTTCACCGCCATTCAGAAGGCGGCGCGAAGCCTGGGCATCGGTATCTCCGCGCCGGTGAAACACAAGGACGGCACCGTGACTGTCAGCCACGGGGCCGAGGTGTTCGCCTTCTCATCCAAGGACGACAAGGCCCACCTCTTCTACACCTCGGGAACCTCCGAGCAGCGGTACGCCGCCGACCTGCCCAAGCTCGTCAAGGGAGAGATGCCGTGACATCCCGCACCGCCCCCACCCGTCCCCGCCCCCGTACCGGTCGCGTCCGCTTCCACACGGGCGCTGCCGTCGCCGCGCTACTGCTCGGATGCACCGTGCTGACCGGCTGCTCCTCCGCATCCTCGGCATCCACGTCCTCGTCGTCCACGGGCGCCGTGGCCTACGACGAGCCGGTGCTGAAGGTGAGCGGCGCCTACGTGCGCCAGCCGGTGACGGCCGACATGGCCGCCGGGTATCTCACCGTCACCAACACCGGCCGGCAGCCCGACAAGCTCACCGGAGTGAGCAGCGACATCGCCGACATGGTGACGATGCACCGCACCACGGCCGCGCACCAGATGGAGCCGGTGAAGGCGTTCACCATCCCCGCGGGCGGCACCCTGGTGCTGCGCACCGGCGGCAACCATCTGATGCTGATGGGCCTGAAGAAGAAGCCGACGGCCGGGCAGACCGTCACCTTCCGTCTGCGGTTCGCCCAGTCCGACGCGATCACGGTCCGGGCACCGGTCGAGCCGACGACGTACCAGCCCTCGAACTGACCCGTGGCGGGGGCCCGCCGGGCCCCCGCCCCACCCGGCATCCG